>CALUUX010000094.1 GCA_944324085.1 uncultured Mailhella sp. | reverse complement strand
AAGAACGCCAAGATGTTATGCATCTTGGCGTTCTTCATTGTACTCAAATTTGGTGTCACCAACGGGATTCGAACCCGTCTTGGAGGCTTGAGAGGCCTCTGTCCTAACCGGATAGACGATGGTGACGTGTCGTCGCTTGACGAAGGTTGAATCTATAGAGACCTATCTTTTCTGTCAAGCATTATTTTCGTCTTTAAACCAGTCGGACAGTGCCGGAGCCTGTATCAGTTCGGCGGCGATCAGCTCGTTGCCGACGGGGCCGGGATGCACTCCGTCGGCGAGATCCCGCACATATCCCTTTTTGAGAAGGGGATGAAAAATATCAATGAAAGGCACGTCGATGGAAGCGCAGATGGAGGCGTAGGCCGTGCACAACGCGTCGAGACGCTGGCAGTGTTCCGCGTCTTTCACGGGAGGCGCGCTGACGAGGGCGACGGAACCGTACGTTTTGGCTTTCAGAAGAATGTCACGCGCGTTGGCGGCGGATTCTCCCAGAGGAACGTTGGGAAAACCTTTTGGCGCGGCCATGTCGACGGTGCCGAAGCAGAACAGCAGATAGGAGGGCACGCCGTCTATGACCCTGGCTTTGAATTCCGATTCCCAGCGATCGAGAATCATGCGACTGGAATTTTTGCGGACGCCCATGTTGTAGAAGGTATCCGGGGGAACCGGAAGACCGGCTTCCGCGGCCTTGCCGGCCAGACGGGCGACCCATCCTCCCGCGGGAGCGTCGTTCACGCCCAGCGTGACGGAGTCGCCGAAGACATGGAAGATTTTCATGGAGAATCCTTTGCTGTGAGATTACGGCCGGAAAGGCATGCGGAGGCAAAACTCTCGCGCGTTCCGGCGTGTTTTTCTTACCATGTTCTGATTTTTCTGCCAAGATGACGCGTCGTCCCTGGTCCGGGAAGCGGGTACGCCACTCCGCGCGGACTGTGAAGAGGGAGCGCGTGAAGCGTCATGATCGACGCAGCTTGAAAGGCGGGGCCGTTGCTGCTACGTTCCTTTTTCAACCAAAGTCAGGAGAATCGGCGGGAGGCGCGTATGGAAAGCGGTAAGGACAACGATCTGCTTCGGGAAATAGCGGAGTACAGAAGCGGGCTTCAGAATCTGTTGGCGGCGGACGCCGTGAAGGCCGGATTTCTGAAAGACTCGGTGCGCAGCGTTCCCGAACTTTCAGGCTTGGTGCGGACGTTTTTCGAGCATTGCGTCCGGGAGTATCACTCTTTGTATGACCATGTAGAGCCTCTGGCCGTGCTCGGCTCATGCTGTTTTGCCGGAGCGGCGGCGGCCAATCTTTGGCAGGCCGTGGGCGAGGAGTTGCTCAAGAGCAATCTTTTTGCGCTGTTGTCCCGCGAACGCGGCATGAAATATCTTGACGACACGGCTCTTGATCTTGCTGGCATGCCGGGAGGTTCGCCTGTCGGCGACAGACTTGCCGCATGCATCAAGGGTAACTGGAGCATCATGGCGCTGGCGACCTGGAGCGGAGCCATAAAAGGACGCCCCGCCGAAGAAGCCATGCTTTTTCTTCAGGCGACGGCGCAGGTTCTCTTTATCCTTGGCGAGGCCGTCGTGCTGGCAGCCGCCGGGAACGAGGAGAAAGAACGAGTCGAGTGAACGCCGCGAGGCCGCGTCAAAAGATGGTCCCGCGTGCATGAGGGATGTTCGACGAGGCGCGCAAGAGTTTTTTTGAAAGGCCAGAAGTTGTCTCGCCTTCGGCGTTTGCCCAGTCGTTTTCGCTGTCGCGGATAAGGAACGATCGTGACGCCGGGGGCAGTCGTCAATCATGACAGATCAGGATGGAAAACGATGCAGGGTGTATTTTCTTTTGCGCTTCGCGCCGGCGTGGACAAGATTTTGAAAAGCGGCGCCGTCATGGACGCGTTGCGCCGTCGCACGAAACGATACGCGCAGATTGTCGATCTGGGATGCGCTCCGGAGGGCGGCATTGAGGTTGTCGTTCGTCTGTTAGGGTTTTCGGAAGAGGTGCGCGTCGTGTTGAGCCGCGCCGAGGTGGAGGAGAACGGCGCGTGGATACGCCCGACGGCTCTTTCCGCCGACCGAGAGGGCGTGGACGCGCTGCTCAAGGATTTCGTGCAAGGTAAGCGTTTTACGCTGCCTGAGGCGGCAAAGCCCTTTGCGGGACCACTGCGCAAGTTTTTTTCGTCCTGAGAAGAATCGGCGGGTGCGTAAAGAGGCGTTTGTGTCGCTTACCGGATGACGATGGCGATGGTGCGCGGGTCTTCCTGGCGCACGGCGCAGTCTCCCGGTGTTTCGGCAAGAGAAAAAACGAGCACAGTGTCGCCTTTCCGGACGTTCTGGTTCATGCCTTTGACCAGCGTCGTTTCCAGATTTCTGTTGGAGACGTTCCACAATCCTTGCAACGTGACTTCATAGCGAAGGGGATCGGGGAGGATTTGTCCCGACGCCGTCAAGGACGAGCCTTCGCCCGCGATGCGCAGCGTCATGGCGTTTTTGTCCTGATCGAGAGACGTCCAGGTTTTCTTGGGTCTTGCAGGAGCGGAGACCTTGGAAGCAACGCGTTCCGCCGTAGTGGCAGGCGTCGTTGCCTCGGCTTGTTTGGGCTTGTCGGTGGGCTGAAGGGGAACGGCGTTGGCCTGCGCTTTTTCCGTCGCGACGCTGGAGGTGACTTCTTCCGCCCGCGAAGTCTCGGGCGAGGATGTCTCGGCGGGCGTCGACATCGCTTTGGCGCGGGGCGTCGGCTCGGGCAGAGGGACGGCGCGGGGCGTCGGGACCGGGGAGCTTTCCGGCGTTTGGAGGGCGGTGGGAGTGAGCCCGCTCATGGCCGAGCTTACGCTGCCGTTCTGGGTATCCAGATTGCATAACGCGTCCGTCGGATATTCGCAGAAATTTTCCAGTCGTATGCGGGAGGCCTCCAGGGAAGCCATCAGTTCCCGATTTTGGCGTTCCAGCCTTTTTCCCTCTTCCCATGATTGCAGAAACAGCCACGAGCCGCAGCCTACGGCAAGAAGAAGAGCGGCGAGGCTCGTTCCGACAAGGGTAATGAAGAGCTTGTTCATGATGTTTTTTCCGGCGCGTTTATGGCAGGCTTTGCCAGAGGTGCTGTCGTTTGGGAGTCGGCGTCGATAGGACGCGTTTTAAGGTTGGACGTCCGTCGTTTGTCGGCGAACGCTGTTTTTTTCCTTGTCCTGCGACGGGCCGACGTGGTCTCCTTCTGCGCTGTGGGCGGCGACAAGACGCAGATATTCTCTTGTTTCGGGGAAGGGCGGAACGCCGCCGTATTTTTCCACGTTGGCGGGGCCGGCGTTGTAGGCCGCGAGAGCCAGTTCAAGCGAGCCGAACCGATCCAGCTGTCGCCGCAGGTAGGAGGTTCCGGCCATGACGTTGGCTTCGGCGTCGTAGGGATCCTCGAGGCCGAGTTCCTTCTGGGTTTCAGGCATGATCTGCATGGCGCCGCGTGCGCCCTTGGGAGAGACAGCCCGCGCCTGAAACGACGATTCCGTGCGGATGATCGCCGCGATGAGGGATTCCGGCAGATCGTAGGCGTTGGCGGCTTTGCGGATGATGCGTTTCCATTCTTCCGGCGCGGTGTACGCGCTGCCGTTCCGCAAGGCTCCGGCGAGTTCCGGCGTGATCATGGGGCGGGGCATGGCCAGAAAACGCGCCGACGGGGAAAGGCTGGCGACGTCCATGCTGTCGATGAGAAATTCGTGGCCCGGCGTTCTGGTCAGCGGGCTGACTTCCGTGACCGTGACCTCTTCGGAAAGAATGCGTCCGGCGAGCGCGTCGCTGGGCGGAAGAGCGAAGAGCGTCAGCGCGCAGAAAAGGGCGACGGAGCGCGCGTAGGAATGACGGTTCTTTTCAGCGAGGGCATGCGACACGGGAGGTCATTCCTGTTCCGGCAGGGAAAAATAGACGTCAATGCGATTGGTTCCGTCCTCTCGGGAGTAGGCCTGATGCGTCGTGACGTTGCGGATGAGATAGATGCCGAGTCCGCCAATGGGACGACTTTCCGTATCGAGGGAAAGGTCGGGCGTGGGCGCTTCGGCAAAGGGATTGAACGGCGAGCCCCAGTCTTTCACGGAAAAGCAGAGCATCTCCTCCCCGTCAAAGAATACTTCTCGCAGGGCGATTTCCGCGTTGCCAGTGGTACCTTCGGGATAGGCGTAGCTAAACACGTTGACCAGCAGTTCTTCCGTCACCAGTTCGAGGTTGAGCAGAACGGGAAGAAAGCGGGGCGGGATGTTTTCCGAAAGAAAGCTGTTGACGGCGGCAAGCTGTTCCAGTCTGGCAGGAACGTGAAGCTGTGGCATGAGGGCCTCCTGCGGCATGGAGAAGGACGTCGCTCGCGGAGGGATCGGAGATCCGTCCGCAAAGGCGACGGATGCGTCGGCTCCAGAGCGTGGGGCGGGGGCTTCGGCTTTGCGGCTCAGCGCATTCCTGCGAGAGCTTCGTCAAGGTTGGGATAGACCTTGAGGATGGACGTAAAGCCGGACAGCTTGAACATATCGGCCACCATGTCCTGCATGGAGCAGAAGGCCAGCGTCGTGCCCGCGGCCTTGCACGCCTTGCCCATGGTGAGAATGCCGCGCAGCCCGGCGGAGCTGATGTATTCCAGACCTTTGAGATCAATGATGATGCGACCGGAACCGGATTTCAGCAGGTTCTGACATTCCTCATTGAATTCCGCGACCGTGGTGGCGTCCATGCGGCCGGAAATCTTGGTGACGGACACGCCGTCCTGAATGGTGGTATGGATCTGCACGGGAAACCTCCGTTACTGATAGCTGAGCATCAGGCCCTGGCTGATTTTCAGCCAGCCGTCGAGCGTGACAAAGAGCAGCAGCTTGAACGGCAGCGATATGGTGGTGGGGGAAACCATCATCATGCCCATGGCGAGCAGGATGTTGGAGATGATGAGATCTATGGCCACGAAGGCCAGATAAAGGACGAAGCCTATTTGAAAGGCCTTGGTGAGCTCCGAAATGGTGAAGGCCGGAATCATGATGAGCAGGTTGTCCTTGCTTATCATGTTGTGTCGTTCGGCAGGCCAGATGCGTTTGGCCGTTCCCATGAACATATTGGTCACTTTTTCGTCGGAGTTAGCGGAGAGAAAGCGTTTCAGCGGCGGCGAAGCCTTGTCGGCGACGGCGAGAACGTCCGCGAATCCTGGGTTGGGCGGAATCGTGATGTTTTTGACGATGTCGGCGGTGTCCATAGCCACAGGTGCCATGATGAAGACGCTGAGAATGATGGCGAGGCCGTTCATGACCATGGCTGGAGGCACCTGTTGCACGCCGAGCGCGTTTCTCACCAGCGAGGTGACCACCACGATTTTGACGTAGGAGGTGACCATCATGAGAAAGAAGGGCGCCAGTCCGAGCACGGACAGGGCCGCCATGAGATACAACGGATTGATGTCGGTCATGGAACGCGGCTCCGGGCGCGCTACAGCGTTTCGGCGATCTGCACGCCAAGGACTCCGTTCATGTCCACAAGGCGTCCTCGAGCGATGGCCTTGCCGTTGGCTCGTATGGTCACGGGAGAAGCGGCGTCGCAATCCAGCGCGAAGGTGTATCCCGGAGCGAGAGATTCCAGTTCTCCCACGGTGATGATGCGGCGATCCAGCTCAAAGCTCAGGCGGATATTTATGTCTTTCAGTTCGGAGTTGTCCATGGAAGGTGTCGATTCTTCGGATAAAGGTGAGGAAAGGGTGACCTGCCCCTCTTCGATGGCGCAGACGGCCGCAAGAGCGGGGCCGTCCGCGCGGCGGACGCGCAGGGTCAGCGTTTCCGGAGCCGTCCAGACCTCGGGCAGAAGCACGTCTTCCGGCGCGAGTCCGGCGACTTCTTCGGGACTCAAGGAAAGATAGCCTGATTCCAGAGCGACTTCAAGGGGAACGGCGTTCAGCGTGGAGCGCAGGGGAGAGTCCTGTCGCCTCGGCAGCGCGCGAAGAGGAGCGGTAAGCGCGGACGCGTCTTCCGCGTTCAGGGGCGCGAGCCTGAGGAACGTCGTCAGTTCCGGCATGCCGTTGCATGCGGAAAGAGTCGCCTTGAAGCCTGTGGAAAACGCGACGTTTTCCGGGGCGGCGGGGAACTTCGCGTCCAGAATGGAAAACGGTTTGTCCAGGCAGGATCGAAGCGCGGAAAGCAGGGGAGCCAGCAACGATTCCAGCAGCGCGCGACGCACTTCGACGGGAAGGGCGCGTTCGTCGAATGCGGGAGCGCGGCCGTCGGTTTCGGCAAAGGCTTCATGGCGCAGCAGCGCGGCCGTGTTGTCCATCTCCATACGCCAGGTCGTTCCGTCGATGTCGAGGGACAGCGAGCAGGCCGGAGAAAAGTCCGGGGCGTCCGGAAGAGGCGTGACCGTGAGTTCTCCCGCGCCGAAAGGCGCGCGCCATGGCGCGGCGCGCAGCGTCAGGGCGTTCAGCAGCAGGGCTTGTTCCCGATGCATGGGGAGAGGTTTAAACGAAGGGTAGTAGACAGGTTCCGCCATGGCGATGTTCCGTTCCGTGAAAGAGAGCGAGTTGAAAGGTTGTTGCCGTGGCGCGCGATTCTCGCAACGGCGCGCCTTCGGGCGGTGATGCGGCGTCGCAGCGGGATGAAGCGAGCCGTTTAGTTTTTCGTCTGGTTTGACGTGGAAGGGCTGACGCGTCAAGGCTCGTTACGGCCAAAAACGGAGGACGGTCGGAGGCGTTCCTGCCGCGCGTCCGCGCGAAAGCGTCACGCTTTCCGTCAAGATCCGAGCGTTTCTTCCTCCATGTAGCCGCGCGAGCGGTGGCGGCTGTTGTTGTCTTCTCTGTCGGAGTTCTGCGTCACTGTGACGCGCACGTTGTTGTTTTCCAGCTTTTCCAGCATCTGCCGAAGGTCGTTCTGCGAGGCGACAAGCGTTTGAAACGACGAGGCGTCGGACGTGAGGAGCGTGACGGACAGCTGACCGTCCGCGTTGCGTTGAAGGGTGATCTCCGTGCCGGGCAGCGCATGACTGCCCAGAGAGAGTCGGACTTCATGGCCGCCGCTTTCCGGCGTGGACACGAGGATGCGCTCCACCAGACGCTCGAGTTCGGCGGGATCCGCCGCCGCGGGCGCGGCGACCGGAGCATGCTGTTCCATGCGTCCGGCGAACAGGCTTTCGAGAGGGCTGGTCATGCCCGCCGCGGAGAAAACGCTTTCCGGCTTTTTATCCGACTCGTCATGCCGGGACGCTCCGCTGTCCAGATCGTGTCTGCCGGCTTCCCGTTCTTCCAGCTTTTTCATGAAGAGATCGGAGGCTTCCTTGTCGCATGGCGGGGGAGCGTCGCCGGCTCGTTCGGAGCGTGCGCGTCCTTCCGTGGAAACGGGCTCGGAAAAACGTATATTCATGCTGCTCATGGCCTTCT
>CALUUX010000093.1 GCA_944324085.1 uncultured Mailhella sp. | reverse complement strand
AAGGCCGCTGTCCTGGGCCGGCTAGACGATGGGGACATATTTTGCTGTGGCTGGGCTACAAGGACTCGAACCTTGATTATCGGAGCCAGAATCCGACGTCCTGCCAATTGAACGATAGCCCATCAGCGAGAAAGAAACTTACCAAAATCATCGAAGAAGTCAAGCGATTCTTTTCAGAAAATTCAATTTTTTTATCTTTCTTCTAGCCTAGGCGTCTGTGAGAAGAAAAACGTATGATAATCAAATGACATATCCACCAGACGGCAATAACGGAAACGAGCCCTATGATCCAGCCGACGATGACGTCGAACGGATAGTTCTTGCCGACATAGACCTGAGAAAAGCCCACGCAGAACGGCAACAGATATACCCACGGATTGGAACGATAAAAAAGCAGAGAAAGCACTACGGCAACCGCCATGCACGCCGCCGAGGGCGAGGAAGGCATGGATCCGCCGAGTCCTTTGGTTTCCGTCGTGTTCTCATCGATGACCAGCCACTGATCCGTGACGGAATCATAGTAATTGGTTCCCATGACGACCTGGCAGGGGCGTTCTCTGTCTATGGAGGACTTCAACGCGCTGGTGGTAACGTCAGACACGCCCACGGACAGTCCCATGAGAAGCACCAGCATAAGCACACGGCCCACAGGCTCAAGGGAGCTGCGCCAGCAGTGGACGGCATAGACGACCACGCATATCAACGCACCCACCCACATGAGCCATACCTGCGAAAACAGCGGAACAATGAAATTGAACACGGCGTTGTGCGCCGACATATTGATGACTTCGAACAAGGACTGATCGATGATCTGAAACATAGAGGGCCTCTTGCATTCGATGAAAATTCCGCACGAAAAACGCGGGCGGCCTATCCGCCGAGAAAGAACGAAAACATCCCGCGCGGGTTCGCCTACTTTATGCCGCCCCCGGCGTTTCCGTCAATCGCGTCTTCGGCGAGACGGTTCTGTTCCCACTGCCAGCGGGCCAGGCCATTAAAAATATTCTTGCGGCGAACCTTACTGCCCGCACACATGGCGTCGAGCACGCCCATCATATCGGCGCGGCGCGTTTTTCCGGCCGATGGGCAGGGGTTGGAAAACACTGGCAGTTCCCACTGTCTCGCCGCGCGTATGATTTCCGTCTTGGAAAGCAGCATGAGCGGACGAATGACCTGAAGCGCGCCGCCGAAAAAAGGCTCGTTCATGCTCATGCCGGCGACTTTGCCCGTCTGCACCAGGTTCATGAGAAAGTTGGAAACAAGATCATCGTTATTGTGCCCGAACGCCAGATGCGTCAGACCGTACTCCCGACAGAGTGAGAACAAACGCTTGCGGCGAAGCCTGGCGCAATAAAAACAGGCGGAATTGCGGAGATTTTCCTCCGAATGTCCGCGGGGACCGTAATCCGTGACTTCCAGATGTCCGGCAATGCCTTCCTTGGCTAGCCATTCCGTCAGGGGGGCATGGTTGGTCGGATCAAAACCGGGATTGAGATGCAGCGCCATGATCTCAAAAGGAAATGGCACGATGCGCTGCCGTATCCGCAGCACCTTGAGCAGCACGAAACTGTCCACGCCTCCGGACACGGCCACGCCCACGCGCGCGCCGGGACGCAGCATTCCCGTCGACTGCATGGCCTTGCCAGCGGCTTTCACACACACCTGCTGCGCGTAACTGAGCTTGCTTATACGGCTCACACGTTTCTCCCTCGGACGTTTCTTCCACCACGGCGTCGCCGCGGCGTCGCGACTTTTGGCGATAACGTCCTTGTCTGCGCGCTTTTTCCGAAGCGCGTCATCTCAAAACGCGGCGGAAAGTTTTCCACTCCCCGCCGTGCTCTTCGTTTTACTGGAGCATTTCCCCTTCATCATCCCATACCGCGCTCAGAAGCGTGCGCACGCCGAATCCCGTAGCTCCTTTGGCGTTGATGGGATTGTCGGCGTTATCCGCAGCGGCCATGTCGATATGCGCCCAGGCGACGCCTTCGCGCACGAACTGCTGAAGGAACACCGCCGCATTGATGGCGCCGCCTTCGCGAATGCCGGAATTCACCATATCGGCGCAGGAACTCTTCAACGCGGCAAGGCCGGCGTCGGTCCACAGGGGCAGACGCCAATTGCGTTCGCCTAAACGCGTTCCGGCTTCATGGAGCGCGGCGGCAAGAGCGTCGTCCGAAGCGAAAAGACCGGCCGCGTCAAGACCAAGAGCCACGGCGCAGGCTCCGGTCAGCGTAGCGATATCCACAAGACGGAAAGGATCGTACGCCTCCTGGGCCCAGGCCAGGGCGTCGGCCAGCACAAGACGGCCTTCAGCGTCCGTGTTCACGATTTCCACGGACTTGCCGTTTTTCGCGATCACGATGTCGCCGGGACGCGTGGCGTGACCGTCGGGCATGTTTTCCGCGCAGGCCATGACGCCTACCACGGGCCGCTTCGGCGCGACGGACGGCGCAAGCTGGCCGAGAGCCTCCATAACGCCGAGCACGGCGGCCGCTCCGGACATATCGCCCTTCATTTCTTCCATGCCTTTGGCGGGCTTGAGACTGATGCCGCCGGAATCAAAGCACAATCCCTTTCCCACGAGCACCACGGGATTCCGCCCCTCCGCGCCGCGGGGCGTGTACTCCACCACGACCATGCGGGGTTCTTCCGCGGAACCGCGCGCCACGGCAAGATACGCGTTCATGCCTTCGGCTTTCAGTTCGGACGGACCGAGAGCGCGCCACGTCATGCCGTATTTCGACGCCACGGAACGAGCCTTTTCCGCAAAGGCGGAAGGGGTCATGACATTGGCCGGATCGTTGGCCGCGTCACGGGCAAGCATGACGCCGCGAGCCTCAGCCTCAGCCATTCTCGCCTGCGCGCGCACGGCGTCTTCCACAAATTCGCCCTCCAGCATCAGGAACAGGCTGCGGGGATCTTCGTGGTCACTCTTCTCGCTCTTCCAGCGGTCATAGCGATAAAGACCGAGGAACGCGGCGATCACGGCTTCCCGCACCAACGCGTCGAAACTGACGCCCAGCGTCCGGGCCACGCGGGCCAGAGACGCGCCGTCAATTCCCACGGTCTCCAGATCATACTCGCGGCAGCGACGAACGGCGGTTCCCACGGCGTGACGAAAAACCGTCATATTCGCTTTCTCCGCCTTTCCCAGCCCCACGCCGAGCACGCGGGAGATCTCCATGGCCTGCGGACCGTAAAACATGACGGATTCGCCCTTGCGTCCTCTAAAGTCCCGCCACGCCGGCGCGATGCCGAGCCAGAGCGCGTTCTGCGCGAGCGCGGAACAGGCCTGTTCCACGCCTTCTCCCTCAAACACAAACGTCATCACGGCGTCCGCCTTCCAGTGGGAAGGCCCGCCGACCTGAAAACGAATATCCATACGAAACTCACCTCTGCGTATTCTTTATCTTACCGCCCCAAAAGGACGCCGCGCGACGGACGCCAGACGGCAATCCCCAGCCGCGCGGAAAAACTTCCGTTTCATCGACGCGGGCGACGTCACGCGCGACAAGCGCCCCCGGCCGCCGTTGCCGCGGAGCCGACGTTCCTTCACGACGCTCCGTTTTTTTCCGACCCCGACTCCAGCCCCACGGCCCTCCGCAGCGCGGTCACCTCCGCGGCGGAAAGCGGACGCGCTCTGCCGGGAGCCAGCCCTCCCAGATTCAGCGGGCCTTCCTGCACCCGTTTCAGGCGCAGCACGGTAAAATCCACGTCCCGGCACATGCGTCGTATCTGCCGGTTCAATCCCTGATGAAGCACCATTTCCAACAGCAGCCCTCGCGACGATGGCAGCACTCTCACGTCCACAGGGGCCAATCTGTCGCCTTCGGCCAGCGTCATGCCGCGCCGCATGAGAGAAAGCGCGGCGGACACCGAAGCCTCTCCACGCTCCGGACGAACCAGCACATGATACACCTTGGAAAGATGCCAGCGCGGATGAGTCAGCCGATGGGCCAGCTCTCCGTCATCGGTCAGCAGCATCAGACCTTCCGAAAAAAATTCGAGCCGCCCCACGGGAAAAAGACGCTTGCGCCGCCACGGTTCCGGCACGAGATCGAGCACGGTTTCCCTTCCTTCCGGATCGCTGGCCGTGGACACCACGGGCACGGGCTTGTTGAGCATGAGCAAGCAAGGCTCCGCCCTCCCGGCCTTCAACTTAACGGGACGCCCGTCCAGCATGACGGCGTCGCCGGGCATGACGCGCTGGCCGGGACTCTCCGCCACCACGCCGTTCACGCGGACTCTGCCGGAAAAAATAAGTTCGTCGGCCCGTCGCCGCGAACAGACGCCCGCGTCTGCCAGAGCCTTGTTCAATCTTGAGCCTTCCGCCACTCGCGCTGTCTCCTCCTGCGGGACGAACTCTCCGTCCCGGAAAAAAGTCGTGGTTCTCCACTGGCACATCGGGATAATGTGGGCTATCATATCTTCCGTCAAGCCTCTTCGCTTCGGCGACCATTTTTTCCTTCCCCACGGGAATCAAGGAACGAACTGAAAACATGCATCTGCCTCCAGCCGTTACCTCCGCGATCTTCACCCATCTTTACACCGCCATCTGCGCGACGCTCCGCATCCGGGAAGAAAACCGCGCCGAAGTGGACGCCGTGCACGCCCGCGGAGAACGCCTCATCTTCTGTCTGTGGCATGACGAACTTTTTTCTCTCATTCCCGTGGCTCGCCATTTGCGCGTCGTGTCCATCGTCAGTCCCAGCAAGGACGGAGACACTCTGGCCCGCATTCTTGAGTCCAAGCACGTCGGCGCCGTGCGCGGTTCCAGCACGCGCGGCGGCGTGCGCGCGCTGCTCAGTCTCGCCAGAATGATGACCCATGAACAGGTTCACGCCTGCATCACGGTCGACGGGCCCGCCGGCCCCAGACATCAGAGCAAGGAAGGTCCGTTTTTTCTCGCCAACCGCACCAACGCCCGCATCATGCCGGTGCGCATCTACGCAAAACACGCGCTGCGTTGCCCGACGTGGGACAGATTTCAGGTGCCTCTGCCCTTTTCCCGCGTCGTCATCCGCTTCGGACACGCCTGGGACGAGGGCGAAAAAGAAGTGCCGGACATCAAGGAAGACACCTTAGCGAGAGCCCAGGCCCGTCTGGAAAAAGAACTGCATGAGCTTGCCGTGGGTCTCATTCCCGGAGTCACGGCATGACGAAGGGCGATCTTCTGCGTTATCATCTGCTTTGCGGGGCGGGACATGCGCTCCGCCTTCTGGGGTTCCCGGGAACGGCTTTCCTCGGCAATCTGGTCGGACGGCTCGTCTGGCGATTCGTGCCCAGCCGTCGGTCGCTGGCCGTCAACAACATCATGCGGCATCTGGGCATGAATCGGGAAGAGGCGGAACGCACGGCCAAAGCCAGCTTCTGCCATACCGGACGTTCCTTCATGGAAATTCTGATGACCGGCAGATTCGGCATGAATTCGCCGCGCCTGCGCATCGCGTCGCCGGAACTCATGCAGCGGCTGCGCGAATGTCAACGGCCCATCGTGGCGGCCACGGCCCATTTCGGCTCCTGGGAACTGCTCGCGTCCATGCTCGGTCAGCTCTACGCGCCGCCGAGGCCACGCGTGGTGGTGGTGCGTCGCTACAAGGACGCCGCCGTGCAGGAATTCATCGCGTCCTGCCGGGAGGCCACCGGCGCCGACATGATCGGACACAGAAACGCCGCCATGAGCGTCATCCGCGCCCTGCACAAAAACGGCATCGTCGCCTTTCTCGTGGATCACAACACGTCCTCGTCGGAGGCGGAGTTTCTCCCGTTCCTCAATGAAGTGGCGGCCGTCAATATGGGGCCCGCCCTGCTTGCCGTGCGAACCAAGGCTCTTGTCTGGCCCGTCGCGCTCACGCGAGAAGGCGGCGACTACGTGTTCCAGCTGAAGGAACCCCTCGACACCGCCACGCTCGAGGGCTCGCGTGACGATCAGATCAAAGCCGCCGCCATGTTCTACACGCAAGCCATTGAATCGTTCATACGGGAAAAGCCGGAACAGTGGTTCTGGATGCACGACCGCTGGAAAACCAAGGAACATCCAGGCACCTGACCGTTCCGGCCGAAAGCGTCTGCCGAGGTTGAACCGGCCTACCACCCTCCGCCCAGCACCACGCATACCTGAGCCACGGCGGCAAGCTGCGCTGCCCGCCCGGAGGCCAGCTGCATCTGCGACGCGTAGAGCGTGCGTTCGGCCTCCAGAACGTCGAGATAAGGCGAATAGCCCGTTTCATACCGGGCTCTGGACAACGCCGCGGCCTTTTCCATGCGTTGCGCGGCGTCCGCAAGACTCCGCACGCTTTCGGCCGCGTTTTTCTGCGCGGCCAACGCCGAACGGATATCCCGAAACGCCTGCTGCACCGTCAGTTCGTAGGAAGCGGCCGCGGCCCGCACGGCGGCTTCCGCCTGACGAACGCCGCTTATTGTGCGTCCGAACGTGAACAGCGGCAACGCCACGTTGCCGCCGAAACTCCATGTCGAAGCCGCGCCGGAAAAGAGCGTGTCCAGTTCCGCGCTCGAGGTTCCGAGACTTCCCGTCAGACTGATGGACGGAAAAAACGCGGCCCTCGCCTCGCCCACCTGAAAATGCGCGGCGCGAAGTTCCGCCTCGGCGGAACGTATGTCCGGCCTGCGGTTCAGCAGCTCCGACGGCAGACCGGCGGGAAGCTGCGGCGCGGCGGGAAGCGACGCCAGCGGCCCCCCCCTCCGCGCCCTTCCGGCAAAAATCTCTTCCGGCGACGAGCCCGTAAGAAGCAACAGCGCGCCCTCGGCCTGTTCCAGACGCGTCTTCGCCTGCGCCAGGCTGTCCTTCAACGAATCCACCTGCGTGCGGACGTTGAGAATGTCCAGCTCGCTGATGGCTCCCTCGGCGTACTGGCGTTCGTACAGCGCGGCGGATCTTTCCCGGGTCGCCAGCGTGCGTTCGGTAAGATCCAGTTGTTCCTGATAATTCAAAAGGTCAAAGTACGCGGAACAGACCTGACCGGCCAAAGAAAGCTCCATGGCTCTTTCCGCGTCCTCGGCGGACAGCAGCTTTTCCCTCGCCGCGTCCGCGGCGTTGCGGTAACGCCCCCAGATATCCAGTTCCCACGCGGCCTGAACCGCGCCGCTCCACAGAGAATCCACGCGCGAAGGCGCGGACGCGCCCCTCCCCTCCTGGCCGTCCAGACGCCCGACCCTTTCCTCAAGCGCGCCGAGTTCTTCCATGACGCCGTACGTCGCGGACGCGTCAAGACTGCTCCTGGTTCTGACCCCGGATCCCTGGGCCGAAAACTGCGGAAAAAGCTCCGCGCGGGCCAGCCCTAGAGCCGCGCGCGCACTGTCCACTCTGGCCAGACTCTGTTCCAGATCGCGGTTGCGCGCCAGCGCCAGAGACACCAGCTCATTCAACGCGTCATCGTTGAATCGCCGCCACCATTCGCGCGAAAGCTCGCCCGGTTCCGGTCGGGAATCGTCGTCTCCCCAGGAGGAAGGAAGTTCCTGTTCCGGTCGATGATAGTCAGGCGCGAAGGAACATCCCGAAGCCAGCATGGCCGTCATCAGAAACGCAAGAATCGTTCTCATGCCTTTTCCTCCTTGCGCGACGCTCCGGTAATTTTTTCCGATATCCGCATGACCAGCACAAAGAAATACGGCACAAGCAGCGGCGCCAGCAGCGTGGCCGCCAACATGCCGCAAACCACGCTCACGCCTATGGACTCACGGCTGGCCGCGCCCGCGCCGGAGCTGAACGCCAACGGCAGACAGCCCAGAATAAAGGCGATGGACGTCATGACGATGGGCCGGAAACGGAGCTTCGCGGCTTCCACGGCGGCCTCTTCCAGCGTTCTGCCCTGATCGCGCAGCTCCACCGCAAACTCGATGATGAGAATGGCGTTCTTGCAGGCCAGACCGAGCAGCGTGATGATGGCCACCTGCGTGTAGATGTCGTTGCTGAGTCCCACCAGCCAGTTGCCAAGAATGGCGCCGAACACGGCGAATGGCACGGCGGAAAGCACGGCCAGCGGCAGGCTCCAGCGTTCGTACTGCGCGGCGAGGATAAGGAAGATCATGAGCAGACTCAGGCCAAGCACGCCGAAGTCCGTGCCGCCGGTCTCCACTTCCTGATAGGTCACGCCGGACCACGCGTAGGAGTATCCCTGCGGCAGAGAGGCCGCCACACGTTCCAGCGCGGCGATGGCCTGCCCGGAACTCGATCCGGCGGCGGGATTGCCCGTGATCTTGGCCGACAGCAGACCGTTGAAATGCGAAACGGTGCTCGGCCCGCCCTCCGTCGTCACGGTCACCAGGGACGTCAGCGGAATCTGCTCTCCCGTCGCGGACGCCACATACAGAGAACGCATGCTGTCAGGCTGACTGCGATAACTCGCGTCCGCCTGCATCATGACCTTGAAGGTACGCCCCGACAGGTTGAAATCGTTGATGTAGGTGGAGCCCAGCGTCGCGCCGAGCATATTGTACACGTCGGCGCAATCCACGCCGGCCATCATGGCCTTTTCCCTGTCCAGGTCCACGAAAAGACGCGGCGAATCCACGCTGAACGCGCTGTTCACGCCGGCCAGTTCCGGCTGTTTGGAGGCTTCGGCGGCAAAGCGGTCGGCCACGGCGGCAAGTTCCGCGGGCGTGCCCGATGTGGTCTGGATTTCCATGTCAAAACCGCCGGTATTGCTCATGCCCATGATGGGAGGAGGATTGAAAGGCAACACCAGACCGCGGCTCTCCCGCAGTCCCAGCGCGTAGATCTCCCGCAAGGTGTCGGCCACGCCGAGCCCCGGCTTCGTGCGCTCGTCCCAGGGCTTGAGCTGAATGAACAGCGTGCCCGCGCTGGCGTCCAGCGTGCTGTTGACGAGATCGTACCCCGACAGGCTGAGCACATGCGCCACAGCGGGCAGGCGTCCCACGGCCTGACTTACGCTCGTTACGAGTTCGCGGGTTTTTGGCAGGGCCGAACCTTCCGGCAAAGAAATGGTGCACATCAGCGAGCCCTGATCCTCCTCCGGCACCAGCGTCGTGGGCACCCGCGTGAAAAGCTCGGCCGTGCAGAGGCAAAGCACGATCAGAATGGCGCAGGACACAAGGCCGTGCCGCAGGAAAAAGAGCACCAGACGAGAGAAACCTTCGGTAACCGCGTCGAAAAAGCGATTGAACCACCGGAAGGGGGCCCACGGCTCCCGACGTTCGCGCTTCAAGAGCTGCATGCACAGCGCGGGCGTCAAGGTTAGCGCCACAACGCCGGAAATGACCACGGCGATGGCGATGGTCACGGCGAACTGCCGGTACATGACGCCAGCGAGACCTCCGAGAAAGCCCACGGGGATGAACACCGAACAAAGCACGAAAACTATGGCGATAACGGCCGACGTCACCTCGTTCATGGCCACCGCCGTGGCTCCGGCCACGTCCAGCCCTTCCGTCCGCAGCACGCGCTCCACGTTTTCCAAAACCACGATGGCGTCATCCACCACCATGCCTATGGCCAGAACCAGCGCAAACAAGGTGAGCGTGTTAATGGAGAAATCCAGCAGATACACGCCCGCAAAAGTGCCCACCAGCGCGATGGGCACGGCCAGACAGGGAATAAGCGTGGCCCGCCAGTCCTGAAGAAAAAGATACACCACGGCGAACACCAGCAGCATGGCTTCCACCAGCGTGCGTATCACTTCCTCCACGGAAAGGCGCACGAAGATGGTGGTGTCGTACGGCACCGTATAGCCCAGCCCCGTGGGAAAATAGCGGGCCTGCTCCTCCATGTACGCGGCCACGCGTCGGGCGGTGTCCAAGGCGTTGCTGCCGGGCGCGAGAAAAATGGCCAGCGGTATGGCGGTCGATCCGTCAATGGCGCAAGCGAAATTGTAGCTTTCCGCGCCGAGTTCCACCCTGCCCACGTCGCGCAGACGCAGCACCCCGCCTTCGGGCGAGGCGCGGAGTATGATGTCGCCGAACTGCTCCGCCGTGACGAGACGCCCTTCCCCCTGAATCTGCCAGGTCATGGTCAGCGATTCGGACCCGGGCTGACTGCCCACGCTGCCCAGGGAATATTGCGCGTTCTGATCGTTCACGGCCTGAGCGATGTCGCTGGTGCTCACGCCGAGCTGCGCCATGCGCGGCGGATCAAGCCAGATGCGCATGGCGTGATCGCGACTGCCGATAATCTGCGCCTGCCCCACGCCGGGCACGCGCTTGAGCCCGTCGAGCAGGTTCACCAGGGCGTAGTTGCTGAGATAGGTGGCGTCGTACATGCCGTCTTTGGAATACAACGCCACGATTTCCAGAATGGCGGGAGAAAACGTGTCCACCGTCACGCCGTACTGACGCACGATCTCGGGCAGCATGGGCGTGGCGGCCTGCACTCTGTTGTTGACGTTCACCTGGGCCACGTCGGCGTCGGTGCCCACGGCGAAGGTCACGGAAATCTGCATGGAGCCGCTGGAAGAACTCACCGAGCTCATATAGATCATGTCGGACACGCCGTTGATCTGTTCCTCGATGGGCGTGGCCACCGTCTGCGCGATGACCTCGGGGCTGGCGCCGGGATACTGCGCGCTCACCGTGATGGTGGGCGGGATGAGATCGGGATACTGCGCCACGGGCAACGCCCGGATGGACAGCAGTCCGGCCAGCACGATGAAAATGGACAGAACCATGGAAAGCACGGGTCTGCGCAGAAAAAGTCCGGGTCTGGGCGCCGGCGGCTTCCCGGAAACGCTCCCGGACGGACCTTCCTTCGTCGCTTTCAGGGCGTCATCATTCATGCGGGACCTCCTTGACCGGAGCGGGAGCGTCTTCCACGCCGCTGCCCGTCACGGGAGATGAAGATTCCGGCGTGTCCAGAGGATCGGGCTTCAGACTCTGTTCCATCACCTCGGCCTTGACCTCCCGACCAGGCGTCACCTTGTTCTGCCCCTGAACCACCACGCGCTGCCCGGGTTCAAGCCCTTTTTCCAGCAAAAAACAATCGCCGAACGCCGGCCCCAGGGTCACCGGCGCAAGCGCGGCCCTGTCGGACGAGTCCAGAACGTAGACGGCCGTTCCGTTTTCGGTCTGCATGAGAGCCTCCTGAGGAATCATGACGGCGTTGAGCAGCTTGGCGCCGCCCACCCTCACGAGCACGAACTGTCCGGGAAGCAGTTTGCCGGTCGGATTGGGAAAACGCGCTTTGGCCCGCACCGCGCTCGTGGAAACGTCCACCTGCGTGTCCAGAAAGACGACCTTGCCCATCTGATCGTACTCCACGCCTTCCAGAAGGCGCAGATCCGCGCTGGAACCCTCGCCGTAGCTCACGGCTCTGCCCGCAGTTTCCATGTCGCGCATGGAAAAAAGTTCCACGCTCGGGACGGAAAATTCCACATCCATGGGATCGCTCTGATTGATGAACGTCAGCGTGCTGTCCGAGCTCACCAGATTGCCCACGGTTGTCACCTCCCGGCTGGTATATCCAGAAAGCGGAGCCTCCACGCGACAGTAGCCAAGGCGTATGCGCGCTTCGTTAACGGCGGCCTGGGCCGATTCCCGTCTGCCCTGCGCTCCCCGCCAGGAGGCGTACGCGCTGTCGAAATCCTGCCGACTCACGGCGTTGGCGGCGTAGAGCTTCCGCACGCGGTCGTATTCCTTGCGCGCGTTTTCCAGCGCGCTTTCGGCGTCGGCCAGCTGACCTTCCGACTGTCGAAGAGCCGCCCGATACGGGGCTTCGTCGATCTCAAAAAGAACGGTTCCCTTTTTGACGTACGCGCCTTCTTCAAAAAGCCGCTTCATGAGAATGCCCGATATCTGCGGTTTCACCGCGGCGGAACGACTCCCCAGCGTCTGCCCCATGAACGTGGCGTAAAGCGGCACGTCCATGCGTCGAAGTTCCACGGCCTTCACGAAAGGAGGCGGAAGACTCGCCTCGGCCGACCGCTTTTTGTCGCCCTCGTCACAGGCCGTCATCAAAAGACACAGCAGCGCGGCTCCGCCCACACGCAAGATATTCATGAGCCCTCCTCCCTGTCGGAACGAATCCGCCCGCCGCGCGGAGCGAGCCTTTGGAACGGTTCCGCCGGCCCGTCGTCCGGAAGCGCATTGACAAAAAACCGGGCGAACGTAGATTATGGCAATCTCCTTTCTCTTAATACGGCGATGAAAAGCGCGCCATGAGGTTCTGTATGAGTCCTTTTATTGTTCGAGGTTTCCTTATCGGCAGTTCCGTCGGCATTTTCGCCGTGCTTCTCGGTTTCGTGAACACGGCGGAAGGCATCGTGTTCGGCTCCACCATGGGACTGCTCGCCGGACTCACGTCCGCCAGACTTCATGAAAAGCGGATGAGGGAAAAGAAAGACGACAAATAGCCGAAACGCTCGCGCTCCGATTTCCGCGCGGCGGTCCTCCGGGCGCAAAAGCCCTGAAGCAGGCCGACAACCCCTTGCCAGTCGCAACAAAGCCTTCCCCGTCCAAGCGGAAGGAGAAGGCTTTGTCGACAAAAAAGGAACGGCGTTCTAGGAAGCCTGTCGCCGCGCGCAGAATCGCAACAGTCGGGACAAAAAGGCCAGCGCCCGCTTGAAGGACGCTTCGTCTCCGGCAAGGGCCTGCGGACGAGGAAGCTGAATGACGAGCCTGCCGTACACGCGTTCCTGACAGAACGGAAGCAGCGTTTTCGGCATGGACAACGCGTCGCGGGCGTCGGAGCCGAAAAGCAGCAACACGCGGGGATTCAGCAGCTTCACGCCGGACCAGAACAGGGCCGGCCCGTCCTCCGCCCTTTCTCCCGCCAGCCCGCACGGCCAGAACACATGGGTTCCTCCGGGGTGCCTGAGTTCCATCAGCATGCGCACGATGACCCGTCGGCGCGTTTCATCCGGCTTTCCCGTCAGATCCTCGCCAAGACCGGCGTAGGTCCAGAGCACGAGAGGACGGGGCGGCAAAGGGCGACGATTTTTCAAGGCAAGCCAGCTCTCGGGCCACGCTTCCACAGGACGCGCGCCCGGCGTGGCCAGAAGTCCGGCTCCGGAGGATTCCGACGGCATGGCCGCCGAACCGGCGACCGGCGGGGCAACGCTTCCGCGCTCCGCCCTCGACGCCGCGCCCTCCGGAACGACCCGCTCGCGCCGACGGAACGTTGACGCCTCGCGGGCCGGAACGGTCTGATGCAAACTCCGAGCGCGATCCGTCGTTCTTGAAGAAACGTCCGGAGCGACCGAGACTTCCACGGCTTGTCCCTCGCCGCGCAGTTCGGCCACGCGCCGCTCATCGTTCAGAAGCAGCGCGGAAAGCCCGGCCTTCAACCACGGGCGCACTATGGCGGAACGCACCCTCATACCGACAACGTGCGGAGCCAGTCGATGATCTTCCAGGCCACCTGCGGCTTGGGCATGTCTGGCCACACTTCCTCGCGCCCCTGCGCGTCGGCCACGTACACGCGGTTGGCCGCGCGACCGAATCCGTCGGAAATGCGGTTGCCCACGATGATGTCCGCGCCCTTGGTCGAAAGCTTATGATGCACGGCAAGCCCCAGCGCGTCCATGTCAGGCACGCTTTCCGCCGCGAATCCCACGACAATCTGCCCTTCGGCCCGCTCTTCGACCAGCGTGCGCAGAATATCGGCGTTGGGCAGAAACGACAGCGTGAATCCGTCGCCAGCTCTGTCCTTCTTGAACTTGCCCGGCCCGTGCGGCTCCGGTCTGAAGTCCGCCACGGCGGCGGTGAACACCCCCGCGTCGGCGGAAGGCCACAGTTCCTGCGCCTTGTCCAGCATCTGCGCCGCGCTTGTCACGTCATAACGGTGGAACGCCGGATCGTCGGGCATCCAGACGTCCACCGGACCGCACACGGCGTGCACTTCCGCGCCGCGCAGCCACGCCGCCACGGCGATGGACGCGCCCATGACGCCCGTGGACGCGTTGGTCCAGAAACGCACGTCGTCCCACGTTTCGCGCGTGGGGCCAAGGGTAAGCATGACGGTTTTGCCTTCCATGTCCTGCGGCGTGAGGGCCTTGAGCCCGGCAAGATAAATCATGCGCAGATCCGCCAGCCTGCCCTGTCCTTCGTCATGACAGGCGACCACGCCGCAATCCGGCCCTACGAAGGTGAACCCACGTTCGCGCAGCGTTTCCACATTGGCCTGCGTGGCGGGATTGCGCCACATGCGAGGGTTCATGGCCGGAGCCACAACCACGGGCCCGTCGAAGGCGAGAACCTGCGCGGAAAGCATGTCGTCCGCAAGACCGTGCGCCAAACGGGCCAGCATGTCGGCCGAGGCCGGCGCGATGACCATGGCGTGGGCGATCTGTCCCGGCTCCAGGTGTTCGAAGGGTTCCTCGCCATGAAACATCTCTCCGTACACCGGTGACGCTCCGAGAGCCTCAAAGGTGAGCGGCGTGATGAACTTCCGCGCGGCGGCGGTAAGCGTCGCGCTTACGCCCGCTCCCGTGTCCTGCCAGCGATGCACAAGTTCGGCCACGCGAAAGGCGGCCACCGAACCGCACACCCCAAGATGCAGTCTCTTGTCCGAAAACCGCTTGAACAGAAGATGCTTTTCCATGCAAAAACCTATTCGGAAAGTTTTGTCACCTGACCGGAGCCCGATCCGCCGTACGAAGAACCGGAATAGGAGGAGGAGCCGGAGTACGTCGATCCGGAATACGTCGAGGAGGACATTCTGCTGTCCACGCTGTTGTGCACTTCAGGCACGAGGCTCAGAATGTCCACGTTCACGCCGTTGACGACCCACACGTCCATGGACGTTTTCACCACGCCCTCGCGATAGAAAATCGCCGCGTAATGGGGCGACTTTTCATAAAGCTGCACCGAACGCACGCCCACGCTGGAGCCGCGGAGCTGCCAGCCCTGACGAGCCATGTTCTGCATCATGACGTTGGCCAGAGACGTGCCGTCCACGCGGCCGGTGAACGACTCCAGACCGAACTTGCTGCCGTCAGGACCCACGGTGACCAGCGTTTCGGAAGGAACGGTGCTCATGGGCGCCGGAATGGGCACATCCCTGAACTGGGAAATATAGGTTTCGGTGATGCTGGGCTGTTCAAAAGGGTTGCTGATGGAAGACATGCTGGAACAGCCGGTAAGCGTCAGAGCAACGGCCAGTCCGGCGAATATCGCGCGAGCTTTCATGCACATACCTCCGAAAGGGGGGATTTTTCTGATACAGCAAGGCGAAAAGGAACGAAAAAACGTCCTTTTCTCCGGTTCCAATCCATGGAATACCCTATGCTAAAACTCTGGGATGTGCAAACGGCTTTCGCCAGATTCAGCAGCCGCCGCCACCGCCGCCGCCACCGCCGCTTCCGGCTCCGCCACCGCCGCCGAACGAGCTGGCCGACGAGGCCGACGACTGGGAACTTGCGTACGACGCCACGCTCCTATCCGCCTGGGAAGACAAGGCTCCCGCAAACGCCGGCGTCATCGTCGAAGCGTCGGAAACGGCCGCGGAGGACAACGCGCCGGAAAAATGCGCTCCCCACGCCCTTTCCAGATTGAGAGCCACGGCGTACGGGAGAAGCTCCCGATAATGCTCCAGCGTCCGTTCCGGCGGATTGAGCGCGGTCAGGGCGGGGCCTTCCGCCATGCGCATATAGAGCTCCAGCCCTTCTATCTCATCGAGCAAGGCGCGGGCTTCCTTCGTCGGCGCGTCCATGATGAACGAGAAAAAGAGCGGAATCAGCAACGCAAGCCCGGCGAGAGCCAACTCCGAAGGCAAAAGAAAATTAAAGATTTCACGGTTGACCGTGATGAGGAAAAAGCCGATGAAGCCGAGCGCCGCCGCCTGAAACAACAGCGAAAAAACAAACGGCGCATAACGGCCGGAGCGAAAAAGATTCACCGACGCCCGGGGAAAATGGCGGAAAAAAGAAAGAAAAACGAAAAACGCCGCGAGCGAACCCATGACGCTCTTGGGCAGAACGCCGCCCGTCACATGCCCGGTCACGGCCGCAAGCGACAGCATGGCGATAGCCACGCCCAGAAGCATCCACACCGAGCCGAACACGCCACGCAGAAGACCGCCGCCCGCGCCCTTCCACATCTTTCCGTAGTCGCGGCTCAGCTGTCCCTTCATGGCCCATTTCATGGAAGAAAGCACTTCGCCGTGTTCCCTGTCCACGGGAACGCGCCCTTCCAGAAGCTCGAGAATGCGCTTTTCTTCGGCAAAGGGAGAAGTTCCCTCGCCGCGCTCCAAAAGAAATCCCTCTCTGGCGTTGCCTTCAATGCGGCAGCAGCCCCGACCGGCCAGAGAAATGATCGCCGCGCCGAAGCAGCCCGGCGTCACCTGGGCCTTGTGGAAGAGAAAACCCGTCGCCGCAGGCGACAGCACGTCCGATTCCCCGTTCTCCGTCTTCCCGGAAACGCGGGGCGGATGAAAGCGGGCCACGATGACGCCTTTTTTCGGATCCCTTCCCGTAACGTACCAGGCAAGGAAAAAATACAAAAAAAGAGCCGCATCCAGCAGGGCAAACAACGTCGCGCCGGACAGGGGGCCGGACGGAGCTTCCGGCGTGACGAATCCCTTCCGCCAGCCCGCGGCCACGGTAAAATCTTCTCCCAGCAGCACGGCGCGCCGAGCCTCAAAGCGCATGACCAGGCGACCGTCCGCCGTTTCATGGCTCATGGTCACGGGGGCGTCGCGACTGCCGGCCTTGCCCAGCCACGCCAGCTGTCCGAAAAAGGGAGCGCCGGGAGGACACAACACCGTGCAGGACGCGCGATCTATGGGGGCTTCCCAGCCGCTTCCCGTCACGTTCCAGGTCAGCTCGTCGTTGTCTTCAAACAATCCCACCTGAGCGGTCATGCGATAGGACAGAAAAAATTCGTGCCGACCCGGCGCGAGCGTCTTCTCCCTGTCGCGCTGATACACGCGCACAAGCTCCGGTTCGCGACGAACGTCATCCGTGGGAAGAAAACGGCCGTCTAGACGAGCTTCCAGAACTTCCAGAGACGCGCGTCCCTGACCGCGCCAGCGCGTCACGACGGGAATGTCGCGGAAAATGCCGTGAAATTCGCCTTCGTCGGGAATGTCCACGGTCAGCGTTTCGCTCACCACCACATCCCCGTTGCCCGCCACGTCAACGCAGGCGTCGAAGTTCCTCACCCTCACGGGCGAGCCCAAACAGTCCGCCGCGGCGAGCAGACAGAACAAGAACGCCATGACCCACTGTTTCATGCTTTCTCCTCGTAACGAAAAAAGGGAAGAAGCCAGAGCCTCCTCCCTGTTCTGCAAACGTCCGCGCCGAGAAACTTCGGAACTCGACGGGAAGCGTCCAAGACCGCCGACGTCCCCGCGGCTAGGCCCGCAAACGCGGCCAAAGGCCCCTATTTGACGGGAAAGCCCTGAGGAACGGCGGCTTCGCTCTCGTCGGAGAGCTCGAAATATTCCATTTTCTCGAATCCGAATCGGGACGCCACAAGATTGCCCGGAAACTGCATGACGCGGTTGTTCTGATCGCGCGCCGCGCCGTTGTAATAGCGACGGGCCATCTGAATGTCATTTTCCAGTTCCGTCAGCGAACGCTGAAGCTGAAGAAAATTTTCGTTGGCCTTGAGCTCGGGATACGCTTCCGCCACGGCCAGCAGACGCCCCAGAGCCACGCTGAGCCCCTTTTCGGCCTCGCCCACGTCGTGCGCGCTGCCTCCGGCGGCTTTCATGCCAGCCTCCCGCGCTTTCGCCACCGCGGAAAGCACGTCCTTTTCATGGACGGCGTAGCCCTGAACCGCGCTGATGAGCGAGGGCACGAGATCGTGACGACGGCGAAGCTGCACGTTGATGCCGCTCCACGCCTCCTCGGCCAGATTGCGGCCGCGCACCAACGCGTTATAAAGAACAATGATCGCCAGCCCCAGGGCCAGCGCGACAACGGCGACGATTCCGGCAATGATCATGCGTTCTCCGTCAGGACTTAAAAACGTTTCCCGTCACCGCTCATCTCCCCCCCCCAAAAAAAAACGGGAGGCTCAGACAAAGTTCCGGCGACAAGAAGATGAAAGCGCGTCTACACCGCGTTTCCGGCAATGCTGTCCGCGGGCGTCGAAACGGCTTCCGCCCTTTTTCTCGATTCCTTAAACGGCCACTCCAGCACGTCGAAAGGAACGGTTCGCCGCATCCCTTCCAGAAGCGCGAGCGTCTCTTCCCGCTGATGCGGAGAAAAAAGCAGCTTGAACAACGCCTTGCGGGGATCCAGCACCGTGAGCATGGTCAGATGCCCGCCCCCGCCTTCCAGAAGATAACGAAAAAGACCCGTATCACGAGGAGCGATACGGATCAGCAACGTCTCTGACGCGCCGGCCGCAGGAAGCCGGACAGGCTTGCGCCGCCTTGCGCCCTTTTCCGAAGCGGAACGGGGCGCGGCCCCGTCCGTCAAAGGCTCGGCGAGCGATCCCATGACGACTACTTCATGCGGTAGGTGATGCGTCCGCGGGTCAGGTCGTAGGGCGAAAGTTCGACCTTCACGCGGTCGCCGGGCAGGATGCGGATATAAAATTTACGCATCTTGCCGGAAATATGGGAAAGCACTTCGTGACCGTTCTCCAGCTTCACGCGGAACATGGCGTTGGGAAGAGCTTCTTCCACAATGCCGTCGACTTCTATGGCGTCTTCTTTAGGCATGGTTCCTCCAAAAAAAACTATCGAGACACCTTCCCCGAATATGCGGCCTCTGTCAAGGGAAACCCGCCCCGAGTCCCCCCCTCATTCCCCTCCGTTGCCCATCTTTTTCTTCTGACCTATACTGACGGAGGTCCCGAAGGACCGCCATTTCTTTTTTCGGACGCCGTTCATGCTTCGTTTCCGCGACCTCCTTTTCCGTCACACGCTGCGGGTCACGCTGCTCCTTACCGGAGCCTCCGCCTTTCTCGCCGCGCCGCCCGCCTTCTCCGCCGGTCTGCCCGGCTCCGGACTCTGGCCTCGCGTCGTAGGAATCGGCCTCGTCGTTTCCGCCCTTCTTCTCCCCAAAGAAAAAAACGCGCGCCCCATCCTGACCGCCGACGCGCGGAGAGGCGCGCGAAACCTCGCGCTCTCCTGTCTGCTCTGGACAGTTCTCGTCCCCTCCGTCGGCTGGACGGCGGCCACGCTGCTCACGGGAACGCTGGCCTGCCGGAGCGGCGGCTGTTCCCTGAAGGAATCCCTCATTCTTTCTCTCTCGCTCTCCGCGTCGCTCTGGTTCGGCATGGAACGCCTTCTGCACTGGCCCCTACCCAAGGGCGCGCTGTTTTCCCTGCTCTCCGGAGTCTGACATGGACGCCTCTTTTGCCGATCCCTCCTTGTTCGCCGGCGCGTGGACCGGCCTCTCCGCCATGGCCTCGCCGGAATTATGGCTTCTCGCGCTCGCGGGCGTCTTTCTCGGCATGACCGTGGGCGTGCTGCCGGGATTCGGTCCGCCGGCCGCCATGGCACTGCTTTTTCCGCTGGTCTACGTTCTCGATCCCCTGCCCGGCATCGCCCTGCTGGCGGGCATTTTCTACGGCGCCAAGTACGGCGGCGCGGTCACATCCATATTAATAGGCATCCCCGGCGAAGCCGACGCCGTGGCCACGCTGTTCGAAGGGCATCCTCTGGCGCTCGGCGGCAAAGCCAGACAGGCTCTTTCCGTCGCCACGATGGCTTCCTTCACCGGCGGAGTGAGCGCGTCGATCGGCATCGTGCTTCTCGCGCCCGTCCTTTCCGGCGCGGCGTTGTTTCTCGGACCAGGGGGCCGCGCGGCCATCATGGCCTGCGCGCTCCTTCTTGTGGCCTGCACCGGCCCCGGCGGATTCAGACGCAATCTGGCCATGATCTTTCTCGGACTCGCCCTCGCCCTTCCTGGCATGGATCCCGTTTACGGCGAGGCGCGGCTGACCTTCGGACAATGGAGACTTTCCGGAGGCGTGGAACTCACTTCCCTTCTGCTCGGCATGTTCGGTCTCGGCGACCTGCTCGACGCCCTCATGTCAGGCTCACAAAACACAACATCCGAACGCGCCGATTCCGTTCCTGCGTTAAACCGCTTTTCCACGATCATGGCCGCCCTGCGCGGCAGCCTGATAGGCTTCGTCACGGGACTCGTGCCTTGCGGCGCGGGCGTCACCGCGAGCTTTGCCTCACACGCGCTGGAAAAACGTCTCAGCCGACACCCGGAACGCTTCGGCAAAGGCGCGTGGGAAGGACTTGCCGGTCCGGAAGCTTCCAACAACGCCGCGGCCATGGCCTCCTTCGCGCCGCTGCTTTTGCTGGGTCTGCCCACCAATCCCATCATGGCCGCGCTGCTCGGCGCGCTCACCGTCGTGGGCGTGGCCCCAGGCCCCTCTCTCCCCAACGAACAGCCGGCTTTCTACTGGGGACTGATCTTCTGCCTGTTTCTGGGAAACGCGTTTCTGCTTCTTCTCGGCCTGGGACTCGCTGGCTTCTGGGCCCGTCTCGCGCGCCTGCCCTTCCGCCTGCTTTGGCCCGCCGTGCTCACGCTCTGTCTTACGGGATCCTACGTGGGGGCCGACGGCATGTCCGGCCCCGCGCAATGCGTTCTGTTCGGCGCGCTGGCCGTCTTTCTCAAGCGACACGCCTGTTCCCCCGCCCCGCTGGTGCTGGCCTTCGTGCTTGGTCCCCGCCTGGAAACCCATCTCATGCAAACGCTGCTCTCGGGCTGGTAAACAACGCCGCTCGAAACGAATTTTTGCCTTATTTGCAAGGAACTGTTTGAACGCTCAAAGAATGACCTCTTGCAAATGCCATGCTATTATAATAAGTTATCAGACTATATATGCGGCGTTTATGTGAAAAAAGGTTTTATGCTTGCCGATTTCATTTTTCCTTGTAGAGATATCCCCCATGAAATGGCCTCGTTCCCTCTGCCGATTCGCCCTGGTCTGGCTCACGCTTCTCTTGCTTTCTTTCGCGCCGCACGCTTCCGCCGCCGACGGAACCGTGCGTCTTTACGTCGCCTTCAGTCCGGGCGGAGCTCTTGACGTCGCCGCCCGAGCGCTGGCCCGCGAAGCGGAAAAGGAACTGGGAAAAAACATCTTCATTCAAAACGTTCCCAGCGGCGGAGGCATGACCGGGGTAACCAAGCTGATCGAGTCCAGCCCCGACGGTTCCACCCTGGCCGCCTGCGTGAGCAACGCGCTCATTTTCATTCCCAGCCGCAATGACGCGCCCTACGGCATCCAGGACGTGGAGCCGCTTCTTACCTTCGGACAGGCGTCCCCCGTGCTGGTGACACGTCCGGACGCGCCGTGGAAGGACATGGACGCTTTTCTGGAAGCCACCCGACGCCGGGCGGGAAGCATGCGCATAGGCGTGCCCGGACTCGGCACGCCTTCCCACATCGCCCTCGCCATCATGGCCGCCGACGATCCTTCTCTGAAATGGCGATTCGTGCCGTTCGGCGGATCGGGAGAAGCGGAAGCCGCCCTGCTCGGAGGTCATGTGGACGCCGCCGCCAGCGGAGCCCTTCCCCGCATGAAAAACGGACAACTTCGTCCCATGCTGACGCTTGCGGGCGCAAGACTGCCTTCGCTTCCCGACGTGCCGTCGCTCTCCGACAAAGGCCTCGCCGATCCCGGCCGCGGAGACTCGACCTTTCTTCTTCTCGCTCCCGCCAAAACGCCCGAAAACGCGCTGGACGCCCTGTCCCGAGCTTTTCAAAAGGCCGCGGAAAGCGACGCCTACCGGAAGGCTCTGGAAGGCTTTTCCGTGGCTCCCGCGCTCAGGAATCGACAGGAAGCGAAAGACTTTCTTCAGCGTGCGTGGCGGGAAGAAGGCAATATTCTCAAGGCGGCCGGCATCGCCGACAGGTCGGCCGCCCTCCCCTCAGGGGAAAACGCCGGAAAAAACTCCCACGCGGAGTGATTCCAGCGCGAAAGCGCGGTTCCGCTCTCCGACGAAAGACGGATCGCGCTTTCCGACGGACGCGTCGGAAACACGCCGGTCGCGCGTTCCCCGGACGTCCGTTACGAAGCCGTCCCGCAAGGGACACAGGATGCGCCATGTCCGCGTCACCGCGGCGCGGCAGCCCCAGGATTGTACCAGGAGGATACCAACATGTCTTTCAACCGCACGGCCAACGCCATTGACCTTGCCCCGCTCATGGACATTCTGAAGCCCTACAAGCAGAATCCCAGAGGAGCCCTTATCCCCGTTCTGCAGCAGGCTCAGGATGTGTACGGCTATCTGCCGCAGGAAGTGCTCGAAACCATCGCCTCGGAACTGCGCGTTCCGGTCGCGGAAGTGTTCGGCGTAGTCACGTTCTACGCCCAGTTCCACCTCAATCCGCGCGGCAAGAACATCGTCCGCGTCTGCCAGGGGACCGCCTGCCACGTTCGCGGCGGCGCCGGCATTCTGGAAGCGGTGAGCCATCACCTCGACGTCAAGCCCGGCGAAACCACCAAAGATCTGAACTTCACGCTGGAAACCGTGGCCTGCCTCGGGGCCTGCGGTCTGGCCCCGGTCATGATGGTCAACGAAAACACCCACGGCCGTCTGACCCCCGACGACATTCCCGGCATTCTCGACAGCTACCTGGCCTAAAGGAGAGGACGATATGCTTGAACTGAAACGTCTCACTTCCGTCGACGAGCTCAACAAACTGCAGGAAGAAGCCCGCCCTCTCCTCGGCCTGCGCCACTACAATCGCGCGGCCAATCAGGAAAAATATCAGATTCTCATCTGCGGCGGCACAGGCTGCACGTCCTCGGGCAGCATGAACATCCGCGACGCCCTCCAGGCCGCCATCGACAACAATGATCTGCACGACCGCGTGAACATCGTCGTCACCGGCTGCCACGGCTTCTGCGAACTCGGCCCTCTCGTCATCTTCTATCCCGGCGGCATCTTCTACGTGCGCGTGCAGCCCGAAGACGCCGAAGAACTCATCAAAACCACCGTGCTCGAAGGCAAGACCGTGGAACGCCTTCACTATCAGGGCCGCACCGGCAAAACCCCGCGCCACAGCTACCGCGACATGCTCTTCTACAATCTTCAGAAGCGTCTCGTGCTGCGCAACTGCGGCCGCATCGATCCGGAAAACATTTTTGAATACATCGCCAACGGAGGCTATCAGGGCATAGCCAAAGCTCTCGGCATGGGTCGAGAAGCCACGCTGGAAGAAGTGTACAACTCCGGTCTGCGCGGCCGCGGCGGCGCGGGTTTCCCCACCGGACTCAAATGGAAGTTCATGGCCGCCGAAACGGCGGAACCCAAATACATGCTCTGCAACGCCGACGAAGGCGATCCCGGCGCGTTCATGGACCGCTCCGTCCTTGAAGGCGACCCCAACGCCGTCATCGAAGGCATGCTCATCGGCGCGTGGGCCACGGGAGCCACCGAAGGTTATGTGTACGTGCGCGCCGAATATCCGCTGGCCATCAAACGCCTAGGCATCGCGCTGGCCGAGGCCGAAGCCCTCGGACTCATCGGCGACAACATTCTCGGTTCCGACTTCAGCTTCCATCTGAAGATCAAGCAGGGCGCGGGAGCCTTCGTGTGCGGCGAAGAAACCGCCCTCATGCGCTCCATCGAAGGCAAGCGCGGCATGCCCCGCGTGCGTCCGCCCTTCCCGGCCAAGCGCGGTCTGTGGGAAAAGCCCACCGTGCTCAACAACGTGGAAACCTTCGCCAACGTGGCCCGCATCATCACCGACGGCGCGGAAGCCTTCCGTCAGGACGGCACAGAAAAATCGCCGGGCACCAAGATCTTCGCCGTCACCGGCAAGGTGCGAAACACCGGTCTTGTGGAAATCCCCATGGGCGTTTCCATGCGTCACATCATCTTCGACATCTGCGCCGGCATCAAGAATGAAAACAAGTTCAAGGCCGTGCAGATAGGCGGGCCTTCCGGCGCGTGCCTGCCCGCCTCCATGCTCGACAATCCCGTCGATTACGATTCCCTCACCGCCGCGGGCGCCATGATGGGCTCAGGCGGACTGGTCGTGGTGGACGAAGACACCTGCATGGTGGATCTCGCCCGATTCTTCCTCACCTTCACCCAGGCCGAAAGCTGCGGCAAATGCACGCCCTGCCGTGAAGGCAGCAAGCGCATGCTTGAAATTCTGGAACGCATCTGCGGCGGCGAAGGCCGCGACGGCGACATCGAGGAACTCGAACGTCTGGCCCACACCATGCGCACTTCGTCGCTCTGCGCTCTCGGCCAGACGGCTCCCAATCCCGTGCTGTCCACGCTGCGCTTCTTCCGCTCGGAATATGAGGCCCATATTCACGACAAGAAGTGCCCCGCCGGCGTCTGCACCAAGCTGCTCCAGTACAGGATCGATCCTGAAAAGTGCAAGGGCTGCACCCTCTGCGCCCGCAACTGCCCCGTGGGCGCCATCACCGGCAAGGTGCGCGAACCCCACCTGATCAATCCCAACAAGTGCATCAAGTGCGGCACCTGCATGGACAAGTGCAAGCACGGCGCCATCAGCCGAGTGTAAGCCCGACCTTCGAGGAGAATCATCATGAGTGATACCGTTACTCTGACCATAGACGGCCAAAAAGTGACCGCGCCCGCGGACGCCACCATTCTGGAAGCCGCAAAACTTGTCGGCATCAACATTCCCACGCTCTGCTACCATCCGCTGCTGCGCCCCGAAGGCTCCTGCCGCGTGTGCGTGTGCAAGGTGACCAAGGCCCGTTCCTTCATTCCCGCCTGCATCGCCAAGGTGAGCGAAGGCATGGAAGTGTTCACCAACGATCCCGAAGTGCTGGAATCGCGCAAAAACATCGTGGAACTGCTGCTCGCCAACCATCCCAAGGATTGCCTCGCCTGCTCGCGTTCCGGCAACTGCGAACTGCAGCGCGTGGCCAACAACCTGGGCATCCGCCGCGTCCGCTATGAATACAACCGCCCCGAAATGGAAAAGGACGAAAGCAATCCCTGCATCGTGCGCGATCCGGCCAAATGCATTCTCTGCGGCCGCTGCGTGCGCATGTGCGCCGAGGTGCAGGGCGTGAGCATCTATTCCTTCGCCTATCGCGGCCTCAACGCCCGCGTGACCCCGGCTTTCAATCTCGGCCTCGGCGAAGTGTCCTGCACCTTCTGCGGCCAGTGCCGCAAGGTTTGCCCCACCGGCGCCATCACCATGAAAAGCGACATCGGACGCGCCTGGCAGGCCCTGCGCGATCCTGAAAAAATCGTCATGGTGCAGACGGCTCCTTCTGTGCGCGTGGCCATCAGCGAACCCTTCGGCGGCAAGCCCGGCGATATCGCCACCGGTCAGATGGTCAGCGCGCTTCGCCGCCTCGGATTCGACCGCGTGTTCGACACCAACTGGTCCGCCGACCTCACCATCATGGAAGAAGGCCATGAACTCGTCGACCGCGTGAAAAACGGCGGCGTCCTGCCCATGATCACCAGCTGCTCGCCCGGATGGATCAACTTCATCGAACTGTACTATCCCGATCTTCTGCCTCATCTGTCCACGGCCAAGAGCCCGCAGTCCATGTTCGGCGCCATGCTCAAGACCTACTACGCGCAGAAGCAGGGCATCGATCCCTCCAAGATCGTCTCCGTCTCCGTCATGCCCTGCACCGCCAAAAAGTTCGAGGCCGAACGCCGCGAGCTTTCGGCCAGCGGCTTCGCCGACACCGACATCGTGCTTACCACCACGGAACTGGCGCAGATGATCAAGGAAGCCAACATCAGCTTCTTCGCGCTGCCGGAAGACGACTTCGATCCCCTCATGGGCGTCGGTTCCGGCGCGGGCAACATCTTCGGCGCCACCGGCGGCGTGATGGAAGCCGCCATGCGCACCGCCTACAAGGTCATCACCGGCGAAGACATGGAACCTGTCGAACTTGAGGCCGTGCGCGGCATGGAAGGCATACGCGAAGCGGAAGTGGATTTCCGCGGCGCGCTCAAGCTCAAGGTGGCCGTGGCCCACGGCCTGGCCAACGCCCGCAAGGTCTGCGACATGATACGGGAAGGCAATCCCCGCGGCTGGAACTTCATTGAAATCATGGCCTGCCCCGGAGGCTGCGTCAACGGCGGCGGACAGCCCATCAATCTCGACGCCGATACCCCCCGCCTGCGCATCGAGGCTCTGTACCGCAACGACCGCAATCTTCCCGTGCGCCGAAGCCATGACAATCCCGAAATCCAGGCCCTGTACAGGGATTTCCTCGGCGCGCCCAACAGCCACAAGGCGCATGAACTGCTGCATACCCGCTACTATGAACAATATCGCTCCTGCCGGAGCAAATAACGGATCCGCGGATTGACCGCGCGCCCCGACCGGTTCGCCGGTCGGGGCTTTTTTGACGCCCGCGTCGATCATCACAACAAGGAACGTCCGCGAGAGACGCTTTTCGAGGCGGCGCCAGCGCGCCCGATCTTCCCGTTTCGTCCCTCCCGCGTCGTCCCCGCCCGCTTAAGCTGAAATCCTCCCATACAGGCTTTGACTTTTCCTTCTCTTACCGCCAATATGGGAACCCTCACCGGATTCCATTTTCTGGAGGACCTATGTCTGAAACCCGCTTTCTTTCCGAAATGTTCAACATACAGCCCCCGCACTGGGGCATGCGCGGCGATCCGTACCTGTGGGAAGATATGAAAAAGGCTTTTGCCGACACTCCCTTTCCCTACAGCGCGCACGAACTGGTGATGGACATTCACCGCGTCTTTCGCGAAAAAACAGGCGAAGAACTGAGCAACGCGGCGCGTCCCTATGTGGAAGCCTACGCCCACGGCGGCACGTCTTCGGGCAAGGTGTCCGGCAGATTCTGGCTGGGAACGGCCATTCCCCTTCTGCTGGCGCTGCGCGACGTGGCCGAAAACAACATGGAAGAATTCGACAAGATTCTGGCCGAAGGCACGGCCCGCTTCGCTCTGCGCAGCCATCCGTGCACTCCGCAATAACCTTCATCAACGGCATGAAAAAGGCGTCCTTCTCCGCTCTGGAAAAGGACGCCTTTTTCATGCCGTGACGACAGGAATCAATGAACGTGTTCGCCGCGCTTCACTCGATAGATGATGGCGCAAATCATGACGATGAAATAAATGAAAATGCAGCCCACGCCCACGAAACCCTGAGGGGTGGAATGCAGGGCGCTGGTGATGAGTTCTCCCATACTGTGCTCCTCGAAAAGTCTGGACGGCCCTTCCGGCGCCGTTGCCGGAATCAATGTTTATCCTCGCCCAACCAAGGCAAAAAGTCAAGGTAGCGCGCCTGAACGATCGTCTTCTTGACCTCGAACGCGATTCCCTCGATGCTCGATCGAGACGAACGCTCCCCTCGAACCGTCTGCCCCTTGAATCGCACCGTCCAAGGCACGTCGCTTTTGCCTTTCCTTCGCCGCCCTGTTATGATGCGCCATCAACGCTCAGGAGAGACGCATGGAACATCACAAGAACGAAACGCTGGAACTTGAACTTCACGGCCTTTCCTCCGACGGCAGAACCGTAGGACGAGACAAGGACGGCATGACGGTGTTCGTTCGCGGCGGTCTGCCCGGACAGCGCGTTCTGGTTCGTCTCTCCCATGTAAAAAAGCGCATGGCCGAGGCCGAACTGCTCAACGTGATCGCGCCCTCAGCCAACGAACGTCCCGCGCCATGCCCCCACGCCGAAACCTGCGGCGGCTGCCCCTGGCAACGCCTGCCCTACGCGCTCCAGCTGGAATGGAAAACTCGCCTCGTGGAAGACGCCCTGCGCCGTCTGGGCAGGCTGGATCTTCCAGAAGGCGCGCTCCGCCCCGCAATCTCCGCCGGCGAAGAGGCGGAATGGGGCTACAGAAACAAAATGGAATTCGCCTTTGCCGCCGACGACAACGGCGTCACGAGGCTCGGTCTTCGGGCACGTTCCTCCCGCGCCGTGGCGGAGGTGACGGACTGCCGACTTCAGTCCCCGCGCGCCATGGCCGCGCTCGCCGCGCTGCGCAAGCTGTGCGCGGAGTTCCGTCTTCACGCGGCCGCGCCCGAACGCCCCGCTCGCGAAAGAACGACGCGAAAAACTTCGTTCAGCAGCTCCGTGCGTCAGAACGACATCCTGCGTTTTGCCGTCATCCGCGAACCGCGCGACGGCGGCTGTCTTGTGGAGCTCATCACCTTTCCCTCGCCTCAGGAATCCGCCAACATCCGCGCTCTGGGACAAAAACTCATGGACAGCGGTCTCGGCGTGACGGGATTCGTCCACAGCGTCCGCGCCGACGAAGCGAACGTCGCCTACGGAGAAGAAACCGTGTTGACGATGGGCGACGTCGAACTTTCCGAAACGTTGCGGCTTCAAGGCAGAGACGTGACGTTCCATCTCGATCACAATTCCTTCTTCCAGGTGAACAGCCGCGCCGCCGAGCTTCTCTACAACGCCACCGCCGCTCTGGCCGCCGACCTGTTCCCCGGAGCTGACGGACGCTGGGGCAAGGAATGTTGGGACATCTATTGCGGCGTGGGCGGTCTGGCCCTGACCATGGGACCGCGATTTCAGCGCGTGTTCGGTCTGGAAAGCGTGGCCCCGGCCGTAACGCTGGCCGCGCAGAACGCGGAACGTTTGGGAGAATCCACCGTCTATCGCTTTGAAAGCGGAGACGCCGCAACGCTCGAACGCGTGTTTCGTCAGCGGGGCGCGCCGGATCTGCTCGTCACCGATCCTCCCCGCGCGGGCATGGATGAACGCGTCGTGCAGGCCATTCTCAAGCATTGTCCGCCGCGTCTCGCGCTGGTCTCCTGCAATCCCTCCACGCTGGCGCGCGATCTCGCCCTTCTCGCGCCCCGCTACGACATCCGCGCCGTTCAGCCCGTGGATCTTTTCCCGCAGACGCCCCACGTGGAAACCGTGGTCGCGCTGTCGGCCCGTTGAGCGGCCGTTTGCCCGGCGTCCGGATCCTTCATTTTCCGCTTCTTCCGTCCGCGCCGGACCAAAGCCGCCCCCGCAACCAACGTTGAGAGGTATCGCCGTGAGACAATGCATGGATTCTGAAAATCTGCATCGCAGACTGAAAAAAATTATCGGTCAGGTGCAGGCCATTGACCGCATGATAGATGAAGACATTCCCTGCGAAGACGTGCTCGCGCAGATCAACGCCGCCAAATCCGCCCTTCATAAGGCGGGACAGGTCGTGCTGGAAGGACATATCCGACACTGCGTCCGGGACGGCATCGAACACGGCGACGCCGAGCAGACCATCGCCAACTTCACCAAGGCCGTGGAACGCTTCGCCAACATGCATTGACCGCAGGCCGATCGCTCTCGGCGGTCGGCCTCTTTTTTTCACGCTTGACAAACCTATACCCCCATAGGTATTTTATCTGCATCCTACGGGTATGGGAGGCCGCCATGACAAAAACGGACGCGCTCGCGCTGTGGCGCGATTTCAAAACGGAACTTCTCTGTCTCGGCGTTTCCGGACTTTCGCTGCTCCTCAGCGCGCTCGCTCCGGACGCTTTCCCCATCGATCCGGCGTGGGCGGCCATCGTGCTCTGCGGACTTCCCATCCTTAAAGATGCCGTCATCGGTCTGGTGACGGCGTTCGACATCAAGGCCGACGTGCTTGTGGCCACAGCGTTGACGGCTTCCGTGATCATCGGAGAAGACTTCGCCGCCGGCGAAGTGGCCTTCATCATGCAGCTCGGCGCGCTGCTGGAGGAAGCCACCACGGCGCGAGCCCGCGCGGGCATAGAAAAACTGGCGCGTCTCAGCCCTCAGACCGCGCGCTTTCTCAAGGACGGTCAAGAAATCACGGCCCCGGCCGACGACGTGCGTGAAGGCGACGAACTGCGCGTGCTGCCCGGAGAAACCATCCCCGCCGACGGCGTCGTCATCCGCGGTCAGAGTTCCGTGGATCAGGCTCTTTTGACCGGCGAATCCCTGCCCGTGGATAAAACCGAAGGCGACGAAGTGTTCAGCGGCACCGTCAACCGCTACGGCTCCTTCGACATGAAGGCCACCAGAAGCGGAGAAAACAGCTCCATTCAACGCATGATACGCCTGGTGCGCTCCGCCGACGCCGGCAAGGCAAAAGTGGTCAGGCTCGCCGACCGCTGGGCCACATGGATCGTGGCGGGGGCGTTCGCCGCCGCGCTCGTCACATGGTTTGTCACCGGGGAAATCATACGCGCCGTCACCATTCTCGTGGTGTTCTGTCCATGCTCGCTGGTGCTGGCCACGCCCACAGCCATTGTGGCGGCCATAGGCAACTTGACGCGGCACGGCATTCTCGTGCGCGAAGGCGACGCCCTGGAACGGCTGGCCGACGTAAAGATATGCGCGTTCGACAAAACGGGCACGCTTACCTTGGGCGCGCCCAAGGTGCGCGAAACGCGCAGCCTGAAGCCGGAGCTCTCTTCCCAAGAACTCTTTCGACTGACGGCAGGCGCGGAACTGCGTTCGGAACATCCGCTGGGTCGGGCCGTAGCGCAGGAGTTTCTGGAACGAACGCAGGACGAGCCTCCCGCCGTCGACGATTTCCGGATGATTCCCGGCAGAGGCGTGCGCGCCGCGGTGGATGGACACGAAGTTCTTGCCGGCAACGCCGCGTTCCTCGCCGAGGAACGCGGCACTCTCACCGACTCGGCTCTGGCTCAGGCCGCGCCTTTTGTGGAAGAAGGATGCACCGTGATATGGACGGCCGTGGACGGCGAAATTTCCGGATTCATCGCTCTTGCCGACATGCCCAGACCCGACGCGAAAAACACGGTTCTCTCGCTTCAGCGCGCGGGCGTCACGCCGGTGCTTCTTACCGGCGACCACCGGAACGCGGCGCGGCATGTCGCCGAAACGCTCGGCATTCATGACGTGCGCGCCGAATGTCTGCCTGAAGACAAAATGCGCTTCGTAAACGAACGCGACGACGTATGCATGATAGGCGACGGGGTCAACGACGCCCCGGCCTTGAAAAAGGCCCGCGTGGGCATAGCCATGGGAGGCATGGGAAGCGATATCGCCGTCGACGCCGCCGACCTCGTGCTCACGCGCGACGGTATACGAGAAGTGCCGCACGCCTTTCTGCTCGCGCGGCGCATGATGGCTGCCATACGCTTCAATCTGAGCTTCTCCATGGCCCTGAACTTTGCCGCCATTATCCTTGCGGCGTCCGGCCTCCTCACCCCCGTAACGGGCGCGCTCGTGCACAACGCCGGTTCCGTCGCCGTCATCCTCCATTCCGCACTGCTTCTCAAATGGGAGGAAAAAAACGCCTGATCGACGTCCCTTTTCCTCGCGAAGAGGCCCCTTGCGGGGCCTCTTGCTATTTTTACAGGAACCCGTAAAAACAACGTATATCCATCACCATTCTTTAGGGGTTCCCATGCTGTTCAGCTGGAAAAACGACGCAAAGACCATTGTTATCGTGTGCCTGGCCTCGTTGCTCATGGCTCTCAACATCAATACCTTCGTGCAGACCGGCGGTCTCTATCCCGGAGGAGCCACAGGCCTCACCATTCTTATCCAACGTCTTTCGGAACGTTTTCTGGGCATTCATCTGTCCTTTGCCGTGGTCAACTTTCTGCTGAACATGATACCCATCTACATCGGGTTCCGCTACATCGGCAAAAAGTTCACGCTCTATTCCTGTCTGATGATCGTGCTCACCGGCCTGCTCACAGACCTGCTTCCTTCCTACATCATCACGTACGACACGCTGCTCATCAGCATCTTCGGCGGCATCATCAACGGCTTTTCCATCAGCCTCTGCCTGCGCATGGACACCACGAGCGGCGGCACGGACTTCATCGCCATCTACCTTTCCCAGCGAAAGGGCATCGACGCATGGAACATCGTGCTTTACTTCAACGTCATCCTCCTTGTCGTGGCCGGCTTCTCCTTCGGCTGGGACAAGGCTCTGTATTCCATTATTTTCCAGTATACCACCACGCAGGTGGTGCACACGCTCTACAAGCGTTACCAGAAAAACACGCTCTTCATCGTCACGGACAATCCACAGAAAGTCTGCGAGGTCATCTACGCCACGTCCAACCACGGGGCGACCATACTCAGGGGAGAGGGATCCTTCCACCTCAACAAACGCAGCCTGGTCTATTCCGTCGTGTCCAGCGACGAAAGCAAAAAAGTCGTCCATGCCGTCCGGCAAGCCGATCCTCACTCCTTCATCAACACGATAAAAACGCAGGAGCTGGCCGGTCTGTTCTACCAAAGACCCACGCTGTAGCCGCGTCGCGCCCATAGCAACAACGACCTGGCGCAATCGTGCGTTCATGCGCCCGCGCTGTGTCTCCAGACACAGCGTCGCGTTCGCCTTTCCCCTATATTCTCCGAAAACGCAACGTCCGTTTTCGGAGATATTCATGACCTACGTTCTAAAAAAAATGAAAGGCGGAGGAAAAACACCGCCACGCGCCGGATGGAAGGAAATTCTGCCCGCCTGGCTGGGAAGCTGCCTTTCCATAGCGCTCATCGCCCTGCTGGAACGACACGTCGCCAACGACGCGGGATTTCCCCTGTTGATCGGCTCCTTCGGGGCTTCCGCCGTTCTGGCCTTCGGAGCCATAGAAAGCCCGCTGGCCCAACCTCGCAACCTGGTAGGCGGACACGTCGTCTCCGCGATCACAGGCGTCACCGCCGGACTGCTTCTTCCTGACGTCACCTGGCTGGCGGCCTGTCTCGCCGTCTCCACGGCCATTGCGCTCATGCTGCTTACCGGCACCCTGCATCCCCCCGGAGGAGCCACCGCGCTCATCGCCGTGACCGGCGGCGAAAGCATCCGTCAACTGGGCTACTGGTACGTTCTGACCCCCTGCCTGACGGGAGCCTGCCTCATGCTGGCGATCGCCCTCATCGTCAACAATATTCCTCGCTCGCGACGTTATCCGCTCTACTGGCGGTAGCCGCTGTCCATCGCTCCCCCTCAACGTTCAAACGCCGGCATCCCCGCGCGCTTTTTCATGCCTTTAAACAGAGACGCCGACCCGACATTCGGATCGGCATCTCCTCACCGGCGAGCGTTTCGAACGCTGCGCCCGTCAAAAAGGATCATTCCATCCAGGGAAGCATGTTATAGAGGCCTACGGCAATAAGACCGCCAATCATGGGACCGACAAGCGGAACCACGGCGTAATCCCAGTGGGAGCTTCCCTTGCCGCGAATGGGCAACACGGTGTGAGCCAGGCGCGGACCAAGGTCACGGGCGGGATTGATGGCGTACCCGGTCAGGCCGCCAAGGCTCATGCCGATGGACACGATGATGCCAAACACCAGAATGTAGTTGACCCCGCCGGGCATGTTGGGCACCTGATTCAGGCCAAGGATGGCGAAGACCAGAACGAACGTTCCTATGATTTCACTAAGAAAATTGCGGAAACGATTGGGTACGGCGGGAGACGTGCAGAACACGCCGCGCTTGATGTTGGGATCGTCCGTCGCGTCGAACTGATCCTTGAACAACGCGTACACCAGACACGCCCCCACAAAAGCTCCGGCCATCTGAGCGACGCAGTAGCCGGGAACCATGCCCCAGCTGAAGTATCCGCCCGCGGCCAGCGCCACGGTAAGCGCGGGGTTGAAGTGCGCTCCGGAAGCCGCGCCAAACGTAAACGCCGGCAGCATGACGGCCAGGCCCCAGGCAAACGTGATCTGAACGGCGCCGGCCCCTTTCATGCCGGATCTGTTCAGATTGACGTTGGCCACAACGCCGTCACCAAGAAGAATCAGAATCATGGTTCCAAAAAATTCAGCAAGATACGGCATATAACGTGCTCACGTAATAGTTTTTATGATGACTTGGAAGACTCCCCCCACCCGCTTTCACTCCGCGGAGAGGATCTTTCGAAGAGTAACAACGATCCATCCCCGGAAAAAAGCCTTTCCTCCTCAGCTTCTGGAGGAAGAACGGCTCTTTTCCGGGCGAAACGCGATCGCCGCTTGACGTCTGCCGTCGAAGCAACAGGGCTAGTCCTCTTCCCGGGCCCAGTCGTAGGCGCATTTCACGGCCTTTTTCCAGCCGCGCACCTTTTTGTCACGCTCGACGCGCGTGATCTTGGGGCCAAACACCTTGTCGCTGGCCCAGTTCCGGATGACGTCTTCCTTGTTCTTCCAGTAGCCCACGGCCAAACCGGCCAGATAAGCCGCGCCCATGGCCGTCGTTTCCACGCAGACGGGACGGTTGACCGGAGCCTGATTGATATCGGCCTGCATCTGCATAAGCAAATTGTTGGCGGAAGCTCCGCCATCCACCTTGAGGGACGTCATTTTAATGCCGGAATCCGCTTCCATGGCGCCGAGCACTTCATAAGTCTGATACGCCAGCGACTCCAGCGTGGCGCGGATAATATGATAGCGGTTCACGCCGCGGGTAAGACCCACAATGGCGCCTCGGGCGTAGGGATCCCAGTGCGGGGCTCCCAGTCCGGTGAACGCCGGCACAACGTAGCAGCCGTTGGTGTCAGGCACCTTTTTCGCAAAATATTCGGAATCGGAAGCGGCATCCAGCACGCGAAGCTGATCGCGAAGCCACTGAATGGCGGATCCGGCCACGAAAATGGAACCTTCCAGCGCATAGTTGACCTTGCCGTCCAGGCCCCACGCGATGGTGGTCACAAGGCCGTTTTTGGAAAAAATGGGCTTTTCACCGGTATTCATAAGCATGAAACATCCGGTGCCGTAGGTATTCTTGGCCTCGCCGGGCTCAAAGCAGGTCTGGCCGAAAAGCGCGGCCTGCTGGTCGCCCGCCGCGCCCGCAATGGGAATCACTCCGCCGAACAGCTCCTGCACGGTTTCGCCGTACACGCAGCTCGAAGGACGGGCTTCGGGAAGCATGCTCGCCGGAATGCCCATTTCCGCCATGATTTCTTCATCCCACTTCAGATCGACGATGTTGAACAGCATGGTGCGGGCGGCGTTGGAATAATCGGTGATATGCACTTTGCCGCCGGTGAGTTTCCAGATAAGCCACGTTTCCACCGTGCCGAAAAGCAGCTGACCGGCTTCGGCCTTTTCGCGCGCGCCGGGCACGTTTTCCAGAATCCAGTGGATCTTGGTCCCCGAGAAATAGGGATCAATGACAAGGCCAGTCTTGGCGCGGAAGGAGTCGGTAAGTCCTTTGTCGCGCAGGCTGTCGCAATACTCGGCGGTGCGGCGATCCTGCCACACTATGGCGTGGTGAATGGGTTCGCCGGTCTCTTTGTCCCAGACGATGGTGGTTTCGCGCTGGTTGGTGATGCCGATGGCCGCAATGTCTTCGGCCGTAGCTTCCACTTTCGCCAGGGCTTCCGCGGCGACCGCGTACTGCGTGAGCCAGATTTCCATGGCGTCGTGTTCCACCCAACCAGGATGGGGAAAATACTGCGTAAATTCTTTCTGGGCGACGCTGCACGCTTCCCCTTTTTCATTGAAGAGGATACAGCGATTGGATGTTGTGCCTGCATCCAACGCCATAATATACTTGGGCATGAACAAAAACCTCCTTCCGATACTGCGCGGCCAAGGCGTGAATTTTCTTTCTCCGTGAACATCAAGAAACGACAGTTATACATGAAACCTCCTATCGTTTCTTACAAAATCAAGGATCCGCACGCTGTTGCCATATCGACAGCCTATGTGTCACGCCCTCCGCCATTCAACTGTTACTGTTATCTCTATAATACAAATATTTCATGAAAATGGCAACAGATTAACAATTATGACGTGGTTCCCTTATTACGCCACATACGGTTCAATGCACCATTGATAAAAAAGAAAAACAAAACATATTCAAGAGATAAATGATATTTTCATAAACTGTACATGAGAAAATGGGGCCCCACCGGCATAGCCGGTGGTTCCTCTTGTGCGCTTGTAAGGCTTTCTTACCAGCCGCGCCCTAGCAGGCGCATGTACGATCTGACATCTGCATTTTTGTTACCGGCGACCCGTAAACGGGCTTCCGGCTTACGGGATGCTCAACTGTTCTCCGATTTTATCCTCGGCCAGTTG
>CALUUX010000092.1 GCA_944324085.1 uncultured Mailhella sp. | reverse complement strand
AAATAAACGGTCCTGCCCCAGGAGTCGCGATCGACGACATGAAAGCGCGCTTCTTTCACGATACCTCCGTTCACGGCGATGTCAGCGAACACGCCGCGCTCCGTTTTTCCGGACCGCCGAACCGCGTCAGAGTGCGAACAGTTCCATGACAAACACCAACGCGCAGGCCGCCGCCGCCACGCTGAACAGGCTGGCTCCAAACCAGGCAAGCGCCACTGCCGCCGCCAGACCGGCGAATCCGGAAATCTGACTGCCCGTAGAATCCAGTATGGCCGGAAACGTCATCACCGACAAGGTCACATAGGGAATGTAATACAAAAAAGAACGGACGGTAACGTTGCGCACTTCGCGCCGGATAAGCGTCAGCGGAAGCACGCGTATCAGATAGGTCACCACCGCCATCACCGCAATGTAGACAAGCGTGTCACGCATGGCCCTCTCCTTCCCCCTTGTCGTCCGTATTTGAGGCGCAGCCCGCAAGCCCTCTGTCCACAGGGAAAAGGAACGCCGCCGCTCCGGAAATAAGCACCGTAAGAATAATGATCTTCATGCCTCCGGAAATGCCGCTGAAAAGAGGCAGACGGGCAAAGATCCAGCTCAAGGCCATGGAAACGAGAATAAGCATGCCGAGCAGCCTGTCCTTGCGGGCGGGCGGCACGATGATGGCGATGAACATGCCGTACAACGCCACGCTGAGCGCGATCACGATGCGCGCGGGCAACACATTGCCCAGTACCACGCCGAACAGCGTTCCCAGGGCCCACGCCGGCGACGCGACGCTCACCGCGCCGTAAACATAGAACGGATCAAGCCTTCCCGGCACGTTCACGGAAATGCCGAAGATTTCATCCGTCACGCCGTATCCCACCAGAAGCCTGTGATACATGGGCGTGTCGGGCGCCATTTTCTGAGAAAGCGAACACGACATGAGCATGTACCGCAAATTGATGACCAGCTGAGAAAGCGCCATTTCCCAGTAAGACGACCCGGCCGCCATGATGCCAAGCGCGGCGAACTCGCCCGCCGAGGTCAGATTGGTAAAGCTCATCAGCGTGGAATCAAAGGCGGAAAGCCCGATATTGCGGCATGCTATGCCCAGCGTGAACGACACGGCAAAATAGCCCAGGGCGATGGGAATGCCATCGCGCATGCCGCTGAAAAAATGCTTTCTGTGATCTGCCATGGAATGATAATCCCCTGAGCGCAAACGTATGAACGGTCGCCGGCAAAGACGCGTCGCGCGCCTCCGCGGAACAACGCCAATACGGAGATAAAAGTTTATCGAAATATCAGGCTTCGTCGTTCCGCTCTCCGCTGACGTAAAGCCTCTCCCGCAACGCGCGGGCGCGATCGCGCAGTTCCGCCGCCTTTTCAAATTCCAGTTCCCGAGCCGCCGCGCGCATGGCTTTTTCCAGCTCTTCGATGAGCTTGGCGATATCCGCGGAAGAACGCGGCGTCTCCTCGGCGACTGCCTTCTTCGCTCTGGCGGTCTTGCCTGCCTTGTCGCGCCCCTTGCCGCCCCGACCTTTTTTCGTCGCGCCATCCTCATCCTTGCCGTACAGATTGTCCAGCGGATTTTCCAGTGCCTTGATGACGGTTCGCGGCTCAATGCCATGTTCCTCGTTGTAAGCCATCTGCTTGGCCCGGCGTCGAGCGGTCTCGTCCATGGCGGCCCGCATGGACGGCGTCACCCGGTCGGCGTACAAAATGACGCGCCCTTCGGCGTTACGGGCAGCTCGACCAAAGGTCTGAATAAGCGCGCCCGTGGAACGAAGAAAACCTTCCTTGTCGGCGTCCAGAATGGCCACAAGAGAAACTTCGGGAATGTCGAGCCCCTCACGCAGCAGATTGATGCCCACCAGCACGTCGAACTCTCCGGCGCGAAGAGCCCTGATAATGGCGATGCGCTCCAGCGTGTCGATATCCGAATGAAGATACCGCGAGGCCACGCCCATTTCGTTGAAATACTCGGTGAGATCCTCGGCCATGCGCTTGGTAAGCGTGGTGACCAGCACGCGTTCGCCCCGGGCGGCGCGGGCCTTGCATTCGCCGAGCAAATCGTCCATCTGCCCTTTCACGGGGCGGATCTCCACCGGAGGATCCAGCAGCCCCGTGGGACGGATGACCTGTTCCACCACAAGCCCCGCGCTCCTATCCAACTCCCAGCGGCCGGGCGTGGCGGACACAAAGACGCTCTGTCCGATGCGCTGCTCAAACTCGGCGAATTGCAACGGGCGGTTGTCCAAGGCCGACGGCAGACGAAAACCGTAGTCCACCAGCGTGTTCTTGCGGGAACGGTCGCCCTTGAACATGGCTCCGACCTGCGGAATGCTCATGTGCGATTCATCCACGAACAGCAGAAAATCCTTGGGAAAATAGTCCAGCAGCGTGGACGGAGGTTCGCCCGGCGCGCGCCCGTCGAGATGACGGGAATAGTTTTCGATGCCGTTGCAGTAGCCGAGTTCCTCCATCATTTCCAGATCGAGCTGGGTGCGCTGCTCCAGCCTCTGCGCCTCCAGCAGCTTTCCGCCTTCCTGAAACTGCGTCAGCCTCTCTCGAAGTTCCTCGCGAATGTCGCCCATGGCCCGCACCAGATTGTCCCTGTCGGAAACGTAATGACTGGCCGGATAGATAGCCGTTTTGGAAATTCGTCCCAGCACTTCTCCCGTCAACGGGTCTATTTCGCGGATGGCGTCTATCTCGTCGCCGAAAAACTCAATATGCAGGGCCTTTTCGTCTTCGTAGGCAGGAATGATCTCCAGCACGTCGCCGCGCACGCGAAAGGTTCCACGATGAAAATCATAATCGTTGCGCGTGTACTGAATATCCACCAGACGCCCGATGACGCTTTCCATGGACACGGACTGTCCCTCTTCCACAGGAATGATGAGTCGAGCATAGTATTCCGGCGATCCGAGGCCGTAGATGCACGACACCGACGCCACAATGATGACGTCGCGCCTCGTGAGCAGCGCGTGCGTGGCGGCGTGGCGCAGCTTGTCGATATTGTCATTGATGGCCGAATCCTTCTCTATGTAGGTGTCGGAGGAAGGAACGTAGGCTTCCGGCTGGTAGTAATCGTAATAGGAGACGAAGTACTCAACCGCGTTTTTGGGAAAAAGCGCGCGGAACTCGCCGTAAAGCTGCGCGGCCAGCGTTTTGTTGTGAGCCAGAATAAGCGCGGGACGGTTGGTTCGGGCGATGACGTTGGCCATGGTGAACGTCTTGCCCGACCCCGTGACGCCAAGCAAAACCTGATCGCGGATGCCGGCGTTCAAATTGGAGACCAGTTCGTCAATGGCGGCGGGCTGATCGCCGGTGGGCACAAAAGAGGAATGAAGCTGAAAAAGCTGTTCGGACATGGCCATCACTCACTGCGCAGGAAATAAAGAGAGGATGCCGGGACAACCCGTTCCCGACGCGAGGCACATTCTGCCCGAACAGGGGATTTTTTCAAGGGGAAGATAGCACCCCGCCGTTTCCGTCAATGCGACGGAAGACAGCCCGAGGCTTTTCTCGCTTGACGAGCGCCCATCCAAACGAAAAAACGACGCAAACGAATCCTATCTCCCACGCTTTCCTTTCGGAGAGAGATTTCAACGACGAGAACGCGACAACCTTCCGATTGGAAAACGACGTCTTCCCGTCAGGCGACATGCTTCGTCATAGGAACCGTCGGAACGGTCGCGAGAGTCCCTTCCGACGCGAGGGCGAGACGCAGACATTGTTCCGCCGCGCGGAAGTCTTCGAAATTCGGATGCGACGCGGCCTGCCGGAGACGAGCCATGCGTTCCGGCGTGCGGGGATGCGCGCTTCTGGCCAGCGTGTCGGGATCAAGCCGCCCCTGACATAAAAAATGCCCCAGCACGCGACAATTCCCGCTCGCGAGCAGGTTCCGCGTTCTCTCGACGCAACGCGCGGCGTGCGGAGAATCGGGAAACGCGGCCATGGTTCCAAAAAAAAACACCTTCTTTCCACGCAGCGTTTCCATGAAAGAACGCATGGCGGGATCTGGCCCGCCGCGCCACGTCCAGAATCCGAGAATCATCTCGTCATAACCGTCATCCGGAGCGTTTTCCACGGAAAACATGGGCAGAGAAAAACGTCCGGCCAGATATTTCGCCACGGCGCGGGTATTGCCCGTGCGGGAAGAATATACAATGCAGGCGGGCATATCAGTCTTCCAGCATGCATCGGCGAAGAGCCGGTTCGTTCACGATAACGATGGTCCGCCGCTCCAGTCGGATCATGCCTTCCTGCGCGAAACGGCTCAGCTGACGGCTGAGACTCTCGCGGGACAGACCAAGCAGGCCGGCCAGCACTTCGCGCGTCATGATGTCGTCCAGCACGGAACTCTTCTCCACGCGGGCCTTATGAAGAAGCCAGCCCGCCACGCGACGACGCACGGAAATTTTTCCCTGCGACACGGCTATCTTGTTGATAAACATGCGTTGACGCATGGCAAGGGCCTTCATGACGCGCTGCGCGAGGCCGATATTTTCCGCAAGAAGAGCGCGGAACACTCTGTTTTCCATGATGAGAGCCGAACACGGCGACAGAGCGCGCGCGGAAAGGAAAGCCCGTCCTCCGCCGAACACGCCGTAAAGATCAAGAAAATGCCCCGCTCGGACGACGTGCAGCACGGTGTTCTTTCCCGATACGGATCCTTTCAGAAGCTCCACAAGGCCGGAGAGCAGCCAGCAGGTGACGGATGCCCCATCGCCTTCCACGCATATCCATTCTCCCTTGGCAAAGGAAGAAAAACGCGTTCCGGCCGCCAGCCTTTCCGTCTCCTGAACGCCGAGTTCCGGAAAACACGCGTTCAATCTTTCCCGCACGTCACGGGAAGCATCTCCCGTTTCCGCCATAGTCCGCTCCTGATACCGAAGAATATCGGGGAAAATGACCTTTCTTTCGCGCCGGACGCGTCCGGCTTCCGCTGGAAACGATAAAGAAAATTCCCCGTTCGAACCATGACCGCAGTCACATTCCGAATCAGGAACGCCAACAGAAAAGGTCGCTTTTCCGCTGCGTGCGGCGCACGGTCGTCAACATGAAAAGGCGGCCTTTAAACAAAAAACGCCGAAAGGGAGAAAGCGAACTTTCTCCTTTTCGGCACGTTCCGAAAAAACGAAACTTAGGCGTCGAGAGCGTTGACGGCCTTGGCAAGGCGGGACACCTTGCGAGCGGCGTTCTTCCAATGGATGACGCCCTTGCCGGCGATCTTGGAAACAGTGGAAGTAGCGGTCTTCAGAGCTTCTTCAGCGGCGACCTTGTCGTTCTTCTGAATAGCGGCGCGCACGGCCTTCACCACGTTCTTGATGCGGGTACGGGCGGCGCGGTTGCGAGCGTTGCGCTTGAGACTCTGCTTTTGGCGCTTGATGGCGGAAGCATGATTGGCCACGGGAATCCTCCGAATGATGACCCCAAAGGGGTGTGATGCGATACGATGTCGGGCGGCAGACAGACCGCCGCCCGTTATTGCCAGAACGGTTATTCATATGCGCCTTGACGTTTTCTGTCAAGAGGATGCCGCGCCCCTACATCTGCAAGGCTGAAAAATCAGCGAGTCTGCCCA
>CALUUX010000091.1 GCA_944324085.1 uncultured Mailhella sp. | reverse complement strand
CATCAAGAACCTTGGCAAGGCTCAGGCCGAGGCCATGCTCAAGGCCAACGCGGAGCCCATCATTGAGCAGTCGAAGGCGTTCCCGCAGCGCACCTGCTATGTGTATGTGAACCTGAAGAGCAAGTATACCGGCGGCATCGTCGAGGACGAGGACTACTACAAGGTGCAGCGCGAGATCATCGACGCCTTGTACGCCTATGTGGATCCCAACACGGGCAAGCATCCCGTGGCTTGCTGCATGACCAAGGAAACCGCGCGTCTCATCGGCATGGGCGGCGATCAGTGCGGCGACGTCATTTACACGCTGTGGCCTGAATACGGTTCTCAGCATGGCGCGTTCTTCGCCACGGATCATTGGGGACTGGGCGATCTGCACACGCTTTCCGTGTTTTACGGCCCGGGCTTCAAGAAGGGCTACGAGATGGAGAGAAGCGTGCAGCTGGCCGACATCGTGCCTACCATCTGCTACATGCTCGGTCTGCCGTATCCCAAGGATTGTGAAGGCTGCGTGCTTTATCAGGCTCTTGAAGACCCCGACGCCTACACGGTGAAGTCCTAAACGACATAACGGAGCGCGGGGGAGGAGCCTCCCCCGCGCCGCGCCGTTCGGAGGAAATATGTTTAAGCGCATCGCAATGCTGGCTCTTTCCGCGGTTCTGACCACCACCTGTTTCGTCGCGCCTTCTCATGCCGCGTGGCCTGAAAAACCCGTTAAGTTTCTTTTGGGGTCCGGAGCCGGTTCTTCCATAGATATGGTCGGCCGCCTCATCGCCCAGAAGCTGTCGGAAAAATACGGCAAACCGTTCGTGCCCACCAACGTGTCCGGCGGCGGACTGGGCGCCTTTGCCATGACCCTGAAAAATTCCAAGAATGACGGATACACTATCGGCCTGGGAGCGGACACCATGTTTACGTTCAATTCCCTGGATCCGAGTTCCCGTTTTAAAATGTCGGACTACACCTTCCTGTGCACGATCTTTCAGGGTGACGCTTCCTACATCGTGGCTCCCGACAAGCCGTGGAAGAATCTTCGTGAAGCCCTGGAAGCCAGCAAGACCATGAGTCGGCCTCTGACGTATCAGTTCCAGACCGCCATGGATCGCAAGGTCTTTGAAATGCTGGCGAAGGAAGTAGGGGCCAAGGTGGCCATCATTCCCATGCAGTCTCCCTCAGCCGGCATTACGGCCGTTATCGGCGGCCATACGGACATCGCCTTTTCCGGCGGCCTGCACTATGAGCAGGATCGCGCTGGCAAGGTGCGCACGATTACCATGACGACGACGAAGCGCACCCCAAACTATCCCGACGTGCCTACCGTGCTGGAACTCTTCAAGATTCAGCTGCCCATGGACGCCTATCGTCTCATCGTGGTTCCCAAGGGATTTCCTGAAGACGTGAAGGCGCAGCTGGAAAAGGATCTGAAGGAGATCATTGATTCTCCCGAATTTTCGGAAATCGTGAAGGACAAGCTCCACTTCTTCCCCGCGTATCACAATTCTGCCGAAACGAATGCGATCATGGAAGAGCAGCTCGAATATTGCAAGATATTCTGGCAATAGCGGCGGATAGGCGTCATTTGTTGCTCTGAGCGATATCGCCAGCCTATCAAACCGACGGGAATTCGTATATGTACCGCACTCATATTATCTCGTCCCTGGCCTCCATACTGTTCGGCATTCTGCTGATAGCATGGATTATCCCGACGCAGACGCCTGAATGGCCCGGATACGGCATGCCTGCTTCGTTGCTGCCGAACATTCTTGCGTGGATTATCATTGTTTCCGCTTCCATAAATCTTATCAAGACCATCATCACCGGCTACGGCAAAGGACAGCCTTCCCCGTTGTCGTTCAAGATGTTTCTGCATTTGCTCGCCTTTACCGCCGTGCTCGCCGCGGCCATGCCGCTCATGTCGATGTTCGGCTATTTCATCGGCAGCGCCATCGTGCTGGCGGCGTGCTGTCTGCTTTGCGGAGAGCGCAAACCGGTGCGTCTCGTCATCGTGGCGGCGGCCACCATCGTGGTGATATGGGCGGCGTTGTGGAAAGGTCTGGGCGTCATGCTTCCCGGCATGTAGGCTATTCCCCTCAATCATGGGAAGGTTTTTATGGATGTTGTTCTTTCCGGTCTTGGCGATGCCCTGAACTGGCTCAACGTGCTCTATGTCATTCTCGGCGTGTCGTTGGGTATCGTCGTTGGCTGCATTCCCGGTCTTTCTGGCCCCATAGCCATCGCTATGGTCATTCCCCTCACCTATTTCATGCCCACCGTCGGCGCTATCGGTTTTTTGGTGGGCATCAACAAAGGCGGCTGCTTCGGCGGCTCCATCTCGGCCATTCTTCTGAACACCCCGGGCGCGCCGGAGGCCGCGGCCACATGTTTTGACGGTTATCCGCTGGCAAAGCAGGGCAAGGGCCTCAAGGCCATGAAGGTGGCGCTCATCTCCTCTGTTTTCGGCGACTTCTTTTCCACCTGCCTGGTCATCCTTCTGGCGGGCTCCGTGGCCAAGTACGCCCTCAAGATGGGTCCCGCGGAACTGCTTTCCGTGCTCATTCTTGCCATGATGCTCATTGCGGCCCTGGAATCCGAGAATTTCTTCAACGGCGTCATTTCCGCGGCTCTCGGCATTCTCATCGCCTGCATCGGCATGGAACCCGTGGCCGGACTGCCTCGCTTTGACTTCGGTCTGTACCAGCTTGAATCCGGTCTGCCCATAGCCACGCTCGGCGTCGGCCTTCTGGCCGTGGCGGAAATCGTTCGGCAGTGCACGGCCTGCGACAATAAAGAGTGTCAGTTTGAAGACATGCTCTCCGTGGACTATAAAGACCCCAAGAACGATCTTTCGTTCCGGGAACTGATTTCCCTGGTGCCCACGCTCATTCGTTCCGCGCTGGTCGGTTCCGGCATAGGCGCGTGCCCCGGTCTGGGATCCACGGTGGCGTGTTTTCTCTCCTACGGCATCGCCGAAAAGGCGGCCAAGCCTGGCGATAAATTCCGTCATGGCGAGCTTAAGGGCGTGTGCGCTCCTGAAACGGCGAACAACGCCGTGGTGGGCGCGGCTCTCATTCCCCTGTTCACGCTGGGCATTCCCGGTTCCGTCGCGGCGTCGCTGCTGGTGGGAGCGTTCATCGTGCACGGCATCACGCCCGGGCCGCTGATGTTCGAGGAACACGGACGCACCGTGTACGGCGTGTACGGAAGCATGATTCTCGGCAACATCGCCACGCTGCTTCTTGGCCTGATCAGCATACGCGTTTTCGTGAAGGTGCTGGACATTCCCAAGGAAGTGCTGTTCCCCGTCATTCTGTTCATCTGCCTCATGGGCGCCTACGCCATGGAAAGCGATCCCTTCTCCGTGTATGTGATGGCCGCCTTCGGTTTCGTGGGATACATGATGCGGGTGGCGCGTTTTTCCATCGTGACCTTCATCATCGGCTTTGTGCTCGGCAAGTCCTTTGAAATCTCGTTGCAGCAGACGCTGCTGACCTTCAACGGCGATATGAGCGTGATGTTCACGAGCCCTATCGCTCTGTTCTTCAACCTCTGCACCATCGTCTTTGTGTGTTGGAACACCTGGTCCGCCATCAAAAAGTTCAAGGCTTCCAGAAGAAGCGTTGAAACCGCGTGAGGAGGTTCGCATGTTCGCCGTAACATTGCCTGTTCAGGGGATGCTGGCGCTGCTGAGCGCGGGATACGCGTTGAGCTTCTTCCAGAGAGTGTATCCTTCCGTGCTGGCGCCGGAGCTTATGGAAGCCTTCAGTCTTGACGCCGCTTCCTTCAGCCTCATCAGTTCCGCCACCATGCTGGGATACGCCATCACGCAGATCCCCTCCGGGCTTTTGGCGGACGTGCTGGGAGGACGCAGAACGCTGGCTTTGTATCAGATATGTGCCGGAATATTCTGCGTGCTGTTTACCTTCTGCGACAGCTGGATGCCCGCTGTCGGGTATCGTTTCATGCTTGGCTTGACGCTGGCAAGCAACGTGCCTTCCTACAAGGTGCTTGCGGCGGCCGTTCCCGCCAATCGTTACGCCATGTACTGCAGCGTGCTCACCGGCAGCGGCATCATCGGCACCATGATGGCGTCCAGTCCTCTGGTGGCTTTCACGGGAATGGTGGGCTGGCGCGCCGCGCTGCTTATGGTTGGCGTGTTCACCGTCATTCTCGGGGGCGCGCTCTGGCTGCTGTTGGATGACAGAGACGTCGTTTCTTCTTCGGGCTCGATTTCCGTGCGGGAAAACGTGCGCGCGCTCAAAAGCAGTCTGCGCCAGGTCGTCAGGATGAAGAATTTCTGGCTCATCTTCATCTGGTTCATGTTCATTATCGGCAATTTGTTTGTTGTCGTCACCACGTGGTGGGGCAGCTATCTCATGCATGGAAACGGGTTCAGCAAGGAAGCCGCCGGCGTCAGCATTCTTCTGATGTCGCTCATCCCGTTGCCTTTCATGCTGCTTTTTCCCTGGCTTTCCGACAACGTCTTCCATTCCCGTCGTATCTTTCTGCTTGTGTCCGCGTTGGCGCAGGCCCTGTTGATCGGCTGGCTCTGCCTGCATCGGGAACGTCCTTTTAGCTTTCTGGAAATAACCGTTATCGGCGTGCTGTTCACGCTGTCCACCAGCTGCATGGGGCCCATCAGCTTCACCATGATGAAGGAAAGCGTTCCGACGTCCGCGCTGGCGTCCGCCTGCGGCTTTCTCAACTGCAGCGCGCCCGTCGTGGCGGCCGTGTTCCAGGGGATCTTCGGCGGGATTCTCGCATACGGTCTGGACAATGGGGCCACTCCCATGGCCGCCTACGCCGATGCGTTTATCCTTCTCGCGGTTGGCGGCGTCATCGCCTTTACGGCGACGCTGTTTATGAAAGACACACTGTAAAAGCGAAAGATGTTATGACTGGCGAGGAAATTTATCAATTCACTCAGGATACCCTCTGCGCCATGGCCCGCGCGGCCGGCGTGGGGGTGGAATTCATGGAACCCATCGTGCTGATGGGGAAGCTCAGGATTCATAAGACTCCTGAAAAAGACGACGCCTATTATTGGCAGCAGACCCTTCTGCTGCGCGTGCACCGGGAACGCGTGGAACAAGGCACGGAATGGACCTTTTTCGACGCGTCGGGCAAGGAGCTCGTTCGTCTTCTTCAAGAAAAGACTCATAACAATTAAGGAGTGAACCATGGCCACTGGTAAGAATGTTTTTATTCTCTTTTCCAATGTTTCCAAAGAAGTGCTTTGCAACAGCGAAGCGGAACAGCTTGTAAAGATGCGTCGTAAGGGGGCGCTGGTGCCTCTTGCCGTGCAGAACGACGTGAAAACCGAAGCTCTTGCCGGAGCTTTGTCCGGGGAAAGCATCGTCGACGCCGCCAAGAACGCCGGTTATGTGGTGGAACCCATAGCGGCGGGAAGTGAACTTTCCGTGGTCGAAGGGCTTGACGACGAAGCCAGTCTTCTCGCCGAAATAGATAAGGCGTTCGCCATCGCTTCCACCAAGATGATCATAGTGGTGGTCACTCCCGCCATGGCGTTGTTCTACGGTCTTGGCATCGAGCGCAACGTGGTGCTCGAAAAGCCTCTGCCCGCGACCTGCATCGCGCCTACCCTGGCCTGGCTTGGCGACTTGCCTTTGCCCGCGCAGGTTGAAGCCGCGCCCGCGTACGCCGTGATCAAGGGCTTGAACTTCAAGGCCAAGGAGATCGCCAAGCTCAAGGACACCAATGACGCGCTCATGCTCAAGATTGAGCGCGACAACCGTAAGCCCTGGGACAAGCACGACTGCGCGTAAGTTCAAGGGAACGCATCCTGTCTCCGGCGCCCGGATGCCGCGTTGCGCGCTCCGGGCGTTTCCTTTTTCAGACCGCAACTCAAGGAGTCAAAGCCATGCAGCTTACCGTCGCCTATCACAGAAACGGAGACGTGCACACCATTGAAACCGGTGGAGCCGCTCTGGGCAATATCGTCATCGACAACACCAACGTTCCCGCCGA
>CALUUX010000090.1 GCA_944324085.1 uncultured Mailhella sp. | reverse complement strand
TCTTGCCGTCCATGAGCATGTTGCCCCAGCTGGCGTCCGGAGGCTGTACGCCAAGTCCGAGAAAGCTGAGGGAGGATTCCACAAGAATGGCGCCAGCCACGCCAAGCGTGGCGGAAACCAGCACCGGGGCGAGCGCGTTGGGCAGAATGTGGACGAAAAGAAGTCGGGACGTTGGAGCCCCGGCGAGTTTGGATGCCGCAATGAAATCCCGTTCCCGCAGAGACAGCGTTTCCGCTCGCACGAGGCGCGCGACGCCCATCCACGAGGTCAATCCTATGACCACCATGATGTTGGCGAGACTCGGTTCCAGAAAGGCGATGACGGCAAGAATGAGAAAGAACGAGGGAAAGCAGAGCATCACGTCCACGCCGCGCATGATGAGTTCGTCCGTCCAGCCGCCGAAATAGCCGGAAGCCAGTCCGAGAACTATGCCTATGGCCGTGGAAATGCCTACGGCCACAAAACCTACCCAGAGGGACACGCGCGCGCCGTAGAGCAGACGGGAAAAGACGTCGCGGCCGAGTTCGTCGGTGCCGAGCAGATGTTCGGCGGATGGCGGCATAAGAATCTGATCTAGGTTCAGAGCCGCGGGGTCGAAAGGCGCTATCCACGGCGCGAGCAGCGCAAGAAGGCTCATGATCAGCACAATGGCAAGGCCGATGAAGAACATGCCGTTTCGTTTCAGATTCATGACCGTCCCTCCTGACGCGACGCGGCTCTGATGCGGGGATCGGCGAGACTGTAGCCTGCGTCGGCGAGCATGTTGCCGAGCAGGGTGAGCACGGCGCCGAGCACGAGATTGCCCATGATGAGGGGATAGTCACGGGCCATGACCGCCGTGTAGAAAAGCTGTCCGAGCCCCGGCAGGGCAAAGATGGTTTCAATGATGACGCTGCCGCCGATGAGGCCGGGCACGGACAGTCCGAGCATGGTGATGACGGGCAGCAGCGCGTTGCGCAGGGCGTGTCTGCCTATGACCAGTCGTTCGGGCAGACCTTTGGCGCGGGCCGTGGTCATGTAGTCCTGTCGAAGCACTTCCAGCATGGAGGAACGCAAAAAGCGCGACGTGCCCGCAATGCTTCCCACAAGCCCCACGAGAATGGGCAGGGTGAGATGGCGGGCGATGTCCAAAGCCTTACCCATGGGCGAAAGTTGGGCATAGTCCAGAGACGTGAGTCCGGAGAGGGGCAGCCATCCGAGATCTATACCGAAATAAAGCATGAGCAGCATGGCCAGCCAGAAGCTGGGCATGGCGAAGCCCAGGAACACCAGAACGGTGAGAATTCTGTCGAGCGCGGAGCCGCGACGGACGGCCGACACGATGCCGATGGGAATGGAAATCAGCAGCGTCAGCAGGAGAGAAATGACGTTCATGCCCACGGTGAGGGGCAGGCGTTCCATGATTTTTTCCATGACGGGGCGGGCGTCGCTGGAAAGCGACAGTCCGAAGTCCAGCCGGACGAGACGACTCAGCCAGTCCACATATTGTTCCCAGAGCGGGCGATCCAGCCCGTAGAGCGCGTTCAGCCGTTCACGCACCATGTCTCCGGCCAGCGGGTTGAGACTGGTCTGCATGTCGGTAGGCGTGCCGGGCGCGAGATGTATTACGAAAAAGCTCACCAGCGTGATGCCCCAGAGCACCAGCAGCATCCACAGCGTCTTTCGGACGGCGCGCACGGTCAGCGCGCGCCAGCGGGAGGCGGCGTCGCCGCCGGAAGTCGGAGCCTCTTTCATACGGTTCTGCTCCTGAAAAGTCGAAGTTCGTTACGGCGCAAAGTCTTCGTCCGGTATGAGCGGCGTTCTCGGCGACAGAGAGGGTCGCCGCGGCCTTGTCCGCGTAGAAGAGCGAGGCCGAAAGCGCGAGTTTCGCCTTCGGCCGATCCGTTTGTCAGTTTCCGGGTTGCATGGTTCCCTGACTGATGTCGTGTTTCATCCATTCTGCCACGGCTTCGGCTTCCGATCTCCAGTCCGCCGGGGAAAGGCGCACGGCAAGGAACTGACGGAACATTTCGTCCAGCATGTCCAGAGCCTGATCCAGCAAGTACATTTTTTCCAGAAAGAGCGCGTCGGGGTCTTCGGAAGCGTCTTCTTTGGAAATGTGGGGCGTGCGCAGGGAGTTGATGCTGAAGTCTTCGGCTTTCAGCGTGACCTGCCAGTCCATGCCGTCCTTTTCCAGACGCACGAGAGCGCGCACCACCTGTTTGCCGGTGAGCAGGCCGAGTCTTGCCTCGCGAAGCGGGGAAAACGAACCCACGACGGTGGCTGTTTCCTGATTTTCCCCTTCGCCCCCGCGCACGACGATGCGTTGCTCCATGGCTACGGTGAACGGTTCACCACTGCGCTCCGGCGACTCCATGCGGAACACGTTGCCGGTTTCGCTGCGGAACCACAGCCAGGTGAGGAATTCCTGCCCCAGAATGAGATCGGTGTTTTCTCCGATATAACCTATGTCTGCCATGTTCGAAGCCTTTTGTTAGATGAAGTGCGTGGATTCCACGGCGTCGAGTTTTTCGGCGCACTGTTCGCCGAACATGGACAGAGCCAGCGCGCAGGGAACAAGCTGCTCAAGGCGCAGATCAAAACTGCGTGTGAAGAGCTCGAGGAAAAGTTCGATCATTTTTGTCTGCGTGGAGGCGAAGTACACCCGGCCGCTGCGTGTGTTCCAGACGACCTGGAATTCCGCGGGAATGGGGAGAAAACGTCCCATGAGGCGCAGTTTCACCTGTTCGCCGATTTCCTTTTTGCGGTCGCGGGGAATGAACTTTTTGCCCAGCTCCTTGATGCGGTTTTCTTCTTCGCGCAGGGCCACGCGCGTGTGCTTGCGCAACACGGCCGGCGGAATGCGTCGCGTGTCCAGCCGGAGGGAGAAGGTCAGGTAATCGGCTTTTTCCGGCGGACTGAGCTTCCATTCCGTGTCGAGCATGTCGTCGAAGTTGGTCCAGCCGAAGGCTCGTTCTTCGGCGATGTCGTCGATATCCATGAAGGCGAACTGGCGAAGTTTTTCGGGAATGGCGGGCCACAGTTCGGCGGGAACGTCGTCAATGATGCGAAAGCGCGTGAAGCTGTTGCTTGCTTTGAGAAAACTCATATTTTCCTTCCTTTTGCGCGGGAAGGGAGCTTCCCGCGGGCCCGGTCATGGTACGACAAGCGGCCCGCGCGCGCAAGGGAGTATTCCTTGGAGTGTAGTGGGCGTCGGCCAGAACGTAAGCGGCCCGAGGATAAGGGGCATTGGCGCGCTCGGCGCGGCTGCGGCCCGCCGGACCGTTCTTTCGGCGGGGGAGGGGGAGCTTGGCGTGGGGAGGCGCGCCGTCTGGGAGGAAAAATTCAGCGGGAGACTCTCGCTTTTTTCTCGGCATCGGTCGACTTCTGATATTCGCTCAACGCGCAGTGTTCGTCTTCGCAGCAGGCGCAGGGAGAGCCGTGATCCAGACTGTCGAGAATGCCGCAATCCTGCTGGCGATCGCCCGAGCAGGCGTGCCGCAGAGTTTCGAGATGCGTCTTCAGGTGCTGAAGTGAGGCTATCTGACGCTCAACGTCGGCGATGTGTTTTTCCACAAGTTCGTTGATCCACGCGCAGCTCACCGTGGGATGATCTTTGAAAGCGAGAAGTTCCCGTATTTCCGCGAGATTCATGCCGTGAAGACGACACCGTCGGATAAAGTGCAGGCGTTCCACGTCGCTGTCGTTATAGAGACGATAATTGGCGTCGGTGCGTTCCGGCGGAGGCAGCAGACCTTCTTTTTCGTAATAACGGATGGTGACGACCTGACAGCCTGAACGTTTGGCGAGTTCACCGATTTTTAAAGGCATGACGAGCTCCTTGGTTATGAGGCCGTAGTCCATGATGGTAAGGACAACGCGGAGGGAGTCAAGGCGTTTTGGCGGATCCAAGGGACGGAGAAGAAAATTTAAAAAAAGTTTCCCAGAAGGGTTGACTCTATAGTCGCTATAGACACTACGTTGGTTTCAACAAGGAGAAACGATATGGAAACCAACAGCGTACTTTCTGAAAAGAATTCCTGCGCTTGTTCAGGATTTGTTTTGAAGCCCTATGCTCACGAAGAGCGCGACGCGTCTCCCCATGACCATGCGCATAAGCATCATCATGACGATTCCGATCATGAGCATCATCATGATCATCATGGGTGCTCCTGTTCTCACAGTCACGCCGCCCCGGAACCGGTGCATCCGGATATGGTGGCGCTCGCTTCGGACACGACGGCTGTCTACCTTATTAATAATATGGATTGCCCCATGGAGGAAGCCCTCATTCGCAAGAGACTGGCGTCCGTGGAAGGCATCACCGGCCTTGAGTTCAATCTCATGCAGCGCGTGCTCACGGTGCGGCATGAGCTTTCCTCCACAGTGACCATTGAGGACGCTCTCAGATCCATAGACATGATCCCCGAGCCCCTCGGCGACACCAGAACCAGCGCGTCGCGCAAGGCGCAGTCCTCGCCCGTGCATTGGAAAAAGCTGGCCGCGGCCGGCGTGCTGGCGGCTCTTTCCGAAGGCGTGGAGTTCGCCATAGAGTGGGGCGTCGTTCCGGTCGCGGGCGAAGGGTTTTCTCTGACCGGTTCCTTGCCTCTGATTTTCGCCGTGGCGGCCATTCTTCTGGGCGGATTGGGAACCTACCGCAAGGGCTGGCTCGCCGTGTCCAACTTCAACCTCAACATCAACGCGCTCATGTCGGTGGCGGTGACGGGAGCTGTCATTATCGGCCAATATCCGGAAGCGGCCATGGTCATGGTGCTTTTCAACGTCTCCGAAGCCATTGAGGCGCGCGCGCTGAACAAGGCTCGCGACGCCATAAGCAAACTTCTGGCCCTTTCTCCCGAAACGGCCACCACGCTTCAGCCTGACGGGTCCTGGAAGGATATGGATATCCATCAGGTGCCTCTGGGCAGTCGCGTCCGCGTGAAGCCCGGCGAAAGAATCGCGTTGGACGGCGTTGTCGTTGCCGGTCATTCCGCCGTGAATCAGGCCCCCATCACGGGAGAAAGCATTCCCGTGGAGAAATCCGAGGGCGACACGGTGTTCGCGGGCACCATCAACGCTTCCGGGTCTCTGGAATTTGAGGTAACGGCCGGAGCTTCGGACACCACGCTGGCGCGCATCATTCACGCCGTGGAAGAGGCGCAAGGTCGTCGCGCTCCCATTCAGCGTTTTGTGGACAGCTTCGCCCGCTGGTATACGCCGGCCGTGTTTCTCTTGGCGTTGCTTGTCGCGGTGGTGCCGCCGTTGTTTATGGGAAAGGCCTGGCTTGATTCCATCTACATGGGGCTTGTTCTTCTCGTTATCGGATGCCCCTGCGCCTTGGTTATTTCCACGCCCGTGAGTATTGTGAGCGGCATGGCGGCCGCTACCAGGGGCGGCATTTTGGTGAAGGGCGGGATGTTTCTGGAGCAGGGACGCAAGCTGCGCTGCCTCGCGCTTGACAAGACGGGCACGCTTACCTGCGGTCAGCCCAGAATGACGGATATGGTCGCTCTGGACGAAAGCGACGGTCAAAAGGCGTTTCAGCTCGCCGCCAGCCTCGCCGCGCGTTCGGACCATCCGGTTTCCCGCGCCCTTTTTGAAAAGGCGGAAGAGACGGGCGTGACCGTTCTGCCTGTGGAGAATTTCGAAGCCGTTCCCGGTCAGGGCGTGCGCGGCGTCGTTGACGGAACGCTCTGTCATCTCGGCAGTCTCCGCATGATGTCGGAACTCGGCGTGGATTCCGCGGATGTGGATCGGAACGCCGCTTCGCTGGAGGCTCAGGGCAGAACCGTGGTGATTCTGGCTGACTCGAATCGCGCGAGGGCCGTGTTCGCCGTGGCCGACACCTTGAGGGAAAGCAGTAAGGAAGCGGTGCGCGACCTTAAGGAACTTGGCGTTCATACGGTCATGCTGACGGGAGACAACGAAAAGGTGGCGCGAGTCATCGCGTCGCAAGCCGGTGTGGATGAATTCCGCGGCAATTTGTTGCCCGAGGATAAGCTGAACGCCGTGGAAACCTTGTCTGGGCAGTGGGGCACGATAGGCATGGCCGGGGACGGCATTAATGACGCGCCCGCTCTTGCCAGAGCCGACATTGGTTTCGCCATGGCCGGAGCGGGCACCGATACCGCCATGGAAACCGCAGACGTCGCCATTATGGATGACGATCTTCGCAAGATCCCCAGGTTTATTCGTCTGTCCCGGGCCACGCATGCCATTCTCGTGCAGAATATCGCGCTCGCCCTGGGCGTGAAGGCTGTGTTCTTCGCGCTTGCGTTTTCCGGGAACGCCACCATGTGGATGGCCGTGTTCGCTGACGTCGGCACCGCTCTCGTCGTGGTGGCCAACGGATTGAGAGCCGCCGGCAAACGAGTCTGAAAAGCGTCTGCGCCAATGAAGCGAAGCCCCGCGTTTTTTTGGAGAAGCGCGGGGCTGAAACTCGGTTAAACGCGCGGAACTCCCGCCGCGGTTTGCGTATCTGGCCGAAGCGTCCAGATTTTGAGGGGATAGGCGGCGGAACGTCTCTTTTGCCGTGCGCGGTTCGCGCGGAGCTCGCAAAAGACGTTCCTTTTTAAGAACGCATGGCATGAGTCGGCCGCGTGAGCGGAATAGTTCGCTCCTCCTCTTGACGCAACGAGGGGGAAGCGTTATTTGCTCATTTGAGCATAATATAAGAACTCTCTTCGTCAGACATGGCGATGTCATGAGAGCTTTCCCGCCGTTTTTATCAGAGGAGTTTCCTTATGTCCGAAGCTGTTCTTGTCGCTGTTCCCTCCAACGCTCCCGCCGGTCTCAACGCCAGTCCCAGCGCGCATTTCGGTCATTGCGACGCCTATACCGTGGCCCGCATTCAGGACGGTCGGATTCTTGACGTGACCGTTGAATATAATGAAGGTCATGATCAGGGCGGCTGCGTCGTGCCCGTGCAGGCTCTGGCGGACAAGGGCGTTCAGGTGCTCATCGCCGGAGGCATGGGAATGGGCCCGTTGAACGCCATGCATCAGATGGGCATGCGGGTCTTTTACGCATCAGGCTTTTTAAGCGTGAAAGATGCGCTTCAGGCGTATATCGACGGACGACTTCAGGAATTCGGTTCAGGCAATCTGTGCAAAGGCGGTTGCGGGCATCATGGAGCCTGAACGTAGGCGTTCCTGAAAGGCTTTTTTGTCTTTTTTTGAACATGGCCTCGGAAATTTATTGAGTTTCCGGGGCCATGCTGCGTATAGGCCATTAAGCGGACTGGCGGAAAAAGATGATTTCTTGACGTACAAGAGAAAAAATCTATGTTTGCTTGTGCTGTTGCGTTGTTTGAAAAAATGTAAGGAGAGAATTGCTTTCGTGTATGTGAACAGTGTGAAGATAGCGTTTTTTTTGTTTCATTCTTTTTACAGTTGCATGAATATATGGACGTAAGCTGAAAAAAAGTGTAGCTTGGAGGCAAAAGATAAGCGTGATTTGCGTATCCTGCTGATAATGCTGTGAAAGGCTTTTCATGCGATAAAAAAAGATGTTTCTCGTGATGGTTTGCTCGTGTGACAGGCATGTCGCGCACACTTTTGGGCGGATTTCCCGCTTTGTTCTGTCAATCGGCTGAAGCCGTAAATGCTTTCCAAGGTTCTGTGAGGTCGTCATGAAAGTAAGCAAGGTCGTTCTTCCTGTCGCAGGATGGGGTACTCGTTCTCTTCCCGCAAGCAAGAACATTCCCAAGGAAATGCTGCCTATCTATAACAAGCCCGTTATTCAGTATGTTGTGGAAGAGGCGGTGCGCGCCGGCGTTCAGGAAGTTATCTTTGTGACGAATCGTCACAAGTGCGTGGTGGAAGACCATTTTGACCGGAACATCGAACTGGAAGAACTGCTGGCCGAAGCGGGCAAGATAGAGCAGCTCAAGGCCGTGCAGGATGCCGCTACCATGGTGGAAGTCATGGCCGTGCGTCAGAAGCAGCAGCTTGGTCTCGGTCATGCCGTTGGCTGCGCCCGTTCCATGGTGCAGGAAGATTATTTTGCCGTCATGGTCGGTGACGATTTCATGGTCGGCGACAATGCCGGTCTCGTGCAGCTGGTGCAGGCGGCTGAAAAATACAATATGCCCACCATCGGCGTGATGGAGGTTCCCGCGGACAAGATCGACAAGTATGGCATGGTGGCCGGCGAGGAACTGGAAGAAGGCGTCTATCGCATTACCGACATGGTGGAAAAGCCCGCCGTCGGCTCCATGAATTCTCGCCTTGCCATTGTGGGCCGCTATGTGCTTCCCCGCGAAATTTTCAGCTACATCGCCAAGGTCAAGCCCGGCAAGGGCGGTGAAATTCAGCTCACCGATGCGCTGGCCGACTACATGAAGGATAAAGGCATGCTGGCCGTGAAGATGAAGGGGCGTCGCTTTGACGCGGGCGACTGGGTCGATTATCTGACCGCGGGCATCTATTTCGGACTCAAGGATGAAAAACTCCATGAACCTCTGCGCGCCGCGCTGAAGGAACTGCTCGACAACTAACCGTCTTTGAAAAGTTTGTGGGAGACGCGCAGGCGATGAGCTTGACGCGTCTCTTTTTTATGTTGGGAGAGAAACTGTTTTGTCGTTAGCCCGCGATCCGGCGAAGACGGAAAGAACGGCAACGTTGGGAGTTCTGCGGGAAAGCTTCCAAGGTCGCGGGGGGCGTCTTGTTTTTTTATTCTGCCGGGACTACGTTCAGCCTCTGCATCACAAGGAGGCAATATGCTTGAGTTCACGAGGGAAGGCCTGCTGAATCTGACCAAGGAGCTGGTTCGCATACGCAGCGTTTCCCATACGCCTGGAGAAAACGAAGCCGCGGCGTTTATTTTTGCTCGTTTGTCTGAAGAGACGTACTTCCAGGAGCATCCTGAATGTCTGCGCCTGATTCCCGTGGAGAAGGGCGGCCTTGAGCGCGTCGCGGTGCTGGCCTTTGTGGAAGCGGAGCCGTCTGTTGCCAGAACGGTGCTTCTGAACGGTCATTTCGACGTGGTGGATACCGACGTGTGCGGCGACCTGGCGGATCTGGCCTTTGACGCCGACGCCTACACCGCGCGCGTGGGACAGCGAGATATTCCCGAGGATGCGAGGAAGGATCTGGAATCCGGCAATTGGCTTTTCGGACGCGGCGTTATGGATATGAAGGCCGGCGTCGCGTTGTACATGGCCTATGTGGCGTGCATGTCTCGTCAGCGGGAGAAACTCGGCGTGAATCTTCTTTTTCTGGCCGTGCCCGATGAGGAGGGAAATTCCGTGGGCATGCGCGGCTCGCTGACAGGACTTTGCGGCTTTGTGAGGGAAAAGCGTCTTGATCTTGTGGCGGCCCTTTCGGGAGAGCCGGCCTTTTGGACGTCGAAAACCACGGGGGAGAGTCGCGCCCGTCGCGTGTTGTTTACCGGAACCACAGGCAAGATCATGCCGATGTTTTTCTGCGTGGGGCGAGAGGCGCATGTGGGATATGCTTTCGACGGGGTTAACGCCGCGGCTCTGGCCGCAAGAACGGTGTGCCTGATGGATTGTTGTCCGGACCTTATAGACGGAACCGGACAGGATACGCTGACGCCGCCGGTCTGCCTCAAGCTGAAGGATTTGAGGGACGTTTATTCCGTGACGCTGCCGGAACGCGCGGCGGCGTATTTCAACGTGCTTACCGTGAGCCGCACGCCTCGTGACGTGCTTGAAATTTGCCGGAACGTAGCTCGTCGGGCTCTGGATGAGACGCTTGCCGGCATTCAGGAGGCGGGGCGTCGTTTTCAGGCTCTGTCCGGACGAGCCGATTCGCCGGCTCCAGCGTGGGACTCCAGCGTGCTGACCGTTCAGGAGCTTATGGCGAGGCTTTCGGAAGAAGCGGGCGGTAAGAAAAACGCGGAAGCGATCGTCCGCGAGTGTATCGATTCGCTTCCCGAAACCATGGATGAACGGGAAAAGGGTCTGGCGGCGGTGGATCACCTGGTGTCCCGCCTTAATATTAAGGGGCCTGCCGTCATTGTGGGCTTTTTGCCGCCGTACTATCCGCAGCGCATCAATCGTCGGGCGACGGAGAAGGAACGCCGCCTGCGCGCCGTGATGGAGGGCGTGTTCGCCGATCTGGAAAAAAACGTGGGAGAGGTCACGCTGGTGGAGTGTTTCAGCGGTATCATGGACTTAAGTTACATGGGGTTCCAGGGGGCCCCCGAAGAGCTGAAAGCTCTGGCCGACAACATGCCCGGATGGGGATCGGTGTTTTCGCTGTCCATGGATGACCTTTTGTCGCTGGACGTGCCCATCGCGTCGGTGGGGCCTTCGGGAAAAGACGCTCACAAGGATACCGAGCGATTGGAACTGGCTTACTCTCTGGATGTCGCGCCTCGCGTGTTGGAGCGTGTGATACGGGAACTGGGAGAATAATCCTTTTTCCGCTTTTCGCGCTGGGACAATGGGCGGAGCTTTTTGCGGAGATTCGACCGGGCTCCCTTGAATTCGGCGGATTCATGGCTTATACTTCGCCTGATTTTTTCCTTTTTTCCGCCCGACGGGCTTGGAGTCTTCATGTTTGAACTTGAATTCAACGGCAGGCCTTACATCAAGGCGGACAACGCCTTGCCTCTGTTTTTCATCGCCGGGCCGTGCGCCATAGAGAGCCGCGCCCACGCGTTGGAGGTGTCCGCCGCGCTCAAGGAAATTTTTTCGGCTGCGGGCATTCCTTTTGTCTATAAGTCCAGCTTCGAT
>CALUUX010000089.1 GCA_944324085.1 uncultured Mailhella sp. | reverse complement strand
CAGGGTGAAGTGTCCGTGCATCTGCGCGACGGCAAGTACTCCGCCACGGGCCGCGGTTCCGACCTTGACATCATCGTGGAAAGCGCCAAGGCGTACGTCGACGCCCTGAACCGCCTCGAACACAAGGAAAAGGACGTCATCAGCTACAAGCAGAACCCCGTAGACTAGCCTTTCCGGAAGGCCGGGCCTGAAGCCCGGCCTTCTTCCTTTGTTCATGTCCGGTACCTCATGTCCGACATGACGCTGCCGGAAGAAAAGGGAGCCGGGCGACACAGCGCCCGTTGCTGAAATGCAGGGATACGGCCTGCACCGGCATCACAAGGAGCAGCTTTTCCCCGGCCGTTGCCTTAAAGAGATCAACGACTAAGAACCGTTCAAGTTTTCCTGGAGATGGAACCATGGCAATGACGCTTGCCCAGAAAATACTTCAGATGCACACCGACGAAGAGGTGCGCGAACCGGGACAGATCGTGGAGTGTTCCCTTTCCGGCGTTCTCGCCAACGACATCACCGGTCCCCTCGCCGTCAAATCCTTTCACGCCATGGGCGCGAAGAAGGTGTTTGATAAAGATCGCGTGTTTCTGGTGATGGATCATTATACCCCTCAGAAAGACATCGCTTCGGCCAATCAGGTTATGGTGTCGAGACGCTTCGCCAAGGAAATGGGCATCACCCACTATTATGAAGGCGGATGCGCGGGCGTGGAACATGCGCTTCTGCCGGAGAAAGGCCTGGTGAAACCCGGCGATCTCGTCATCGGCGCGGACAGTCATACCTGCACCTACGGCGGCATCGGCGCGTTTTCCACCGGACTCGGATCCACGGACATCGCCTGCGGCATGGCGCTTGGCAGATTGTGGTTCAAGGTGCCCGCCACCATTCGCGTGAACATTGAAGGGGCGATGCCTCGCTGGATACGCGGCAAGGATCTCATTCTGCGCCTCATCGGCGAAATAGGCGTGGACGGCGCGCTCTACCGCGCTCTGGAGTTCGGCGGATCCTCACTTAAGGATGTGGATATCGAAGGTCGTCTCTGCATGGCCAATATGGCCATCGAAGCGGGCGGCAAATGCGGACTTTTCCCTTCTGACGATCTGACCGCCGAATATTGCCGCGCCCACGGCACGCCCGATCCCATGCGCCTTGCGGCCGACGAGGGCGCGCAGTATGAGCGCGTGGTCACCATGGACGTGACCGGAATGGAGCCCGTGGTGGCCTGTCCGCATCTGCCGGAAAATACCCGGCCCGTCTCCGAACTGTCCGACGTGACCGTGGATCAGGTGGTCATTGGCTCGTGCACCAACGGCCGCATTTCCGATATGCGCGACGCTGCGGAAATTCTGCGCGGCCGCAAGGTGGCGAAGGGCGTGCGCTGCATCGTCATTCCCGCCACGCCCGCCGTGTGGCGTCAGGCCATGGACGAAGGGCTTTTCGCCGTGTTCTCGGACGCCGGCTGCGTTATCAGCACGCCTACCTGCGGCCCGTGCCTTGGCGGCTACATGGGCGTTCTCGGAGACGGAGAACGCTGCATCTCCACCTCGAACCGCAACTTCCGCGGCCGTATGGGCAGCCTGGAATCGGAGCTCTATCTGGCGAGTCCCTGCGTGGCGGCGGCTTCCGCCGTTACCGGCGTCATCACCGGACCCGACGCGCTCTAGGCGACTGGGAGCGGTCGCCGCTCGACGAAGAGCGCGGATGTCGGCCGCTCCGGACACGAATCTTTGCGGGAAGGAATTCTTTCCCGTCTCCCCGCGCGGCATGACGCGTGAAGGGGAACCTCAGGAGTCATTCCATGTCCTTTACAGGAAAAGTACATAAAGTCGGCGCGCATATCGACACCGACGCCATTATTCCGGCCCGTTTTCTCGTCACTACCGATACCCGCAAGCTGGGCGAAGCCTGTATGGAAGGTCTGGAACCCGGATGGGTGAAGCGCGTCCAGGAAGGCGACATTATCGTGGCCGGACGCAATTTCGGTTGCGGCTCGTCCCGAGAGCACGCGCCGCTGGCCATTATCGGCGCGGGAATCCGAGCGGTGGTGGGGCACAGCTTTGCGCGTATTTTCTATCGCAACGCTTTCAATATGGGGCTCATGCTGCTCGAGGTGGGCGACGAAGTGGATAAGATCAACGATGGCGACAGGTTGGAAATCAGCCCTGAAAACGGCGTCATCCGTGATCTCGACAACGGCGCGGAGATTCGCATTCCTCCTCTTTCTCCCATGATGCAGACCCTTATCGACAAGGGCGGCATGGTCAACTACGTCCGGGAGCAGCTTAAACTGCGCGGCGAATGACGCAAGAGACGGCGGAGGCTTTTGCTCCCGCCGTTTTTCTCCGCCATTCGGCTCGGCGCGGACGACGAGAGAAAAGCGGTCGTTTTCTGACGGAGACGACCGCTTTTTTCGTTGATTGTCGGACTGGGGAAATAAGGAAAAAACAAGACAGCCACTTCAGACACGATGAGGGGGAAGGGAAAACTCGTCAGAATGGAATCGTCGGAGAGCGTGCTGTCTGCAACAGACGATGGGATGCGAGAAAACGAATTTTGGCAATGAGTAGCGTTGCTTTGCGTGACGCCTTGTGAAGATTGACGGCAGGAACGTTGACATTGACTTTTTCATAAATATGCCAATAAAGATTTTCGGAAAATTGCATGGCATTATAGACAGAGGCTCAATGGATGTCAGACGGAAGTTCCAAAAAATATTCTTTGATTTTTCTTTCTTTGCTTTGTTTTGCCCTTGCCGATATACGCGACGGTCTGGGACCGTTCCTTGGCGTTTATTTGCAGGAACAGGGATGGGATCCCGATGAAATAGGTTTTGTCATGACGGCCGGAGGTCTGGCGGAACTTTTATGCGTCACTCCTCTCGGGGCGTTGGCCGATCATACGAGGCGCAAGCGTGGGCTTATCGCGTCGAGCGTTGGCCTCATCGTCGCCGGATGCGGACTGGTCTTCCTTCAGAGCGGGGCGTTGTCGGCGGGATTTTCCCGCATTTTGCAGAGTGTGGCGGCGGCCGCCATCGCGCCGTCGTTGACGGGCATCACCTTGGGCATGGTGGGACAGCGAGGGCTTCCCGCCAGACTCGGCGTCAATGAAGCGTGGAGTCACGCCGGCAATGCCTCCACGGCGGTTATGGGAGGAGTGGTCGGCTATTTCTTCGGCATACCGGGCGTCTTTTTCGTCATGGTTCTCATGGGATGCCTGGCCGCGTTCAGCCTGGCTCGCATCAATCCGGCGCATATCGACTATGCCGTGGCTCGAGGTTTGTCCTCCTCATCGGGCGGCTCCGTCGAAGGTCGAGCGACGCGTAAGGTTCAGCTTCTTTTCGGCGATAAGGCGTTGCTGGCAGTCGCGTTTACTCTTTTTTTCTTTCATCTCGGCAATGCCGCGCTTCTTCCGCTGCTTGGTCAGTCGGCTGTGGCGAGATTCAACGTCAATGGTGCGGCCTATACGGCGGGCACCGTCGTGCTCGCTCAGGCAACCATGATAGGAGCCGCTCTTTGGGGATCGAAAGTGGCGCAGAGAAAAGGATATGGCTGGCTTTTTCTTATTGCGCTGCTGGCGCTTCCCGTGCGCGGCTGCGTTGCAGGGCTCTGGGAAAGTCCTTGGAACATTTTTCCCGTGCAGATTCTTGACGGCATGGGTGCGGGGCTCCTTGGCGTGGCTACGCCGGGTATCGTCGCGCGGCTTCTGCAGGGCAGCGGACATATTAATATGGGATTGGGTTTCGTTCTCACCATTCAGGGCGTCGGAGCGTCATTAAGCAATACGTACGGCGGGCTTTTTGCTCATCATGTGAGTTACAGCGCGGCGTTTCTGGCGCTTGCCGCGGCTCCCTGCGCGGGGCTGATTCTCTTTATTTCCGCGATACGATTCCTGCCCGTTCTTGCTCAGACGTTGAAGCCTTTCAGTCGGACGAGCGAAGTTTGATCGTTGTCAGGAAAGTTGCGGTCGTGAATCCTGCGTTCCGCGCGGCGATGGGAGGGAAAGAAGGCGTGGATGTTGTTCCGTCTTGACGGAACCTTTTCAGGAATGAGGAGCCAGAGATTGTTACCGTCGTCAATGAGATAGCTTGTTGATTCCACTCATGAAATGTTCCTTGGGGATGTATGGCGGAAAGGGCCCTGGGATGCATGGACTCCATACATCCCCTCATACATCCCCAGAGCGGATATGCACAAGAATCAACTGAGACCAAGTGAGACTAACAGAATTAAAAAAGT
>CALUUX010000088.1 GCA_944324085.1 uncultured Mailhella sp. | reverse complement strand
ATGAATACCAGGCAAAGGATCTTTTCCGGTCGTACGGCATTCCCGTTCCCGAAGGGCGACTGGCGAACAACGTTCAGGAAGTCGCCGACGCCGCCGCGGCCTTCGGCGGCCCCGTCGTCGTCAAGGCGCAAATCCACGCCGGAGGGCGCGGCAAAGCCGGCGGCGTAAAAACCGCCGACTCCCCCGAAGAGGCGGTTCGCGTCGCCTCCTCCATGCTGAACCACGCGCTGATCACCCATCAGACGGGCCCGGAAGGACGCGTGGTCCGTAAAGTGCTCGTGGAACGAAAGCAACGCGTCGCGCGAGAACTCTATATTTCCATCACCCTCGACAGGGCGCACGGCCGTCCCGCCGTCATCGCCAGTCCGGACGGCGGCATGGACATAGAAACCGTGGCCGCGACGACCCCGGAACGGGTTCTGCGTCAGTATGTCGATCCTCTGTACGGACTGACCGATTTCGAGGCCCGGCGCGTGGCGGCCTTTCTCGGCTTTTCCGGAAAAAAACTGCACGGCTGCGCCCGCCTTCTGAAAAACCTGTTCCGACTCTATCAGGAAAAAGACGCCTCGCTGGCGGAGATCAATCCCCTCGTGGTCACGGAAGAAGGGGAACTGCTGGCGCTGGACGCCAAATTGAATTTTGAAGACAACGCCTTGTTCAGACACGGCGAACTTGCGACGCTGGAAGACCCCGCCGAGGAAGATCCCCTGGAAAGAGAAGCCCGGCGATTCGGCCTGAACTACATCCGTCTTGACGGCAGCGTCGGCGCCATGGTGAACGGCGCGGGCCTTGCCATGGCCACCATGGATCTCATCAAGCAGGCCGGAGAAGCCCCGGCCAACTTCCTGGACGTCGGCGGCGGCGCGGGCGCGGAAAAAATCGCCGCGGGTTTCCGCATCATTCTCTCCGACGCTCACGTCAAGGCGATTCTCATCAACATCTTCGGCGGCATTCTCCGCTGCGATCTCCTGGCGGAAGGAGTGGTGAAAGCAGCCAAGGACACCGGCGTCAACGTGCCCGTCATCATACGCCTGCAGGGAACCAACGCCGAAGAGGGACAACGCATTCTTAAAGCGTCCGGACTTCACTTCACCGTGGCGGAGAATCTGAGCGACGCCGCGCGTCTGGTCTCGGAGGTAAGAACAAAATGAGCATCTACATCGACGAGCAAACCAGAGTCGTCGTGCAAGGCATCACAGGCATGGAAGGCGGTTTTCACACCGGCGAAATGCTGGCCTATGGAACAAACGTCGTCGCGGGAGTCACCCCAGGAAAAGGCGGAACCACGGCGCACGACCGTCCAGTGTACGATTCCGTGAAAGAAGCCCGAGAACGCTCCGGGGCGAACGCGTCCATCATTTTCGTGCCGGCGGCCATGGCGGCCGACGCGATCATGGAGGCCGCCGACGCGGGAATACCCCTTGTGGCGTGCATTACGGAAGGCATTCCGGTGCAGGACATGACGAAAGTCCTTCCATACGTCCGCGCCAGGGGCGTCACGCTCATCGGCCCGAACTGCCCCGGCGTCATCAGTCCGGGGAAGTCCAAACTCGGCATCATGCCCAACAGAATACATCGCCCCGGTCGCGTCGGCGTGGTTTCCCGCAGCGGCACCCTTACGTATGAAGTCGTCGATCAGCTCACGAGAGAGGGGCTCGGACAATCAACGTGCGTCGGCATCGGCGGCGATCCCGTGATCGGCCAGAGCTTCACCGACGTGATGAAACGCTTTAATGAAGACGACGAAACCGATCTCATCATCATGATCGGCGAAATCGGCGGCAACGCGGAACAGGAAGCGGCGCGCTACGTGCGCGATCATGTTGCCAAACCCGTGATAAGCTTCATCGCGGGTCGCACGGCTCCGCCAGGTCGACGCATGGGGCATGCGGGCGCCATCGTGTCCGGGCGTTCCGACACCACGGAAGAAAAAATCGCCTTTCTGAAACAGTGCGGCATCGTCTGCGTGGACGATCTCGCCGCCATCGGCCATACGGCCAAACGCGTCTCGCGCTCATAACAAACCGGCCATGGGGCCCGACGGCTCCATGGCCTTTTTCCGTCGATCGCGCGGACGAACGCTCCGCAAGGTCGCCCGCCTCTTTGGCCACAAGTAAAACCGTCCCCAAAAATTCCTCAACCTGTGAGAACCGCGTCATGGAAATCCTGGAATCATGGATGATCGTTCTGGCCGCGTGCACGCTTCTGGGCGCGGCCCTGGGCGCCGTACGCCTCGGACACTTTTCTCTGGGAAGCTCCGCCATTCTTTTTTCTTCCATGGCGCTCGGCGCGGCGGGAGCCGATCTGCCCGCCTCCATCCGGGAACTTGGTCTGATGCTGTTCATCTACGCCGTAGGCTCGGAAACAGGCGGCGGTTTTCTCTCCGCGTTGCGCCGACACGGTCCAAAACTGGCCATCATCGCGATGCTGACGGTGGGTTCCGGCTTTCTGACGGCCCTTGCGTACGGCATGGCCATGTCCCTTTCCCCGGCCGCCATCGCCGGTCTGTTCGGAGGCGCGCTGACCTCGACGCCCGCGCTGGCCACGGCCATGGACGGCCTGGCCCCCCGCGACATGGCCGCGCTGAGCACCGCCTACGGGCTTGCCTATCCCGCCGGCATCATCGGCGTCATGGCCTTCGTGCAGCTTATCGGAAAAGTGGAACGCGTCCACGTCGCCGCGGAAGAATCCCGCATGGCTGCCATCCCGGAATCAGCGTCGCCGCAGTCCCGGCCGGACGAGACGGACGACGCACGTTTCACGCCATTGCCGGTTCTCGTCGTCATCGGCGCCGGCTATCTGCTTGGTCAACTGCCGCTTCCCTTTCCTGGGCAAGGACGCGTCACGCTCGGCAGCGCGGGAGGCGTGCTGCTCTGCGCCATCCTGGCCGCCGGCAAAGGACGTCTGCGCGACTTTCCGCTGGTGCCTCCCCCCGCGCTCCGGTCGTTCCTGAGAGAATTCGGACTCTATGCGTTTCTGGCCGGAGTCGGCGTGCAAACAGGGCGACTCCTGGATCTCGACACGCTTCGAGCCGGCCTCCCCGTGCTGGGCGGAAGCGTCATCACGGTCTGCGTTCCCATGCTGATCTGCTGGGGCGTGGGGCGCAAGCTGTTTCACATGAATTTTCTCCCCATGCTGGGAGCTGTTTCCGGCAGCATGACGTCCACGCCCGGCCTGGCCGCGGCGACGTCCGTATCGCTGCATAAATCCGTCGTTCAAAGCTACGCGACCGTGTATCCCGTCGCCCTTCTTTCCATGATCGTCATGATCAAGGCTCTCTATCTGTTCTTTGTCCCGCTCCTGGGCTTGTGACGAACGCGATTTTCCACGCGCTTCGGTTTTATTCACGGCCCTTTTGCAGATTCAACGCGTACTCCACGACGTTCCAATATTCAGACACGCCGCCCAAGCCCGTGCTGGCGTCAAACACAAACATTTTGCCCGGACCGGATTCCGGGGACTTCCGCGGCCGCATGATCCAGAACGGCTTATGCAGCAGCGACGCCGAGCTTGCTGAACAACGGATGGCCGCCCGTGGGCCGAGGGGCAGATTGTAACATCTGTTCCATGCGGCGAGCGCGAACGTTTCCGCAAGAGAGCGCGCCTCGTCCTCATCTTTCAGCACGCCGGCCACATGCGTCGCCGCCCGACGAACGCGGCCTTCCGCGCACACGGAGGCGACGGAAAAACCTCCTGCGTCCTCCCCAGCGTCGAAACGAACACGATCCTCATGAACGTCGGGAAAGGAGGGCGCGCGAAGGCACTTGCCGGAACGCGCGTCGACAACCGTCAGCATTTCCAGCGCCTTTTCACCAAAAAAACGCCACCGGGCCACGCCCGTTATCGAAAACAGCCAGTAAGGATAATACAGCAGGTCAAGACGCACCTCGTCCCTTCTCCGACGGAGAAAGGCATACCGCGAGGCCAGATCGTCACCGTCCCACTCCAGACCGGACGAACGCAGAGAATACCCGACGCTCATGCTCCCCCTTCCGCCACGCTCCGGCGCGGTTTAGCCTCGCGCCGCCCCACGGACGCGACGGGCGACCCGCAAAGGCGCATCGCGCGAGGAAGGTTTACAACTGCCGAAACTTTTCCCACAACGCGCTGACGTCCGGATCAATCTCGCGCTTTTTGAACGCGGCGTTGACGGCAAAGAAAATGAGCGGCGCGCCCACAAGGCCCACCAGAAGCGCGGGAATGCCCGTCGGCTTCTGAAGCCAGACCGTCCATACGGGTATGATAATCATGATGCTCACCATCTGGGCGATGGCCGCCTGACTGGTGGCGTTGGGAATCAGGATGACGCCGATCATGGGCATGAGGAAGGTGAACACCAGGAAACCGAACGCGAAAACGCCTATCCAGAAGATGATGGTCGGCGGCCGGACGGCAAAGAGCAGGGGCAGCAGCACGAACACCGCGGCGCCGACGCGATTGTAGAACATGGGATGACGATTGTAGCGTTCCGGAATGGCCAGCTTAAAGATATCCTCCGTCAACGAAGACGCCGCCACCACGATGGAACCGCTCACCGTGGACATGATGGCGGCCAGCACGGCGGCGAGATACACGCCTCCCGTGAGCGGCGAAAGCACCTTGGGAATGAGCAGAGGGATGACCATGTCGGGATTCTTTACTTCCCCGGGCTCCAGAACCATGTGACTCATCATGCCGGTGGTGGCCAGCGACCAGGCGAGAATGGCGGAGAACACCACGCACACGATCATGGCCACTCTGGCCGTGCGCACGTCGCGCATGGAAAAAATGGCCACGCTCTGCTGCGGCATGGCGATACCCACAAGCATGGTGATGGCAAGAATGATGAACAGATTGGACCAGCTCATCTTGCCGCCGCCCGTAACGTCGAGCAGGTTGGGATCAATGGCGCCGAGCGCGGCGTTGAGCTGCGGAAGCAGATCCAGAGACAGTCCTCCAAACGCCGCCTGCGCCGTGGCCGTGAAAATGGCTATGGAGCCGAGCACCATGATGATGCCCTGAATAAAGTCGGTCCACACCGACGCGAGATAGCCGCCCATAACGCAGTACACGCCCACGACGACGGCTCCGATAATCAGACCCGACAGATAGTCCAGGCCGAGGATGGTGGAAAAAATCTCCCCGGTGGCCTTGAACTGAGCCACCAGCGAACCGCCGAGGCCTATGAGTATGGCTATGGCCGCAATGACTCGAATGGCCCGGCTTTTATAGCGTTTTTCCAGCATCTGCGGCAAGGTGAGCACATGGAAATGGTCAAAAGCCAGCTTGAGACGCTGCCCGAACACGCGAAACGAAAAGAAGTAGCAGAGCGGCGTGCCGATGCCCATGGCCAGCGAAGACCAGCCCGCGTTCCAGGCCATGCCGGGACTGCCCACAAGCTTCACGCCGCTTTCCCATGTCGCCGCGAACTTGAAGGCCGTAAACCACGGCCCAAAGCCCTTGCCGCCGAGAAAATAATCTCTCGAGTCCCTCACCTTGCGGGAGGCGAGATACCCGACAAACAACATCAGACCGAAATAAACAACAAGAATGGCAATCATCATGGCGCGCGCCTCTCTCAGTTCCGTTTATCCTTGCCGCCGGGGCGGGTTCTTCCCTGAAGGCACCACCATATTCCGTATCCTATGACAAACACGAACTGCACCAGAAAAACGCCGATGTAGAGCAGAAAGGTAGATGTGGGCATATTGGCGATCATAATCTTGTCTCCGTCGTTGTTCAGGCGCGTTCACGGCATCCGGGCCGTCCGGAAACGGCCCGGAAACGTCAGATCTTCCACGGCAGAATGGGCCGCCGCTCCCTGTCCGCGGAAACGGAGATCGCTCCGGCCGGACAATACTTCTCGCACAGAAAACAGGACTGACAATCCTGAAGATAGACGATGAACGGACGTTTATCCTCATCGGCGCGCAGCACGTCCTGCGGGCAGTAGGTCACGCAACGGCCGCAGCGAACGCACTTGTCGTAATCTATATGACGGATGCCCATTATATTTTCTCCCCAAGTCTTCTGGCCGCGGCAATGGACGCGTGAAGCTCGCGTCCGCGCTCCGGACGGAGCGGGTAACGGTCAATGGGAATGTCTTTCGTGCTCAACGAAAGCTCCCCGTCCTTCTCTTCCACAAGTATCCACTTCAGCCAGTTCTCGTTGTCGATTTCAGGATAGTCGAGACGCAGATGCGAACCGCGGCTTTCCTTGCGGTACAAAGCGGCGGTCAGCATGACTTCCGCGCTCAGCACCATATTTTTCGCCTCGAGGGCGAAGCGCAAGCCGTGCGCGTCCAGCGCGCGCAGGCGAGGCACGTCATACTTTTTGATTTCCTGAATGCGCGCCAACGCGGCCAGCATCTTCTCTTCCGTGCGCAGAATGTAGACGTCGTAGGGGAACAACGCTTCCTGCACGGCAATGACCACATGAAAGGGATCCACGCCCTGCGGATGCCGAAGCGGTTCGGTGAGCTGACGCGTCACGCGTTCGATTTCGGCCTCGTCCACGTCCACGTCGCTCACGGTTCTGGCATACCGCGCGCTGGCTTCGCCCACGGCCGCGCCGGTGGTGGAAGCCGCGGGCATGGCGTAAGCGCAAAAGCCCTCCACGCCGGACGTGGGCCCGTACGACGCGTCACCAGCGGCGTACAGCCCTTCAAGGGTGGTGCGCCCGTCGATATCAATGTACAGACCGCCGCCGAAGCCCACGTTGCCGATAAGCGCGGACACCCAGCTCAGCTTGCCCTGAATGACCTTGCGGTTCTTATCCACGTACCCCGCCTGTTCGTAGGAGCGATACATGAGCGGCAACGTGCGTTCGAACAGTTCCCAGTCCTTGGGGGTATAGGAAGAATAATCAAAATACAGCGGGCCTCTTCCAAAATGCACTTCCATGGCCATGGACGCGGAAATGCGCCACAGGTTGCCGTGAGACGCGTATTCGGGATCGTACTTGGCGGTGAAATCCTCGCCCAGCGCGTTGACGAACTTGGCTCCCAGCCCCTGCGACACGTTCATGCCGTGCGTGGCGAACTTTCCATGCGTCAGCTGATGGCAGTTGAATTCATAGTTGGCAAGGGCGGCGCCGGCTTCAAGCCCCATAATGTGCGCGTCGCCCGTTTCCATGTGCAGATCGGCGTAATGCGACTTGTACGCCTGAGCTCCCGTAGTGAGCACCACGGCCTTGGCCCTGACCACGTACATTTCCCCGCTGACGCCGTGAAATCCCACTACGCCGCGAATGACGCGGGGGTTGCCTTTCTCGTGAAGCAGCGCGTCCACCATGACGCGATCCACGATGGTCACGCCCTTTTCCTTGCAGACCCTGCGCATGACTTCCATAAACTGCGGTCCGTGGAACATGAGCGTCTTGATGGGACGTTTATCGGAAGATCCTTGGCCTTCAATGCGACGGTAGGAGCCGTCCTCGTTCTTTTCGAACACCACGCCCCAGGATTCCAGCTCCTTCACGCGATCGCCGATGGTGTCGAAATGCTTTTTCAACCAGTCCTGATCGTTGATGTAAAAGCCTTCTTCCACGGCCTTGCCGTACCACAGGTCAAGGGAGTCCTCTTCCTTGAGATAGGCTTTGAACGAGCCCGCCCCGAAAGTGCCGCAGCCGCTTTTGCCGACATAGCCCTTGTCTATCAGGATGACGTCAGCTCCGTTTTCCACGGCCTTCACGGCCGCGAACGTTCCGGCCGGACCGCCGCCCACGACAACGACATCGCATTGCAGAGTTTTCATATCGTTCTCCATGATGAGGCTGAAAACGCGCCGTCCAAAAACAGGCGGAACGTCGCTTTCTTTCGCCTCTAATGATACATAACGCCGCCGATAGACTCAACATATTTTAATCAGCGAACGTCGCCTCTGGAGATCGGAACGGCCTTCGTCGATAAACAAAAGTTCCGAACGACGTTTTTCGGAAAACAACATTCGCAAGACGGAGCGACTTCGCAAAGAAATCGCTCCGTCTCTCTTTTTCCGACGTTTCCGTTTCGAAAAACCTTTCTCCCGCTACAGGGCGGCCTTCCCCGATTCTCCCGTGCGAATGCGGATGACGTTGTCCACGGGCAGAACGAATATCTTGCCGTCGCCCACGGAACCCGTCCTGGCGTTCTCCAGAATGATCTTGATCGCGTCGTCCACCTTTTCCTCTTCCATAACGATTTCAAGCATCATCTTGGAGCGGAAATCCACTTCCATCCGCTGGGAACGGTAAATTTCCGTATGCCCGCGCTGACGGCCGAATCCGCGAACCTCCATAAGCGTGGCTCCGCCTATGCCTATGGAGCTGAGAGCCTCCTTCACGCGTTCCACCGTTTCCAGTCTCAGTATCACCTGCACCTTCTTCATGGAAGTTTCTACTTTCATGGCGTTATCCTCGCATCATGTCTTATATCTGATAGCCGGATTCGGAGTGTTCCGAAATATCGAGACCCGTCACTTCCTTTTCCAGCGGCACGCGCAGTCCAAACAGTCTGTCTGTGAGCTTGAGCAGAAGCAGACTGACGGGGAAACAATACCCCAAGGTGGCGATCACGGACACGAACTGCACCCAGAGCTGATGCGGATTGCCGTACAACAGACCGTCCACCCCGTTGACCGCGGCGCAGGCGAACACGCCGGTGAGCAGCGCGCCGAGCACGCCCCCCACGCCGTGAATGCCAACCACGTCCAGGGCGTCATCATAGTTGAAGACTCTCTTCAGGAAAATACCGCCGTAGCACACCGCGCCGCCGAGAAGACCCATGACCACCGCGGCCCAAGGTTCCACAAAGCCCGCGGCGGGCGTAATGACCACAAGGCCCGCCACCGCGCCGGAAGCCGCGCCGAGCACCGTGAAATGACCGGTATGCCACCGTTCCACGGCAAGCCATCCAAGGATGGCGCATCCCGCGGAAAGATGCGTGGTGACCAGCGCGTTGGCCGCAAGACCGTTGGCCGCAAGCGCGCTTCCCGCATTGAACCCGAACCATCCGAACCACAGCAGCCCCGCGCCGAGCACGGTCATGGGAATGTTGTGCGGCAGGCCGGCCCGGCGTCCCAGCGTGGAACGCTTGCCGAGCACGATGGCCGCGGCCAGAGCCGCCGAACCGGAACTCATGTGCACCACCGCGCCGCCGGCGAAATCAAGCGCGCCCATCTGCATGAGCCAGCCGCCGCCCCACACCCAGTGCGCCATGGGACAGTACACCACCAGCAGCCACAACGTGGAAAACACCAGCATGGCCTGGAAGTGCATGCGCTCCGCGTACGCGCCGGAAATGAGCGCGGGCGTCAACGCGGCGAACATGCACTGGAAGGCCATGAACGCCAACGCCGGAATGGAACCGCCGTTCAGGGGTTCCTTCCCCACGCCGGCAAGCATGATGTTCTCAAGCCCGCCTATAAGGCCGTGAATATCCGGCCCGAAGGCCAGCGTGTATCCTATAAGAGGCCAAAGCAGCGCGCCCACGCCAAGCAGAACGAAACTGTGCATGGTGGTGGAAAGCACGTTGCGTGACGCCACGAGCCCGCCGTAAAACAGCGCGAGCGCCGGCACCATGAGCATGACCAGCATGGCGCTGATAAGAACAAAACCCGTATCGGCAGCGTTCATAGAGATATCCTCCTTCATCCTGAACGTCGTATAGCTGCATTCTTATCTGCATATTGCGTGCCATACTCCAAAAAAGTACTCTAACCATTCGAAATAATGCGGCTCTTTTACCAAAATGGATCGTTTGGTTTAGTACAAAAACGTATTATATTTTTTGTCCGCTTTGCGCTCTTTTTCTCCCACCTTTTCGTTTTCCTCTGATTTTGTCCGTATTTTCAAAGAGAAAGCTTCATCGAGATAATTTTGTATCAACAGTTTGACGTCTTCGACTCGTTTTCGTGCCTCACTCTCGCCGTCCCTCATCCCTTTTTGTCCCTTTAAAAACGCAAAACGCCGCTCTTTTCGCAAAACCTCACGAAAAGAGCGGCGAAGAACGAAACATGCGCAGGACTGCCCCCGCGCAAACGCCTCGCGTATTGTCCCACGTCGCCACGCCGAGAGTCCGCGACACAAAAAAGACTCACCGCGGCGATCCGGGGACAAGTCGCGCTCAATGCATGGAACAGGCTTCCAGAGCCTTGTCCAGCGTCGCGGTGTGGTCGCGCAGTCGGCCATACGCAAAAAAGTACCGATGCAGCGTCCACGCCTCCAGATCAAGAATATCAAGCTTACCCTCGCTTTCGTCGCAGAGAAACGGACGGAGGGCCTCCACCACTTCCGCGTCGGGAAACACTTCGCCTTCATAACTGATGCGCAAAAGATCGCCCTCAAGTTCCACGGCCTCGGGAATATACCAGTCTTCCAGCACGGCGCGCACGGCTTGAAAGGTCTCTTCCGTGGCGGGATTGAGGGCTCCGTAAGCCTTAACGAGAACAGGTCGCATACATCGCTCCACAACGGAACGCGCGCGGATTCGGCAAAACCCGCGACGCGTCGTTTTGACGGAAACGCCGCGCCTGACCATGGTCGGGCGCGGCGAACGTTTCAGAAAACACAATCAGCGGCGAAAACTAGCGCATGGATCCCATAATGGACATGGCCGCGTTTTTAAGCACGTCGGCCAGCGTGCTGGAGAGCGTCTGCTCGGCCAGCGCGGCTCCGGGGATGCCGGTCTTTTCCTGCTGTGACGCGAAGCTCTTGGTCACGGTAGCCTGCTTCTGGCTGTACAGGCGGGTCTGAATGCGGATCACGGCGTCATAGCTGCTGAGGCTCTTTTCGGTAAGCCACACGCGCTCCACCACGCCGCCCACGATGTAGTCGGGCTGACCGGCCTGAGCCTGCGCCATGGAGGACGCCAGCGACACCTGCGCGCCCTGACGCGCCAGTTCGTCGGCCAGAGACTGGCTCACCCATTCCGCCACGCTGGAGCTGGGCTGGAACGGACTGCCGTCCTTGCGCGCGCCGATGTCTATGCGACCGCGCTGATCCTCAAACACGACCACCGCCACGCGAGGAGCCGTAGCCACAGGCAACGCGGAGGAACCGCCGGCATTATAAAGAAGGCGGATATTGTTCTGGGCCAGGCATCCGGTGAGGGCCACCGCGGCGAAAAGCAGCACCGCACAAAATGACAAAGAAAAACGACGGAAATGGATCATACTCAACTCCTGAAAAAAGGATTTCTCACCCTACTCTTTTTATGATCCGGACGCAACGAGGCATGATTCCTAAATGCCCATGCGCGCCTGATAGAGACGTCCGCCGCGCAACACCTGAAGCAATATCTGACGCTTGAGGAAATCTCTGCGGAACGCGTTGAGAAAATCTCTGCGCGATTCTACGCCTCGTCCGGACACGGCCGTAACGGTGTCGCCCTTTTCCAGACCCAGATGCGCCGCGGGAGAATTGTCCTTCACTCGCGTAATCACGGCTCCGTGCCTGCCGTCCTTCACGGAAACGCCCCAACGGCGCAACGCCAGCGATTCAGCCGTTTCATCGTCGAAATCCGTCGTCGTCAGGGTGAACGTTCTGGCCGAGCCGCCGCGCCACACCTTCAAGGTTACGGGAGCGTGCGGCTGATGATTGCGAAGCAGAGAAAGATATTTGTCCCTGTCGGTCACGGCGTTGCCTGAAAGTTCAAGAATCACGTCGCCGGGCCTCAGTCCGGCCTTGTCCGCCGGACCGTTTTTGAACACCTCGGTCACCAGCAGCCCCTCGACGTCCGGCAGGCGCAGATACCGGGCCGTGCGAGGATCGACGTTCTGCCCTATCAGCGCGAGCCACGGAGTGCTCACATGGCCCTGGTCAAGAATTTCGTCCACCACGCGGCGGGCCTTGCTGATGGGTATGGCGAAACCTATGCCCTGCGCCTTGTCGTAAATGGCGGTGTTCACGCCAACAAGTTCACCCAGAATGTTGAGCAGCGGTCCGCCGCTGTTGCCGGGATTGATGGCGGCGTCGGTCTGAATGAGATCCGTGAACACGCCGTCTTCCGCCTCAATGGTACGATTGAGCGCGGAAATCACGCCTGTGGTCACGGTATGCGAAAATCCGTAGGGATTGCCGATAGCGATAACGGTCTCGCCCGGCATGAGGTCGGTGGAATCGCCCATGGCTACGGAAGGAAGATCCTTCGCGCCCTTGAGCCGCAGCACGGCGATGTCGAAATCCGGCTCCGCGCCCACAACGTCGGCGGAAAACGTCCGACCGTCGAGCAGTCTCACGGAAATGGAGGAAGCTCCGTTCACCACGTGCGCGTTGGTGAGCACGAGAGAGCGGCGGCCGTCGATGATGATGCCCGATCCTATGCTCTCGCCGCGAAGATCGCGGCCGGGCATGTCGAAAAAGAAATCAAACGGGGTAATCTCGCGGGCGGAGCGACGCTCCACCAGCGTGCTCGTAATGTTCACCACCGCCGGAGCCACCGCGCTGACGGCGCGCACGGTCGGGGTGACGCGCTCCTGCTGCCGCGCCGTAAACGTCGGCCCCGCGGCGGAAACCGCCGGAGCGAACGCAAGGCCCAGCAGCAGAAGCGTGGAAAAAAGAGTGCGTACGGTCATGAAGTTCATAGCGAAAGACCCCTCCGAAAAAGGAGGATCCTGAATTCTTTCAAATACCAAAGAGTTCAGCGTCACACAACAAACGACGCGTTATCTCCTGGGAGCCGGACGGCCGGGATCATTTTTGCCGGGAGCCGGACGCTCCGCGGCGTGCCCCTTCTGCGGAGATGACGGACGCTGCACGGCATGATTTCCCATCGGCTTGCCGGGACGGGAAGGCGCGACGTGCGCGTCGGGGCGAGGCGCGGGCGCGGGACGATGCGCCTCAGGCCGGGGAGCCGGATTCGCAGGACGACGGGCCGGCGGCGCGGGTCTGGGGGCCGGGCGAGGTTCGTGCCGGACAGGCGCCGGACGATACTCCGCATGGGCGACGTGACCAGGTTGAGGCGGTATGCAGCCGGTCAGAATCAAAAGACAACCCAAAGCAACAGGCAGCATTCGCATAATGCACCTCCAGCGTCGCCGGCGGGCGACACCTTCCAGAAGGGGAAAACGCTTCCGGCGTTTCAACAATGCCAAGTCACAAAGAAAACGCGCTTTCGGCAGATCCCAACGTAGCGCCGAAGACGCTAATGCCAACGCGGTCCTCCGCGGTAGCCTCCGTGATGCGAGGGCGGAGGCGGCGGTCTGTGCCCGTCGTAATGATCGTATCGCGGCCCGTCGTGATGGGGCGGCGGAACCACGCAACCGGTCAGAGCAAAACTCACGCAGAGCATCGCAATAATAGCTAAACGAAACATAAGCACTCCTTTATTTCCGTTCGTTCACGAACGCTTGAACGTGGCCGTGGCCTTCAAACCGCCTTCCGGCCGATTCTCCAGCGTTACGTCACCGCCATGCATGCGGGCCATGCTGCGGGCTATGGAAAGCCCGAGCCCGGTGCCTCCCGTGCTGCGGTTGCGCGACCGCTCCACCCTGTAGAACGGTTCAAACACTTTTTTAAGCTCCGACTCCGCAATGCCGGGGCCGCTGTCGGAAATGATCACGGACAGCATGTCGTCGCCGTCCACCACGTCCACCACCACATGTCCTCCGTACCGGAGCGCATTATCCATGAGGTTCGCAAGACAACGCTTCATGCTCAGGGGACGCGCCGCGAGAGGACGAATGGAGAACATGGCCTCGGGGCTCTGCAAACGTTCCTCCATGCGGATATCCTGCCCCATATCCTGCCGGTCTTCCACCAGACTTTCAATCAGGGACATCACGTCCACCATGGCCACGTTTTCGCTTTTGCTGCGCGCGATATCAATAGTGGTATCCATGATCTGCTGAAGTTCCCCGATATCTTTCTGCAGAGGGACGCGCTGGCTTTCGTCGAGCTGCTCCACGCGCAGACGCATGCGTGTGAGCGGCGTGCGGAGATCGTGCGACACCGCGGCCAGCGTGCGCTCCCGTTCATCGAGGAATTCCCGGATGCTCGTCTGCATGCGGTTGAACGCCTGCGCCGCCTCGCGCACCTCGGTGGGGCCCGTTTCCGGCAGAGCGGGGGTCCGAATGTCGCGCCCGAAGCGGTCGGCGGCCCTGGCAAGCCTGCGCAGGGGCTTCACGCACAGATAAAAGGCCAGCAGACTGATGGCCACAAAAAATATTTCTATGGCCATGATGCTGGTAAAGGGAAAATAAGGCATGGGCGGATAACCAGGGGCGGAGTCCTCAATAAGCACCCACGTTCCGTCATGCAGCGGCACCGCGGCCGTGGCCTGATAGACGGACGGCCCCCGATTTCGCTTGGCGTTGGTGAAATACTGGCACACCGACTCCCCGAAGGACTCCATGGGACTGGGCAGATTCAACTCCCGAACGACCAGCGAAGCCCGACGCTGCACTTCCTCTCCGCCATGCCCCCCGCCGTGCATCATCATTCTTCCGTGCCGCGGCCTGTCGCCGTAAAGACGCGCCAAGGAAAAATTCAGCATATATTCCATGAGCGACGACACTTCCTTCAGGTCGTCGTTCTTCACGTCCAGGGAAGGTCGGTCTCCGGTGAACGTCACAAAAAAGCCGCGGCTGTTGAACTGCTCGCGCAGCACAAAACGAATTTCAGGCGACGTGGCGTCAAGCAGAATCGCCACTTCCGCCATGCGGCGAGCTCTGTCGGCCATGAGTCCGCGCATGAAATAAAAATGACGCGATTCCCCGGCGTAAATGGTGGTAAGCAGCAGCATGGTGAAAAAGCCGCCGGAAAAAATCAGGATGAGGCGCGCCAGCAGAGAATCGGGAGAAAGGCGCGCCAGCACGCGCCGAACTCCGGCTAAAAAGCCTCTGCCTTGCTCCCGGATTCCCGCTACGGCCATACTTATTCCACCGTTATGGCGCTGGTGAACACATATCCGTCACCGCGCACGGTTTTGATGAGCTTGTTTTCCCGGCCCTTATCCCCGTCGCCGGTGTCGCGAAGACGGGCGCGAAGACGGCATACCTGCACGTCGAGACTGCGGTCAAAGGGGCTGCGATCGGTTTCCTGCCCCTGAAGTTCATCCTGAATGAAGTCCCGACTGAGCACCTTTTGCGGATGCTCAAGGAAAATGGTAAGCAGCCGGTACTCCGCGCCGCTCAGATTCACCACCATGCCGCCGGGAGCGATGAGGTGACGGGCTGAAATGTCCAGCTTCCAGCCGCTGAAATGATAGGCCTTTTCCGGACGGCCCGCGTCGGACGACGCTTCGGGAGTCCGGCCCGCCCGCCGAAGCACGGCGCGTATTCTGGCGAGAAGCTCGCGCGGCTGAAAAGGCTTGACCACATAATCGTCGGCGCCGAGCTCCAGTCCCACCACGCGATCGGCGGTGTCGCCGAGAGCCGTAAGAAAAATAACGGGCACGGAGGCAAGGCTTTCCATGGCGCGCAGGCGACGGCACAATGACAAGCCGTCCTCGCCCGGCATCATGATATCGAGCACGATAAGATCGGGAACTTCGTGTTCAATGCTCTCAAACATCGCCTTTCCGCCATCGGCCACGCGGACCAGAAAGCCGTGCTGACGAAGATAGTCGGCCATGAGGTCACGAATATCCTTATCGTCATCAACAACAAGAAGGGAAAGCGAAGGCATCTGAGAAGTATCGGTATCGGGCATGGTAAAGTCCTCCAGAACTGTCTGGATAGACTATAGCCGGGAGCCGGCTTAAGCGCATCTTTTTTCCTGTTACAATATGTTGCAGAAAACTTGCCTCTTCTTGCCTCACAACGAACGAAGCTTTCTCTCCACCTCGTCGATGATGTACCGGGGCGTGGAGGCTCCGGCCGTCAGCCCCACCGTGCGCGCGCCGGAAAAATCCGCGTCGTCCAGCTCGTCGGCGGTTTCCACAAGCACCGTGGGCACGCCGCGCATGCGCGCGAGTTCGGCAAGGCGTCTGGTATTGCCGCTGGACTTGCCCCCGGCCACCACCATGGCCTGCACGCGGGCCGCTATTTCCCCGGCCTCCTCCTGACGCTCGCGCGTGGCGTCGCAGATGGTGTCGAGCACGGTGAGCGACGAGCCGCAACGCGCGGCCAGCCGCCTGTGCATTTCATCAAAAATCAGTCGATCCTGCGTGGTCTGAGCGGCCAGCACCAGAGGGCGTCCTGCAAGCGTTTCCCCGGCAAGCAGGGCCTCAAGTTCGGCCAGAGAGGAAAAAATGCGGCTTTCACCCGCCGCGTAGGAAATAAGACCTCGCACCTCGGGATGCGCGGCCTCTCCGTAAAGCAAAAGTTCGCGCCCGGAAGACGTGGCCTCGGCAATGGCCAGCTGCGCGTTTTTCACGCGGGGGCAGGTAGCGTCTTCCACGCTGGCGCATCGCTCGCGCAGGCCGATCTCCACATCCCGCGGAATGCCGTGGGCTCGTATGAGCACCGACATGTCGCCTTCGGCCTCCTGCACCGAGTGAAGACAACGCACGCCCTTGCGCGCGTACTCTTCCAGCACCTGCGGATTATGAATGATCTCCCCCAGCGTGGCCACCTTCCGACCGGGGCGGGAAGCGACAATGGTGTCGAGCTTATGCAGGGCAAGGGCCACGCCCATGCAAAAACCGGCGTGACTGGCGCGTATGACGTTCATGAATCATCCTCCGTCTCAGGATCGCCGGGCGCGCTTCACGCGTCTGAGGAAAGGCGACGTCACCAGAAAGAAATAGTCGCGATGGAAGAACCAGGCGATCGCCATCCACGAAGCCAGGAACAGCAGGCCTCCCACGGCAAGCACAACGAACTGCTGCAGCAGCGGAGACATGCCCGCCATGAGTCGGAATCCGTCATGCATGACGGCAAGCATGAGGCCGCACCCCGGCATGGAAATAAGCGCGCTGCGCCACGCGGTGCCCCACAGTCCGGCAAACGCTCCCGACGCCCAGCGGCGATACGCCACCGCCATGAGCGCCAGCGCGTACACGGCGATGGAAGCCGTCGTCACCAGCGCCACGCCGCGCGCCCCCATGAGCGGAATAAGAGCCATATATCCCGGCACGGCAAGCACGGTGACCGCCGTGCCCACCACCGCGGGCGTGACGGTATCCTGCATGGCGTAGAAGGCCCGGCCCGTCACCTGCTGCAAAAGCCAGAACGGCACGGCGAGCAGCATGATCTGCAAAAGCGGCGCGGCTCCCTTCGTATGCTCCACGGAAAAACTTCCGCCCTCAAAAATAAAACCCAGCACAGGGCCGGCGGCCGTGATCATCCACGCGGCCACGGGCACGGCGACGATCATGCTGTTATTCATGGTGCGACGGAGCGTCGAACGAAATTCGTCCATATCGCCCTTGGCCGCCAGCGACGCCAAGAACGGGAACGACGCCACGCCCGCGGCCTGCGCCACCACGCCCACGGGCACCATCATGATGCGCCGCGCGTAATTGAGCAGGCTGACCACGCCGTCGCCGGCCATGCTGCCGAAAATGCGGACGAACTGCTCGTCGAGCACCACCACGGACTGGCCTATCATCAAAGGCAGAGCCATGAGCAAAAACTTCTTCATAAGAGGATGCGCCAGACCGAAAGACAGGCGCAGGCCTCCTTCCTTCACCGCCGCCAGCGGCAGAACGAACGCGCCGAGAGCCGCGCCCGCCAGCACGCCCCAGCAGAACCCTTCCATGCCCTGAGCCAGCCCGAGCCACGGCAGTCCCACGCCGAAAAGCAGGATACAGCCGTTGTAGATAAGCGGCATAAGCGCGGGCACCGCAAACTGGTGCCGGATGTAGAGCACGGCCGAAAGACACGCGCCCGGCAAAAAGAACACCTGCGCCGGCAGCACGATGCGCAGAAAATCCGCAAGACGCGCGCACTGCTCCGGCGTAAAGCCTGGAGCCACCACAGGCGCGAGACGGGAAGCCGCCGCCCAGGCAACCAAGGAAAGCAGTCCGATGGACAGCGTGGCCCACGAAAACACCACGCCGAAGAATCGCCAGGCGTCGGCCTCGTCTTCTTCAAAGCGTTTGGAGAGCAGCGGGATGAGCGTGATGGAAATATAACCGCCCGCCAGAAGATAATTTAGAAAGTCGGGCACGACGAACGCCGCAAAATAGATATCCGTCTCGCCGCCGGCGCCGAACTGCCAGGAAATGATCTTGTCGCGGAAAAGCCCCATGAATCGCGAAACAAGAACGCTGAACGCCATGATCAGGGCCGCGGCCCCCATTTTCTGCCGAGAAGTAAGTGCCATGCTCTCACACCGGAAGACCCGCAAAGCGGGAAACGGACAGAATCCTCACGCTCTCCGGCGGGATAACGACATACTCCCGACTGAGCGGACGCCACGGATCCGTCAATTTCGCATAGGGCAGGCAGTAAAGCGCGCCCGCCTCCAGGCTGCAATCCAGAAAATGCAGCCCCTCCATATCCATATAATGCCCTACCGTCCAGTGATCCACATAGGGTTTTTCCGACGGCGGAGCGATGCGCAGAAAACGGAACACCGAAACCAGCGGCATAGGAGGTCTCGCGCTGGCCCGAAGAGCTTCCCACACCTGATCGCAGGACGTTTCCGGACCAAAAGGCGCGCGCACGCAAAGATCGGGAAACTCATGACGCCGCACGTCTTCCAGCATGAAATCCACCAGCGCCACATAGTCCGTTCTATGCTCGAGAATCCTTCCGAACATGTCGGGATCGGCGGCCTGCGCGAGCAGAACGCGATTGAAAATTTTCCGCGCCTGAAGCGGCCCTATGCTGAACAGCACCCGAAGCGCGTTCAACACCGCGTACACGGCGCAGAAATTATCTATTTTTCCCTGATAGAACGGCTGCATGGCAAACTCCCGAACAGGCGCATGAAGCAGGAGGACCCGTCGGCCCGTGCCAGAGCCATCCTTCTGTTTTCCCTTTCTTATGGGGATAACGTGACGATGATATCCCGTCAAGAAGCTGGACAGAGCGCATCTCCCTGTGTATAGTGTCGGAGTGAAAGGCATATTACCATAACTTGATATAAAGATATGCCCCTTTCCCGAACGACCCACGCTCACGGCGTCCGGTTTTAAGCCGCATCCCTCCGAGCGTCCCGTGAACTTCAAGGAGAGACCATGATCCCCTCTAAAGGCAAATACCTCTTCACCTCCGAATCCGTCACCGAAGGACATCCCGACAAGGTCGCCGACCAGATTTCCGACGCCGTGCTCGACGCTCTGCTGGCTCAGGATCCCGATTCCCACGTCGCCTGCGAAACGCTGGTGACCACCGGCATGGCCATCGTGGCCGGCGAAATCACCACCAAGGGCTACGCCGACCTTCCCGCCATCGTGCGCCGCACCATCCGGGAAATAGGATACATCGGCTCCGATATGGGCTTTGACGCGCACACCTGCGCGGTGCTCTCCTCCATCGACAAGCAGTCGCCCGACATCGCTCAGGGCGTCAACCGCGAAAACCCCGAAGATCAGGGCGCGGGCGACCAGGGCATGATGTTCGGCTTCGCCTCCAACGAAACCGACACGCTCATGCCCGCCCCCATCTACTGGGCGCACCAGCTTTCGCTTCAGCTCTCCCGCGTGCGCAAAAACGGCATCGTCGACTTCTTCCGTCCCGACGGCAAGACGCAGGTCTCCTTTGAATACATCGACGGCAAGCCCGTGCGCAGCAACAACGTCGTGGTTTCCACCCAGCATTCTCCCAAGGTGAGCCATGACGACATCGTGGAAGCCGTGAAAAAGGAAGTCATTCGTCCCATTCTGGAGCCCACCGGCTACTTCGACGAAAAGAACTGCGAAATCTTCATCAACACCACGGGTCGTTTCGTCATCGGCGGCCCCATGGGCGACTGCGGACTCACCGGCCGCAAGATCATTCAGGACACCTACGGCGGCATGGGCAACCACGGCGGCGGCGCGTTCTCCGGCAAGGATCCCTCCAAGGTGGATCGCTCCGGCGCGTACATGGCCCGTTACGTGGCCAAGAACATCGTGGCCGCCGGCCTCGCCGACCGCTGCGAGGTGCAAATCGCCTACTGCATCGGCGTGGCCGAACCGGTTTCCGTGCTGGTGCACACCTTCGACACCGGCAAGCTGCCCGACGACCGTCTCACGCAGATCGTGCGCGAAGTGTTCGACCTGCGCCCCTACTTCATCTGCAAGCGGCTTGATCTGAAACGCCCCATCTACAGCAAGACGTCCTGCTACGGCCACTTCGGCCGCGAACTTCCTGAATTCACTTGGGAAAAGCGCGACGCCGTGGCCGATCTGCTCACGGCCGCCAAGCTGTAAGATCAGCGCATTGACGCAACAGGGGGAGGAAAGGCGCGTTCCTTTCCTCCCCCTTCTTTTTTATTTTTCGCCCAAGCCGGACCGGCGTCCCTTTGGAAGACCGCTCCAGACCGGCGATAACCGACGCGCTCACGAGCCCCGAACCGCCGGCCGGGCGTCAACGCCTCGCTATGGCAGCACGCGCGGCTCCGTAAAGGGAACGTGCGATCCGACCACAAGCCAGCCTTCCTCGCGGGCGCGCTTCAGCGTGGCTTCGCGCACGAGCGCGGCCGCCGCCGGATCCATATCGAACGTGGCGGACATGGAGGGATCGGCCGTCTGCGCGTCGAAGGCGTGAAGCAGATCGCTCCAGAATAAAAACGTTTTATCGCCGGATTCGACCATAACTCCGATATGCCCGGGCGTGTGTCCGGCCTCATCCACAGCGCGCACGTTGGGAAGTTCCGGCACAATGGCCGTTCCGGGCGCAACGGCGCGCACGCGATCCCCGTACAGCGCAAGAATGTCCGAAACGGTCGAGAATATCTTGCGCGTTCCTTCGGAGGCCGCTTTCCGTTCGTCAGGATTTGTCCAGTAGGCGAGTTCCTTATCGGAAAAAATAATCGACGCCCTGGGGAAAAACGCTTTTCCGTCGCGCGCAAGCCCGCCCGTATGGTCGCCGTGGGCGTGCGTAATGACGACGTGCGTCACGTCCTCCGGGCCGACGCCCGCGCTTCGCAGAGCTTCCAAAAGCGCGTCCGCCGTCCAGTCGTAACCGGTGTCCACCAGAACCGTGGCTCCGTGCCCCCGCAAAAGAAGCACGTTCAACACGTTATGAATCGCGCCGTCAGGATACGCGCGGTCGACGGCCGCCTTCTCGGCGTCGGTTTCCGCGCGCAGAATGGCGGGGTTCAAATCTTTCTGAACCAGTGACATGACCCTGACGTCAACCTCACCCATGGCACATTCATAATGCGGGATTTCCCCGGCCGGGGCAGAATTCACGGCGGAAACAATCATCATAACGACTCCCAGCGTTTGAGCGGCATATTTCCACATAGCCATCTCCTGAAAAAAAGTTCCGATCTTCGCCACGGAAGCGACGCTACGCCCGCCTGCCGAAGCAGGCCGTTCGAACGGCCGCCAACCTGCGCTCAGCCTAGCCCGGATGCTCCCCTGCCGCCAAGTCATCCTTCGTCGATCCCGCCGGAGTCAGAAACCGTTGCGCCGCGCGACGCGAAAAAGAAGGCGCGCCCTATAATTCCAGTTCCTTGAGGCGTGCCTCAATTTCGTCGCCGCGTTCAAGCAACGCAAGCTGTTCCTCTTCCACCTGGGGAAGACGGGCAATGTTGGCGTTGAAGGCGTCGGGATCCCGGCTGAAAAGATCGGGATCGGCCAGCGCGTCTTCCAAGGCCTTCTGTTCTTTCTCCAGCGCGTCGAGCTTCGCGGGCATGTCCGCCTGCTCCTGAAGCAGAGCCTCCCGCTCCCGCTGTTCCTTGTAGGAAAGTCTGCGCTTTTTCGGCGCGTTTTCCTTCCACGCTTCCTTGGACGAAGAGGCCTTCTTCTCCTCAGGTTTCTGACGCTGACGCAGCCAGTCGGTGTAACCGCCCACGTACTCGCGCACCTTGCCGTCGCCTTCCAAGGCTATGGTGCCGGTCACCAGCTCGTCAAGAAAGGCGCGGTCGTGACTCACCACGATGACGGTGCCCTTGTAGGACGCCAGCATTTCTTCCAGCAATTCCAGCGTTTCCGCGTCGAGATCGTTGGTGGGTTCGTCGAGCACCAGCAGATTGGAAGGACGCGTGAACAGCTTGGCCAGCAGAAGACGGTTGCGCTCGCCGCCGGAAAGCAGACCCACGGGAGTTCTCAACCGGCTGGAATCGAAAAGAAAATCCTGAAGATAACTCGCCACGTGCCGGGGTTCGCCGTTGATGGTCACGCGGTCGTTGCCTTCGGCCACATTGTCCATCACGCTCTTCTCATCGTCCAGAGAATCGCGCAGCTGATCAAAATAGGCGATTTCCAGCCCCGTGCCGAGACGCACGGTTCCGGATGTGGGCTTCAGTTCGCCGAGAAGCACGCGCAGAAACGTGGTCTTGCCCGCGCCGTTGTCGCCGATAAGCCCTATCTTGTCCCCGCGCTGAATAATGACATTGGCGTCCTCAAACACCTTGTAGCCGTCCGGCCAGACGAAGGAAACGTTCTTCATCTCCGCCACCAGCCTGCCCGACTTTTCCGCCTCCTGCACGTTGAGCGTGGCCGTGCCCACGCGTTCCCGACGGGCGGCGCGCTCCTCGCGCATCTTCATGAGTTCGCGCACGCGACCCATGTTGCGGGTGCGCCTCGCCTTGATGCCCTGACGGATCCAGACTTCCTCCTGCGCGAGTTTCTTGTCGAACACGGCGTTCTGCATGTCTTCGGCGTGAAGCCTCTCCTCGCGGCGTTCCAGATAGGCGTCGAAACCGCAGGCGTAGCTGTAGAGCTTGGCGCGATCCAGCTCCACCATGCGCGTGGCCAGACGCCGCACAAAGGCGCGGTCGTGGCTGATGAACACCAGCGTCCGGGCCTGCCGCGCCAGATACTCTTCCAGCCAGCTGATGGTGCTGATGTCCAGATGGTTCGTGGGTTCGTCCAGAAGAAGCACGTCCGACGCGATAAGCGCGCGAGCCAGCGCCACGCGGCGACGCGTTCCGCCGGACAGCGTGGAAAAATCCGCTTCCGGATCGAGCGCGAGACTGTTGATGACGCCAAGCACCTCGCCATGACGCTCCCAGACTTCGCCGTGTTCCATGACAAGATCGGCCTCTTTGGCAAGGTCGGGCGGAAGCAGATCGCGTCTGTCGGAAGCGATCAGGTGCGCCGCCGCCAGAAGATGTCCTTCCTTTCCAAGCGCGTCTGCGGTCACGCTGAACACGGAGCCTTTCCAGTGATCGGGCACGGCCTGCTGCACGTAGCCTATGCGGAGGCCCGGTTCCTCATGCCGTTCTCCGGCGTCCAGAGGCAGACGTCCGGCAAGCACCGACAGCAGCGACGACTTGCCCACGCCGTTGCGTCCCACAATGCAAAGCCTGTCGCCCCGCTCCACAAAAATCTCGGTATGATCCAGAAGTTGTCTGTTGCCCAGCGTAAGGCTGGCGTCCTGAATGGAAAGAAGTGCCATGACATTCTCACACGTTGCCGGGCCGGAGCCCGTGACCTTCGAAAAGACCGGAACGCGCCCCGTTCAAAAACGAAGCGACTCCCCAAAACGAACCCGTTCCCCCGGCAGAAGAATTTTCTCCGGGCGAATCGACGGCGTTCCGCGCTTAGTGCGCCTCGCCCCAGTTGCGGCCTATGCCCGCGTCGGCAACCAGCGGCACGCGCAGCTCCACGCCCCAGGCCGACGTGTCGGTCATGAGCGCGGCAAGACGAACCGCCGCGGCTTCGGCGTCCTTTTCGGGAACTTCCACGATGAGTTCGTCGTGAATCTGAAGCAGCATTCTCGCCTTCATGCGGCGAAGGTCGGCGTCGTTGTACACCGCCAGCATGGCGAACTTGATGAGGTCCGCGGCGGAACCCTGAATAAGGGTGTTCACGGCCTGCCTTTCCGCCAGGGCGCGGGCCTGTCCGCTCTGCGAAAGCATGTCCGGCAGCGGACGGCGACGCCCCGAAAGCGTGGTGACGTAACCGTTTCCGCGCGCCTCTTTCTCCACGCTGTCGAAGAATTCCTTGATGTGCGCGAATCGCGTGAAGTAGCGCTCGATGAACATGCGCGCTTCCGACAGCGGTATGCCGAGATCCTGACCGAGCTTTCGCGCGCCCATGCCGTAGATCAGGCCGAAATTGATGGTCTTCGCCCGACGACGCTGATCCGGGCCTATCTGCGAGGGATCCGCGTCAAAGAGCAACGCGGCCGTGCGGGTATGAATATCCTCGCCGTTCCGAAACGCGGCCAGAAGCGTGGGATCCTGCGAATAATGCGCCAGCACGCGCAGCTCCACCTGAGAGTAGTCCGCGGAAATGAGCTTCATGCCCGGCCCGGCCGTAAAACACGCGCGCATGCGCCTGCCGAGATCGCCGCGCACGGGGATGTTCTGCAAATTCGGATTGCTGGACGAAAGCCGCCCCGTGGCCGTGGCCGTCTGATTGAAGGTGGTATGGATGCGGCTGTCCGGCCCGGCGAGACGCGGCAGCGGTTCCAGATAGGTGGAACGCATCTTCTCCAACTTGCGGAATTCCAGCAGCGCGTCCACCACGGGATGCTGACCGGACAATTTTTCCAGCACGGCCTGCGACGTGGAGGCCTGACCGCCCTTGGTGGATTTGGCCGCCGCAAGTCCCAGTTTTTTGAAAAGAATCTCGCCTATCTGCTGGGCGGAACGAATATTGAATTCCTGTCCGGCTTCCTTGTAAATGCGCGCCGTAAGCGCGTCGAGTTCGGTCTGCACCTCGTCGAGAAAGGCCTTCAACGCGTTTTTGTCGATCGTGATGCCCGCGTCCTCCATGGAAGCCAGCACCGGAATGAGCGGCATTTCCATATCGCGCAGGAGCTTGAGAAGGCCGTCATGTTCCAGTCGCTTTACCATGTCGTCGTACAGGGAAAGCGCAATGGCCGCCGGACGTTCCATGGGAAGACCGCTTTTTTCCGCATGCCGCGCGGACAGGCTGGGCCACCCGTAATCCCTGTCTTCAGGAGCCAGAAGATAGGCCGCGAGTCCGAGATCAAAACAGCGCGACGGCGCGAGCGTACCCCACGACGCATGTCTGTGCAGCAGCCGCTTCATATCCGGGGTGATCATGAGCGAAGACGCCGACGCCCACGCCGCCAGCGCGCGATCGTCACCGACAAAGAGACTTTCCCGAAGCTCGGAACCGTCCCGCACGGCCACGCAAAGTCCGCCTTTCTGAGCGCGATTCACCACGGGCGCGGGCGTTACGGCCACGGCAAGACCAACGCAGGACGGCAGACGCGAAGGATCTTCCACCTCATCCATGACGGGCGCGGCGGGAGGTTCGTCAAAGAGGGAAAGCTGACGCCCCGCCCTGACGGAGACCGCGCCGGAATTTTCATCCTCCGTCTCGCCACGGAACGCCACGATGCCCTGACGCATGAGACTGTCCAGCTCGCGCAGAAGCGAATTCATTTCAAATTCCCGCAGGAAAGTGCGCGCGCCCTGACGCTCCATGGGTTCCACGGAAAAGGCGTCCAGCGTTTCCGCGCAGCAGTCCGTGCGCAGACGAGTCAGATCCCGATACAGGAACATGGCGTCTTCATTGCCTTCGAGTTTTTTGCGGATGGCGGGGGGCACCTGAGCCATGCGGTCGCGCACGTCCTCCAGGTCGCGAAACTCGCGGAAAAGCTTTTCCGCCGTTTTCTCGCCGATGCCCTTCACGCCGGGCACGTTGTCGGCGGTGTCGCCGATGAGCGCCTGCACGTCCGGCCACTGACCGGGCTCAAGACCGGTTTCCTCACGGAACGACTGAAGCGTGACGAGCTTTTCCTCGCGGGACGCCGGATCCCACATCACCACGCCGGGAGAAAGGCATTGCCGCAGATCCTTGTCCATGCCGATGATGACCACGGGACGTTCCGTCCCGTATCTGGCGGCCAGGCTGGCGATGCAGTCGTCGGCCTCGCAGCCCTCGGAAACCAACACCTTCATGCCCAGAGCGCGCACGAGATTCTGAAGCGGCTCTATCTGCATGACGAGCCCTTCCGGAGCCGGCGGGCGATTGGCCTTGTAAGCCGGAAAAATCTCATGCCGGAAATGCTTTCCATGCCCGTCCATGATGAAGGCGAAGTGCTTCGGCCTCTCCTCGCGCAGCAGCTTGAGCAGCACGCGCCCCACGATGTGCAGCGCGCCCGTGGGAAAACCGTCGGATCGGGACATGCCGGAATTGGCAAAAAAGCCCCGGAACAGAAAAGCGTTGCCGTCCATCACATAGAGGGGTTCTTCGGTAAAACCGAGACGCTGCTTCAATGACATGGGTTTTCTCCTGAAAAAATATCTTCCGCATCCTAGCCTGATGGGCTGACCGCCGCAAGAGGGCCCGCTCGCCTCGCCGAATGCCGTTCCAACGCTGAAAGCCCGCCCGTTTCCGAACGTTCGGAGACAGCGGAACGCGGCCTCAAGGCTTGTCATCGGCGGGGAATTTTTATATCGTTGACGTTCCTTAAATAAGGGGGAGCACCGGGCAGGCAAGCCTGCCCGTCCATTTTTCGGTTTTTCCACTTTCAGCTTACCTGTCGGGGGTATGTATGACTTTCATTTCTCTGGTAATCGTCTTCGCGTGCGCGGCCTTTGCGCTGTACTACGCCTTCAAGACGGCCAAAAACATCCTCGCCGCCTCCACCGGCAATGAGGATA
>CALUUX010000087.1 GCA_944324085.1 uncultured Mailhella sp. | reverse complement strand
AAAAAAAGTTATTTGCGTCCATTTCAGACGAACGCCGCGATGCCTGCCTGCAGACGCTGGGCGAAATGGAAAACAACTTGGAACGCTTTTTTTAGCGACGCTTCCGCATTTTTTAGAATGTCATCAGCGTTTATTTCGCCCGGACGGACTCCGGGGAAAACACGATGTGGAAAGGGCCCGAGCAAAAACGTTCGGGCCCTTTCGTCTACTCGCCAACGCGTTCGGATGCCGAGGATTCAAAGAAACGCTGGAAAGAAAAGCTCGGCGACGTTGGGAACGAGGGCTCGTGCCCAACCTTGTTTCCGAAACGTTGTCACTCGCCGCTATTGCGTTCGGCCAGCCCCATGAGCGCGTAGGTCAGGCTTGCGGCGGTGAAATCTGAAACAATATGTCCCTCTCGCGGGGCGAGTTCCACGATGTCAAAGCCCAGGACTTTGCGGCCTTCCATGGCCTTGGCCGCCAGATCAATCGCCTGATACCAGCCGAGACCTCCGGGCACGGGGGTGCCTGTTTCAGGCATGACGGACGGATCCAGTCCGTCCACGTCAAAGGTGATGAATATCTGTCGCGGAAAGTCTTCGGGAATGAGATGGTCCGGCATGCCGTTGCGGCATAGATAAGGAGCGTCCCAGCTCACGACGCTATGTTCTTTGCGGGCGTCGAGTTCTTCCTGACAGAAAATACGGTTTCCGATCTGGACGAGAGGAAGCCCCAGGTCTTTAACGGCGCGGCGCATGACGCTGGCATGACTCCATTTGCTGCCTTCGTAGCTATCGCGCAGGTCGGCATGCGCGTCGAACTGAACGACGCCGAAGCGTCCGTACCGTTCTTTGAGAGCCGCCATTTCGCCATAGGTGAGAGAGTGTTCTCCTCCGAGCACTACGGGCATGGCATTCGCGTCGAGAGCGGCCAGCACGGCGTTCTTTACGTTTTCCATGACTTCTTCCGGCGAGCCGGAGCAGTCCACGGGTCGCTGCGTAAAAATGCCGCCTTTTCCGGGAAAACTCATGCCGTCAAAAAGTTCAAGCTGATCGGAAGCGTCCAGAATCGCCTCTGGGCCTCTGGCCGTACCTCCGGCATAACTGACGGTCGCTTCATAAGGCACGGGGATAACATGAAATCGGACCTGATCGGCGGGACGGGGGGGCACTTCCGAGGCAAGAAAGCGGTTTTCGTATTCGTTCAGCATGAGAACTCCCTGAATGCAGCGGATGCTGGATGTTGTGATTGGTCTTCCCTCGTCTGGACAGGATCAGTCATGTTCCTTGTCGCGGTGGAAAAACGCGACGTCGTCATTCCGCCGACGAAGACGCGGGCGCCGTGTCGGCAAGGCTTTTTCGGAAGATGCGGCGCATGTGTCTGCCTACCCACTTTCCGAAGTTGTCAAGGTACACATAATAGACCGGCGTGATGTAAAGCGTGACAAGCTGAGAAAAAATCAGTCCGCCCGAAACGCAAATGCCGATGGGTTGACGGGCTTCCGCACCGGTGGCGCCGATGCCGAAGGCCAGAGGAAGCGCGCCCATGACGGCGGCAAGCGTTGTCATGAGGATGGGACGGAATCGAATGAGACAGCCCTGAACCACGGCGTCTTCCGGATTGAGGCTTCCTCCCCGTTCCGCCTGAAGGGCGAAATCAAGCACCATGATGGCGTTCTTCTTCACGATGCCGATGAGCATGATGATGCCCACAAAGGCCGTCATGTTCAGTTCGGAATTGAAGAGCCACAGACTGAACAGCGCGCCGAAGCCGGCGGAAGGCAAGCCGGAAAGAATGGTGATGGGGTGAATGAAGCTTTCGTACAGAATGCCGAGCACGATGTAAATCAGCAGAAGGGCGACGACGATGATGAGTATCATGTCGTGCACCGAATCCTGGAAGTCCTGCGCCGTACCCGTCAGACTGCCGGAAACGGAAGCGGGAAGGATATCGCGCGCCGCGTTTTCCACATCGGCCATAGCCTCGCCCATGGCGTATCCGCTGGCCACGTTGAAGGAAATGCTTACGGCTGGGAACTGCCCTCTGTGGTTCACGGACAGAGGACCGGCCTCGAACTGGCGAGTGACAAGGGTTTCCAGAGGAACGAGTTTCCCCTTGCCGGAACGCAGATAAATGGCGTCCAGAATGCTCGCGCTGTCCTGCATGGATCTGAGCACTTCCATCTTTACGGTATAGTCGCTGACGTCCGTATATATGGTGGAAATCTCTCGCGTGCCGAAAGCGGAATAAAGGGAGTTTTCAATTTGCGAGAGCGAGATCCCCAGCATGGTGGCCTTGTCTCTATCCACAATAAGGCGGATGGACGGATTCATGAGCTGAAGGTCGGAACCGACGTCTCGCACGCTTTTAACATGATGGAGCGCTTCTTCCACATCGCGTGCGGCGGCGTAGAGTTCGGCGGTGTTGCTGCCCACAAGCGTATAGGTGTATATGCCCGTGGAGCTGCCGCCCGCGCCCTGCATATTGGCGTTGCGCAGCGAGACCATAAGCGTGGGATTGTTGTCCAGAGCTTTTCTGAGGCGGTCGATGACGACGTTGATGCCGTCTCTTTCGCCGATAGGCTTCAGGCGGATCATGATGTTTGCGGTGTTGGTGTCGGCTCTGGTGCCGCCGCCTATGGTGGTGGTGAAGCTGCGCACGGCCGGATCGGCGGAGATGATGGGATGCAGTTCCTCTACAGCCTTGGTCAACGCCTGAAAGGATATGGATTCTTCGGCGCGGGCGTAGAGACGTATGCGTCCGCCGTCGATGGCCGGAAAGTATCCTGTCGGCACCAGCGTGGACAGCCACCACGTAGCCGCTATGAGCAGAAGAGAGCCGAGGAAAGTTATGAATTTGTGCCGCATGACGCAGTGAAGACTGCGGGAATACAGGGAAAGCATGGCCACAAACACATGTTCCATGGCCGCCTTGAAGCCGGAATGTTTCAGATGCACTGACTGATCCGTCAGAAACAGCGCGCTCATCATAGGCGTGAGGCTGATGGAGATGAAGAAGGAAATGGAAATGGCGATGATGATGACGGCCGCAAATTCAAAAAACATGCGTCCGGCCGTTCCCGGCAGAAACAGCAGCGGAATGAAGACGGCGCCGAGCGAAATGGTCATGGAAAGGATGGTGAATCCGATTTCTCCCGCGCCGTCCATGGCGGCGTTAAAGGGTGATTTTCCCATTTCCCGGTGCCGGATGATGTTTTCCAGCATGACGATGGCGTCATCCACGACAAAGCCCACTACCAGAATAAGCGCCATGAGAGACATGTTGTCGAGGCTGAATCCGGACGCGAACATGAGAGGAAACGTCGCCACCACGGAAAGCGGCAGCGCAAGGCTGGGAATAATGGTGGCCATGCCGTCGCGCAGGAAGATGTAGATGACAAGCACGACCAAAAGAATGGTCAGCAGCAGGGTGAACTCCACTTCCTCCACGGATTCCTTGATCGGTATGGAGGTGTCTTCCACCACGGCCATATTGATGGACGGCGGGAGCGTGTTTTCGATGTCGGCGAGCAGGTCGAGAATGTCGCTCACAATCTGCACGGTATTGCTTCCCGGCTGCTTGGTCACCTGCACGATGACGCCGGGATCGCCGCTGATGAAACTGGCCTGGTTGGTTTCTTCCACGCCTTCTTCCACATCGGCGACGTCGCTCAGGCGGACGGGCGCGCCGTTACGCCATGCGACTACGATTTTTGCGAAATCTTCCGCCTTGACCAGCGAACCGTTGTCTTTGATGTTTCGGATTCGGTCTTGTCCTTCCAGCTTGCCGGTAGGCAACGTGACGTTGGCGGCTTCGATGCCGTTGCGAATTTCTTCCGCGCTGACGTCGCGCGCCTGCATGAGGTCTGGGCGCAGATTGACGCGCACGGCGTAGCGTTTTGCGCCGCGCACGTCGGACTTCGAAACGCCGGCCACCATGGAAAGACGCTGCGAAACATAGTTTTCCGCGTAGTCCGTCAATTGTTGTCTGGTCAGCGTGTTCGACGTGAGCGCAATCTGAATGACGGGCAGGGAGTCGGGGTCCAGCTTCATGAATCGCGGCATCTGCGTCATGGTGTCCGGCATGCGGGAATAGGCGATGGAAATGGCGGACTGCACGTCAAGAGCCGCGCCGTCGATATCGCGATCAAGTTCAAACTCCACGCGCACCATGGTGCGACCGAGTTTGTTGGTGGAGGTCATGTTCTTGATGCTGGCGATGGTGGAGAGCTGTTTTTCCAGCGGCTTGGCCACGGACGTGGCCATGGTTTCTGGGGACGCGCCGCTCAGCGTGGCCGAAACGATGATGACGGGATAATCGATGTTGGGGTTTTCGCTCAGCGGAAGGCGCAGGTAGCTCATCCAACCGAAGACGAGTATGCCCATCATCAGCAGCGTGGTGGCGACGGGCCGCTTGATGAACGTCGTGGAAATGTTCATGGACGCGCTCCCTCCGCCGCGTCGGACGCCTTATGTTCCTGCAGGCGTATGGGCATGCCGTCTTTCAGACGAACGTGTCCTTCGAGCACCACATGTTCTCCGCTCGAGAGACCCTTGGATATCACGGTGACGCCATCGTTTTCCACATCGGTGGTAACCAGGCGCACTCTGGCCAGACGATCAGAGCCCACGACGTAGACAAAGGGGCCGTCGGGACCGAGCATGACGGCGAGACTCGGCACGGTGACGGCATTTTTTCTGGTGTCCAGCTGAAGATCCACGCGAAGAAATTCTCCTGGCCACAGCTCGACGTCGGCGTTGGCAAAACGCGCCTTCAGAGGCACGGTGCCGGTATCGGCGTCCACATTGCCAAGAAAAATCACGTCACCGGAAATGGGCTTGCCTTCCTTGTTTTGGGCCGAAACTTTGAGACCGGCGCCGAGAACATTGCGGCGTATGAGGGGCAGATGTTTTTCCGGAACGCTGAAGGTGATGTCCGCAGGCTGGAAGGCGTCGATCACCACAAGAAGTGTCTGGGAGGCCACCACGTTGCCCGTGTCGACGCGTATGTCCCCAGCGCGGCCGTCCATGGGGGCGCGAACTTCGCAATAGGAAAGATCGAGCTCCGCTTTTTCCAAGGCCGCGGCGTCTTCCCTCACATCGGCCTGCGCGCTGACCATTGTCACGCGGACGGCGTCGGTTTCCGCCGCGCTGGAAAAACCGCCCTTGCTCATTTTCACGGCTCGGGCGTAATCGTCGCGCGCCTTGGCCAGTTTTGCCTTGTCGCTTTCGAGTCGGGCCTGAGCTTGATGAAGAGCGATCTCGTAGGGTTCTTTTTCGATGACGAAGAGCAGCTGTCCTTTTTTCACTCTGTCGCCGTCTTTTATAAGCACTTTCTGAAGTTCTCCCCCCGTGCGGGAAACGATATTCACGGTGGCGGAAGGTTCCACGGTTCCCACAGCCTGAAGCGTGTAGGGAACATCCCTTGTTTCAGAAACGGCAAGCGTAACCAGCGCGGTGCGCACGGGACGAGCCTGCTTTTCCGCGGAATCCTCGGAACAACCGAAAAGAAGCGCGGCGCAGATCAGGCTTAGGAATATTCGAGCGGACATGAGAACTCCAGACGGCTTTTACAGGAACAACCTTAATATCTATACGAAGAGAAAATTTTTGCTGTCAAGAAAGAGACGGAAAAGATTTTCTTTCAAAAGATTGCAGCGTGATGCGGAGAAGAAGTGATGAATCATTGTGACGTTGTGGAAATCACGGAAGTCCAGACGTTCCTTACGATCAGGATCTGTCGTCAGGCTCCTTATTCACAAGGCGTTCCATCTGACGGCAGATGCCCATAAAGATGTCCATTTCGTGTCGGCGCAGATCGGCCCGGTCAAAAAAACGAGCCAGAGGGAGAAAGAAATGATCAGGGTTATCCCTGGGAATGGTGCCGATATCCATGAGCGCGTTTTTGAGAACTCGGAACAAAAAATCCCGTTCTTCCGCGGTGACGCGGCGGGACAGGCTCGGATGGCTGTCTATCTTGGCCGCATCGGGCAAGGCCAGATAGCATTCATAAATCATGAGCAGCACGGCTTGCGCAAGATTCAGGGAGGAGGCGTCCGGGGCTGTGGGAATGGTGACGAGCCGTCCGCAATGTTCCAGGTCTTCGTTGCTGAGCCCGCGGTCTTCGGGGCCGAACATGATGGCGACGTCTTCTCCCAACGCCAGCCGTTCCGCAATTTCCGTCGCAGCCTGACGGGGGGTAATAAGCTGTTGTCTGGCGCCGCCGGTGCGCGCGGTGGTTCCTATGACCAGCGTACACGGAGCCACGGCTTCTCCCACGGAATCGGTAACGGTTATGGAATCGAGCAGCGGGCGTCCTTGGCTCGTGGCCGTCGGCAGAGCTTTGTCGTAATCCCAGCGACGAGGTTCGGCCAGATACAGCGGCGCGTGACCGAAGTTTGCTGAAGCGCGAGCCGCCATGCCTATGTTTTCAGGAAAGTTGGTTCGCACCAGCACCAGACGAAGATGCCGCATCATTGCGGCTTTTTCAGAATCGTTTTTCATGTCGCAGCGTTCGGGCACGCGCCCGCTCCGTAGTTAAAGAGTGTCCGGCCATACATGGGAAGCCGTGAGCGCCAGCATGGCCATTCCCAGACCGAATTTGACGACCATGCCAAGAAAACGGCCCACCAGAGCCCCCTGAGCGGCTCGAAAGGCCACGGCGGAAGGCTGACGGCGGATAAGAAGCTCGGCAAGAAAGCAGCCCGCCCACGCGCCGAACAGCGCGCCGAACACGGCTCCGACGCCAAATAAGAAAGGAGCTCCGAACAGGGCTCCCAGCACGGCGCCGATAATTCCCGCCCATGTGGAGATCTTGGAAGAACCGTATTTTTTTGCGCCCCATATCTGCGCTCCAAACTCCACAAGCTCTCCGGCGACGGCGAGTCCCAGAAAAAGAATGAAAAAAACAACGCCTAGTCCGTTACCGGGAACAAGCAGTGCCCACGCCACGACAAGCGCGACCATGGCCCAGTTGCCCGGCAGCGTGACCAGATTAAGCAGCACGCAAACGCCGAGGGCCAACAGAAAAAGAGCGGTGAAAAAAACGCTCATGCCGCTTTCCTGAGGGTAATCCCGAACAGAAGGCCGAAACAGCGATCGAATTTGTCGTCGCCGCAGGGGGAAATCAAACGGCCGCAGCCTTCCAGAGCCGAACGTCGAGGTCCCAGAATCCAGGTAGGGCGAAAACCTTCCGCCTCGGCGGGAAAGTCGCCGCAGAGGCATCCATGGCCGCCCGCCGCGCGTACCTGTTCATCGGGCAGCCAGTTCAGGCGCATCTGTTCCAGATCCTTCAGCAGCGCGTCTTTGGAAATGCCGCTGTGTTGTTCATAGAGGCCAAGCAATTTTTCCTGATAGATCATGAACGCCTGGATGTGGCTATATCCCGCCCAGATGACGGTCACGCCTTCCCTCCAGGAACGGTCCCGCAACGCGTCCATACTCAACGCCGCGAGAAGCGCGGCTAGGCCGCTGTCTGTGCCGAGCGCGGATCCAAAAGTCCGGCGCGCGTCAAGAAGAAGAGCCTGCGCTTCCCATCCTTCAAGTTCTTCTTGAAGAAAAAGCTCGGGGCGTCCTTCCGTGCGGTGGAGAGCGTCCTTCCAGCGAAGGATACGCCGTGCCCGACGTTCCGAGACGTTGGTTTCTGCGCTTGCGCAAGCTCCATGCATATCGCAGATCAGCGTTTGCGCCGGCGCGGGAAGCTTCGCTTCGTCCAGACTTTTTTTGATTCTGACGAGAGGATGATCATCCGGAGGAAAGGTGAATGTGAGCCACTGCGAAACATCCGCGTCGGGCAGGGCCATCATCGCCGCCGTGAAACGGCTGCCTCGGTCGATAAGCAGCGTTGGACATGAGGGACGGATGCCGTTTGTCATGAAATGCAGCATGGAGCTTTCTCCATCGGGAGAGAAAAAGGAACGGGGAGAAATCTCCCCGTACGCAGTTACAGCAGCGACCCGTTCCAGTTGAATTCACTAGTACGGCGGAGAGGGGGCATATTGGGCGGAAGCGTTTCTTCCAGCTTGGCGAAAAAGGCGTAACCTGCGCTTTCCAGTTCCTGTCTGTGCGCGGAAAGATCCATGGGCCACGCCGGATATATCCATAGATTATGTCCGTAATTGCGTGCCCAGAACGCTTCTCCCTTGGGACTGAAGAACGCCTCGTTGGCCTTGACCTGATTCATGCCATGCCTGGAGATGCCTACCGGCCAGTACCCGGAAAGCACCATTCCCAGGGGAAGGCAGCATTGCCGGGGAAGCGCGAGATAGTCTTCTCCGGACAATTCAGGACTGACAAACGCCGCTTCATAGCCAAGCTTGGCGAGAAGCGCCACGGCCGCGGGATTGGAAATGTTGCAGAAGGGACCAGCCGTAAGATGTGGACGGTGTTTTTCGTCGTCCATGTTGAACAGGCTTATCTGCCATGGTGAATTGCAGACAAAATGTGTGGATCCGCCGCGCAGGGCTTCCATTACCAGGCGTTGCCATAACGCTTCTTCATCCGGCCAGATAACCGGCGGCAGCCACCAAGAAATGCGGGGCATCACAGTTCGGGATACGGCGCGCACGGCATTGGCGGACATCCAGAGTCCGGTCATGACGGAACGTGATCCTCTGGTCTGTCGTCCTTGCGGCAAAGAGGAGCGGACCAGGTAGTCCTGCTGACGCCTTGCTCGCACGGGACGGGGAAAATGGGGCGTCCATTCCACCAGCGGACTTTCCACCTTGCGGCAATGCTCCAGCTTGTTTTCCCATTCCTTGAGAATGTGCATGAGCTCTGGCTCTCGACGATCGATCAAAAAAACGGGAACGCCGGCTTTGGGCATTTTATGGCGGGCAAGGCGCAAGGTGCAGGATCCGGCCTTGGGCGTGCGTCGCGTCACGGGAACGGTATCGTGCCAGGGCTCGTCTTCATAACCGACGCGGAGAAGGTCTTTGGGCAGAAGTTCGATTCGAGGCTTGATAAAGGGCAGGGAAGGGACTCTGTTCTTTTTTTCGAACTGGATTTTTCCAACCAGCATGCCGGAACTTGTGGGCTCGTCAGGCGTGGAAATCTGCGCGTCCTTCTGTGGCAGAAAACGCGCGCGGGTTACCGGTCGCCCAAGGGCCATGTTCAGAAGAGATTCCGCGTCCTTTTTGGCCTGCGGCCAGTCGGGAGTGCCCAGAGCGTCGAGCAGCATGCGGTAGGCTGACACGACATGATACACATAGTGGGGCCCTTTCTTGCGACCTTCGATTTTGAGGCTGCGCACATGGGGAATGTCGGCCAACGTCTTGACCAGCACGTCGATGGAGAGATCCTGGCAGGAGAAGAAACGGCCTTCACGCCCTTTCTGCTTGTAAATTCTCCGGCAAGGCTGTACGCAGCGGCCGCGCAGACCGCTTTTGCCGCCGAGATAGCTGGACCAGTAACAACGCCCCGAAACGCACCAGCAAAGCGCGCCGTGGACGAACATTTCGAAGTCCATGTCGTCGGGGGCTTCTTCGTCCATCTGGCGGATTTCGTCGATGGAGAGTTCGCGCGGCAGCACCACGCGTTGCACGCCGAGCTTGCGAACGGTTTGAAGATCGCGGGAAAAAGAAATATTGGAAAGCGTGGAGAGATGCAGTTCGCCCTCAAAGCCGGCCTGTCGCGCCACGTCTATAAGCCCTATGTCCTGGATGATGAGTCCATGGGGCTGGGCGTCGCGCTGCAAGCGTTTGATGAGACGTCCCGCGGCGGGAATGTCGCTCGCTTTGATGAGAGAGTTGAAGGCCACATAGATTTTGCGGCCGTTCTGATTGGCTAAATCCACCATCCGAGCCAGCTCGGTGGTGCTGAAGTTTTCCGCTCCGGCACGAGCGGAGAAATTTTTGAGGCCGAGATACGTGGCGTCCGCGCCGGCGGCCATGCCCGCCAGAAAGCAGGACATGTCGCCGGCCGGAGCCAGAAGTTCAGGCAGTGAGTGCTGTGTCATGATATCCTATGTTGATGGCTGACCTCCCGCGCGTTTCTGCCTGGCCACGGCCATCATGAGTTTGATCCGGTTTATCTGGTTCACTTCGCTCGCACCGGGATCATAATCCACGGCGGCGATGTTGGCTTCCGGGAAGCGTCGCTTCAGTTCTTTGATGACGCCCTTGCCGGTGATGTGGTTCGGCAGACAGCCAAAAGGCTGCATGCAAAGAATGTTCCGGATGCGGCCGTGCAGCAGCTCCATCATTTCGGCTGTCAGCAACCAGCCTTCGCCGGTCTGCTGGCCGAGAGAGACGACGCCGTTTACCTGTTCGCGCAGTTTCCGGAACGGAAGCGGGGGAGAAAATCTCCGGCTTCGCGCCAGAACGAATCTGAGCGGCAACCGCAGCGTCAGCAACGCGCGCAGAAGCAGATTGCTGACGGTCGCGCGCCCCACACTGCCGTTGTGGTGCTGCCAACGATACACTTCATCGTACAATCCGTACAGAATAAAATCGGTGAAATCGGGCATGACGGCTTCGCCGCCTTCCGCTTCCACGACCTTGACCGCATTGTTGTTGGCGTCGGGATGATACTTTAAAAGGATTTCGCCCACAAGTCCGACTCTTGGCCTCCGAGGCTCATCCTTTAACGGCAGCGCGTCGAAAGCGCGCACCACTTCGCCCAGATGGCGATAGGTGCGACGAAGCGCGCCGTCCCGAATGTCGGCGTCAAGAATCGCCGCCCAGCGTTCGGCCAACGCTTCCGCGCTGCCTTTTTGGCTTTCATAAGGACGGGTGCGGTAGAGAAGACGCATAAGCGTGTCGCCGCAGAGCAACGCCTGAACGCCGCGAAGCAGCATGCGTCCGGTGACGCGGAAGCCTGGATTGCGTCCCAGACCAGATAGATTGAATGAAATCACAGGGATATCTGTAAGCCCACATTCTTTGAGAGCCTTGTACAGAAAACCGATGTAGTTTGTGGCTCGGCACCCCCCTCCGGTTTGAGAGATGATGAGAGCGATGCGATGCCTGTCGTACTTTCCGCTCTGTATGGCGTACAGCAGCTGTCCGATGACCGTGATGGCCGGATAGCAGGCGTCATTATTGACATGTCGAAGCCCTTCTTCCACGGCTTCCCGGGAAACGGATCGCAAAAGCTCCGCTTTGTAGCCGCACGCGTGAAGCATGGAGGGCAGGAACTGGAAATGTATGGGAGACATCTGCGGAATAAGGATGGTATGCGTTTCCCGCATGTCTTCCGTAAAATCAGGCGGCGTCCAGTTGTCTTCTTCCACGGGAGCCATGGGCAAAAGCGTGGCGAACTCGGGAAGCACCTTCTGCGCGCGATTGTTTCTGCGTTCCTTCATGGTAGCCAGCAGAGAGCGCACGCGTATGCGCGCCGCGCCGAGATTGGCTCCTTCGTCGATTTTTATCTGGGTGTACAGTCTGCCGGAAGCGGAGAGTATTTCCTCTACCTGATCCGCCGTCACGGCATCGAGGCCGCATCCGAAGGACACAAGCTGCACCAGAGATACCTGATCGGACTGCGCGGCGTACGCCGCAGCGCGGTACAGTCTGGCATGGAAGGTCCACTGGTCGACCACTCTCAGTTTGCCGGGATCAGGCATGAGGTGAGCGACGGAGTCTTCCGTCAGCACGGCCAGCCCCGATGCCGTGATGAGATCGGGAATGCCATGATGCACCTCTGGATCGACATGGTAGGGATGTCCAGCCAGTATGATGCCCATTTTTCCCGTTCTTTTGAGGAAATTCAGAACTTCCGTGCCTTTTTCCTTCAAGTCGTCCTTGAACTTTTTCTTTTCTCGGAACGCATCCTCCAGAGCCTCCTGAATTTCGGCTCGGGGAATGTTGCGGAAGAGCGGGAGCTGAAGCAGCATATTGAGAAGGCCGTCCAGTTCCACGGGCAGGAACGGACAAATGAGTTCCACGCCCTGTTCTCGCAGTTTTTCCACGTTGTTTTTCAGCAATTCGGGATAGCCGCCCACCACTGGGCAGTTGTAACGGTTGTCCTGCGTGAGGAATTCCTTGCGTTCAAAGGCCAGGCAAGGATAGAAGATGCGACGCACGCCCTTCTGGATGAGTTCCATGATGTGGCCATGGCTGAGCTTGGCAGGATAGCATACGGTCTGCGAGGGAATGGTGGACATGCCGCGCGCGTACATCTTTTTAGACGAGGCGGAAGAGAGCACGACGCGGAACCCCAACTTGGTGAACAACGTAAACCACATGGGGTAATCTTCGTACATGTTCAGCACGCGGGGAATGCCGATGCTTCCCCTGGGAGCCTGCTCAGGCTTCAAAGGCACATAGTGGTCGAACAGCCTTTTATACTTGTAGTCGAAGAGATTGGGCAGACTTTCGTCGGTCGCGCTTTTGCCCGCGCCGCGTTCGCAGCGGTTGCCGGAGACGAATCTCGATCCGTCAGAGAAACGGTTGACGGTCAGCAGACAGTGATTGGAACAGCCCTTGCAGCGCGTGACGGCACGCTCCGCGTGAAAAGCGGCGAGTTCTTCACGGGACAGCAGCGTGGAGCCGGCGGGGGATTCGTTTTCTCTGGCGATGAGAGCCGCGCCGAACGCTCCCATGAGACCGGCGATGTCCAGACGCAGCACCTCTCGTCCGAGGCTGAGTTCAAGCGCGCGGAGCAACGCGTCGTTTTTGAAAGAACCGCCCTGAGCGATGACATGCTCTCCGAGTTCTTCCGGACTGGAAATTTTGATGACCTTGTACAGGGCGTTTTTTACCACGGAATAGGAAAGTCCGGCCGCGATGTCGCCCACGGAGCGACCTTCCTTCTGCGCCTGTTTGACGCGGGAATTCATGAACACCGTGCACCGGGTGCCGAGATCTACGGGATTCTGGGCGTGAAGCGCTTCATCCACAAAAGAGGGTAGATCCATGCCCAGCGATTTGGCGAAGGTCTCGATAAAGGAACCGCATCCGGCGGAACACGCTTCGTTGAGCTGGATGCGATCCACCATGCCGTCTTTGACGTGGAGACATTTGATGTCCTGTCCGCCGATATCCAGCACGAAGGACACTTCCGGCAGAAAGAACTGCGCGGCCTTGCAGTGGGCCAGCGTTTCCACCTCGTCTATGTCGGCGTGCAATCCGGCGCGCAACAAGCCTCCGCCGTATCCGGTGACGCCAGCGGCGGCAATGCGCGCGTATGGCGGCAGAATGGCGTAGATGTCCGTGAGAATCTGCACCGCGGCGTCAAGCGGTCTTCCCTGACTGGGGGCGTAGGAATGATGGAGGATCCGGCCTTTGCCGTCCACCAGCACGGATTTGATGGTTGTCGATCCGGCGTCAATGCCAAGGTATACGGGCGCGGGAGCGTCCTTCGTGCCGGAAAGATCGGAAATGTCCGCCCATGTGGCGGTATGGGAGTTGTGACGGGCCCTGAACGCCTGCAGCTCTTCTTCATTTTTAAACAGAGGCGGCAGGGAAACCACATCGGGAGCGTGAGAGCCGCTGATGAGTTTTTCAGCAAGAGCCGACAGCTCTTCGGCTGTCCATACACGCTCTCCAACCTGCTGCTCGTTGCCGGGAAGCTCGTGCTGAGAAACGGAATACATGGCCGTGCCCATGGCCACGAAATATTCCGCGTAGGGCGGAAAAACGGCGTTTTCTTCCGAAAGAGCCAGCGTTTCCACAAATCGCTGGCGCAGACTGCTTAAAAAGGCGAGCGGACCGCCGAGGAAAGCCACCTTGCCTTCAATGGCGCGACCGCAAGCCAGACCGCTTACCGCCTGCTCCACGACAGCCTGAAAAATGGACGCCGCAATGTCTTCTCTGGCGCATCCTTCATTGAGCAGGGGAAGAATGTCCGTTTTGGCGAACACTCCGCAGCGGGAAGCTATGGGGTAGATGGTGCGACTGCGTGAGGCGAGCTCGTTGAGTCCGGCGGCGTCGGTGTTGAGGAATGCCGCCATTTGATCAATGAAGGCTCCTGTGCCGCCGGCGCAGGTTTCATTCATGCGCTGTTCCACGCCGCCGGTAAAGAATGTGATTTTCGCGTCTTCCCCGCCGAGTTCGATGGTGACGTCCACGTCGGGAATGCGCCTGCGGATGCTTTCCGCCGAGGCAATGACTTCCTGAACAAAGGGAATGCCCAGTTCCTCGGTAAGGGAAATGGCTCCAGAGCCCGTGGCGGCCAGCGTAAAGACATGACCAGAAAGCCCGCCGTCGGCAAGAGCTTCGCGGAAGAGTTGGGCCACCGTAGCCCGAACGTCGGACATGTGGCGTTGATAACGTGCGTAAAGCACACGAATAGACGGGTCCAGGACAACAAGCTTCACCGTAGTGGAGCCGATATCGAGACCAATGTGAGCCAAGGTCGACCTTGTATCCATACAAGACACCCTGAGGGAATCGAACGCAGTTAGCATAGAGCAATAACCGAAAAAGCGCAAGAGTCGAAGACTCTGAGCCTTTCGGGAAAGATCTTGTAAAAAGGTTATTCTTTGACGCCCAAAGCTTCGAGAGCCAGACGAGCGGCTTCCTGCTCCGCGCGCTTGAGACTTCCCCCTTGAGCGATAAAGCGGCGCCCGTCGGAAAGTTCCAGCTGAACGCGGAATGTCTTCGCGTGTTCAGGACCGCTGCTCGAAAGCGGCATGTATACGGGCAGCGTGTGGAGAATGGACTGTGTCGCTTCCTGAAGTCGCGTTTTGTAGTCCTTGCTTTTGCGATCCGTGCCGGGAGCGGGCCATCTGTCGGCGTAAAGGCGATGGATAAGCGCGGACGCTTCTTGGTGTCCGCCGTCCAGATATACCGCGCCGAGCACGGCTTCCATGGCGTCGGCGATAAGCGCGGCGCGTTCACGGCCTCCCTGCGCTTCTTCACCCCGTCCCATAAACAACATTTCTCCGAGATTGAGGCTGCGGGCCAGTTCGGCGAGTTTGCCCTCACTGACAAGACGGGAACGAAGGCGCGTCATGCCGCCTTCTCTTTCCTGAGGAAAACGCTTGTATATTTCATAAGAGACGTTCACTTCCAGCACGGCGTCGCCCAGAAACTCCAGACGCTCATTATGAACGGTGTTGTGCTCATTGGCCCAGGAGCTGTGCGTCAACGCCGTGGCCAGCAGCGATATGTCATGAAAATGATACCCGAGGCGATCCTCAAGTTCGGAAAGCCGCTTCAGCGTCTCGGGAGAAAAAACCGTTCTTTGCATGTTAAACACCTCATGTGAGAAAGAAATAGGCTCACATCATGCAATTGGCAATAGCCTGTTTCGACTTGACAAGCGGGCCGCGACTCCCTACTTATCTAGCACAACACTCAAGGAGTCTTATCATGGCCTATGATATCCGTCTTGTAAAAATCGTGACCGGTGAACTTATCATCGGCAAGTTCGACGCCGAAGCCAACGCGTTGACCGACGTCGCCATCATGCAGACTGTTCCTACCCAGCAGGGCGTGCAGCTCATGATGCTTCCCTACGGTTATCCTTTCGATCAGGAATTCAACGGCCGCATCGAAGGCAAGCATTTTCTTTTCGAATATTCGCACACTCCGCAGGAAGTGCAGGACAAATATCTGGAGGCCTGCTCCAAGTTGTCTCTTTCTTCCGGCGGACTGAACCCCAATCCTCCGCAGGGCGGATCCGGATTGATCCTTTAATTTTCGCATCTATATTGATTGGGAAAGGGCGCGGAGTTTATGCTTCGCGCCCTTTTTAACGGATTACAGCGATTCTCAAAAGAGAGCGGAGCAACCTCAACTAACATAGGCTCGAACGTTTTTCTCGTTCAGACCGTTGAAGGGCCGATCTCATGTGACGCGCGCTCCCGTCAGCTTTTTTCCGTCAGAGGCAAGATTTTCGATCACTTTTGGGGATGCAGTTCAGTCAGCATATATTTTTTGACCAGGGATGCCGCAGCGACTTTGCAGGCATCGTCGGTCTCATTCTGAGCGGAAAGACGGAGTAACGGCATGGCTTCGTTCACGAAGTCCGGACGGGCGTCCAGAAGCCGGGCGATGGCGCGATAGCAGGAGATGCGCAGAGGGGCGTGATCGCAGAAACCAGTGCTTTTTTCTTCGGGCGCGTCATAGATGTAGTGGAGCAGAACGCGCCGGAACGTGTCCGCCAGGGGCGGACACTGCGCCAGCGTTTCCCCGAAAGCTTCAGGAATGCCCCATCCGATATTGCCAGATTCCTCGTTCATGTGCCACATGAAGCGGCGAACGATGTTTTTTGCGTCTTCTGGGGAATCGGCGTAAACTTGTTTCATAACCCCGCCCATGGCGAAGGCGGCGCGTTCCGCCATGGTTCCCCCCTCCGTGAGACAGGCGAAAAGGGCGTTGGCCAGAGAAAGAGGACTGACGCCTTCCTCGTTGAATTCTGGAGGAAGAGGCTGATTTTTCGACCACTCGTCGTTGCGGAACCATGCGCGCAGAGAGCTTTTCAACGAACGAAAACGAGGCATGGGCGTACTCCTTTTTGATACAGGGCGCAAGATACTATGAATGACGGCGTCATGGCAAGGTCGCCCGTTTTTTGCGATCACGCAATTGGGGCTTGACAGAAACGCGATTACAGGACAATTATTCGAATTCCTATTGCGCTAACCAGCCCCGTTTCGGCGGGGAATTACTTGGAGGATTCCTATGAGCAAAGTTCTTCAGAACGCCGTCAAGACCGAAGCCGGTGTTGAAGTGAACGGCATTCCTGT
>CALUUX010000086.1 GCA_944324085.1 uncultured Mailhella sp. | reverse complement strand
AAGTGTACCTGACCGCCAGGATGCCTTTTGCTGGTTAATTTTCTCCAAAGAGATTTGACCAGGTGTTTTTTATAGCTTACAAGCATCTTGATGATAATCAACGCGCAGGTGGCGGTCAGGTACACTTAACCGCCACCTCCTCCGGGGTGGCAGGAAGTGGTGCGACTCGAAGATATTACAAGCGGAAGTCTTATTCTTGGCATTGATCCACATGAGGCAGTCACCATTGTGGCAGTCCAGTGGTACGGCAACGCAGTTCTGAATCTTACCTACAAAAACAGTCGTGGCGATCTTGGCAACCGTATCCTCTACCGTGAGGATGAAGGGCAGCTATCGCTTCAGGACGCATCCTTGCCGTGGAGTTTCGACGCCGACGGTGCAAAGCTCCGTCTCGCTTCGGAAGCATGGCGTATACACTACGCCCATCTCTTCGACCCGTATCTCGCCGTCCATACCTCTGATGTGGAGCCTCTTCCGCATCAGATTTCCGCCGTTTATCAGGAAATGCTGGGCCGTATGCCCCTGCGCTACGTTCTTGCGGACGACCCCGGCGCGGGCAAAACCATCATGACCGGCCTCTTCGTCAAGGAACTCCTTGCACGTGGCGACCTCAGGCGCTGTCTTATCGTCAGCCCCGGCAGTCTTGTGGAACAGTGGCAGGACGAGCTCTTCCAGAAATTCCATCTGCGCTTCGAGATCCTCACCAATGACCGTTTTGAATCCGCCGTTACGGGCAACGCCTTTAACGAAACGCCGCTGGCCATCGCCCGGCTCGACAAACTGGCCCGTAACGAAGGTATTCAGGAAAAACTGAAGGCTACGGACTGGGATCTTATCGTCTGTGACGAAGCCCACAAGATGTCCGCCACGGTCTGGGGCGGCGAAGTCAAAATGACGCGCCGCTTCCAGCTTGGCCGCCTGCTTTCCGGCATCACACGTCATTTTCTTCTGCTTACGGCAACCCCGCATAACGGCAAGGAAGAGGATTTTCAGCTCTTCCTCTCGCTGGTGGATCAGGATCGCTTCGGAGGCGTGGCCCGTACCGGCTCGCAGTCTATCGACATCTCCGACGTCATGCGCCGCCTTGTCAAAGAAGAACTGCTCAAGTTCGACGGTTCGCCTCTCTTCCCTGAGCGCCACGCCGTCACGGTGAACTACAGCCTTTCCCCCGAAGAAGCCGAACTTTACGAGGCTGTGACCGCCTACGTTCAGAACGAATTCAACCGCGCCGACAATCTGAACAACGAACGCCGCACCACCGTGGGCTTCGCGCTCACCGTGCTCCAACGGCGTCTCGCGTCTTCTCCAGAGGCCATCTATCAGTCTCTGCACCGCCGCCGCGAAAGACTGGAAAACCGTCTCAGTGAAGAGCGTCTCGGCCAGCGTGCCCGCGACTGGAACGAACTGCGTAATCTGAACCTTACGGACGAATTCGACGATGACGACCTGACTTCCGCCGAGCTGGAAGACACCGAAGAACGCGTAGCTGACAAGGCCAGTGCCGCGACTACCATCACGGAACTGGAAGCGGAAATTGCCACGCTCAAAACGCTGGAAGCCAAGGCCAACGCCGTCCGCACCAGCGGCAGAGACCGCAAATGGGAAGAGCTTTCCTGCCTGCTGCAAGACGAAAAAGGAATGTTCGATGCAGAGGGATTCCGAGAAAAGCTGATCATTTTTACCGAACACCGCGACACGCTCCGTTACCTCACGGACAAGATACGCTCTCTGCTCGGCAATGACGACGCCGTGGTGGTCATCTATGGTGGAATGCTGCGCGACGAGCGCCGCAAAGTGGAAGAACGCTTCAAGCAAGATAAGGAAGTTCGTATTCTTATCGCTACGGATGCTGCAGGCGAAGGCCTCAACCTTCAGCGTGCCCATCTCATGGTGAACTACGACCTGCCGTGGAACCCCAACCGTCTTGAACAACGTTTCGGCCGTATCCACCGTATCGGCCAGACGAAAACTTGCTGGCTCTGGAACCTAGTGGCTTCCGAAACACGCGAAGGCGCGGTGTTCCAGCGGCTTTTTGAAAAGCTGGAGCAGGAAAAAGAGGCACTGGGTGGCAAGGTCTTCGACATTCTCGGTAAAGTCTCGTTCAACAACCGTCCCCTACGCGAACTGCTTATTGAAGCCGTGCGCCACGGCAGTGACCCCGACGTGCAAGCCCGACTCAATCACGACATGGATATTGCCTTCGACCCGCAAGCACTGCTTCAGCTGCTGAAGGAACGCGCCCTTACCGAAGACGTGATGAACATCCGCACGGTCAGTGTCATCCGCGAGGAAATGGAGCGCATGGAGGCCCGCCGCCTCCAGCCGTATTTCATCGAGGCATTCTTTAAAGAAGCGTTCCGCGAACTGGGCGGCCGCATGTCGGCCCGCGAGAAAGGTCGTTGGGAGATACTCTCCGTTCCCTTCGCCATCCGCAATCGAGACCGGCAGATAGGTCATATCGAGCCGGTGCTCAACCGCTACGAGCGCATTTGCTTCGACAAGGCCTATCGCAATCTGCCCGGCTCTGTACCTGCAGCACTCATCTGTCCCGGGCATCCTCTGCTTGAAGCCATGATCGACATCATCCGCGAACGATCTGGCGATCTGCTTAAACGCGGCGCCGTCCTTATCGACGACAGCGATCCCGGAGATTCCATGCGCCTCCTCTTCTACATTGAGCACGCTATTCAGGACGGCACTGCCCTGCCCGATGGTAGCCGCCGCGTCATCTCACGCAATATCCACTTTGTGGAGATGGACGAACACGGCACAGCCGCAAACGCAGGCTATGCGCCGTACCTCGACTACCGCCCAGCCACACCTAAAGAGCTGGACGCCGTTCTTGCCCACGCCCACAAGCAGCCATGGCTGACGCGCGGCGTGGAAGATGCGGCCATCGGCTATGCCCTGGGCCATCTTATCCCCAAACATCTGAAAGACGTGCGCGAACGCCGCGAAATCATGATCGACAAGACGGAAAAAGCCGTGCGCGAACGTCTTACCGCCGAGATTCGCTACTGGGACTACCGCGCCGGAGAGCTGAAACAGCAGGAACAGGCCGGGAAAATCAGCAACAACCTGAACTCCCAAAAGGCCACCCGCCGCGCCGAAGAACTGGCCGCCCGCCTGAAGCAGCGTACGGACGAGTTAGCGGCAGAACGCCTGATTTCGGCTCAGCCGCCCGTGGTCATCGGCGGCGCGCTGGTCATTCCTGCCGGACTGCTGGCTAAACTCACGGGTCGTCCGCTTCTTGATGCATGTTCTGGCCCCTGTGCGGATGCGCTTGCCCGCAAGGCTGTAGAGAAGGCTGCCATGCAGGCTGTGATGGACATCGAAAAAAGCCTCGGATTCGCCCCACGCGACGTGAGCGCCGACAAGTGCGGCTACGACATCGAATCCGCTGTGCCGGATGCCCTCGGTAAAGGAGAATCCAGCCTGCGCTTTATCGAGGTGAAAGGTCGCACCGCCGGAGCCACCAGCATCAACATGACCTTCAACGAGATACGCACAGCTTTGAACCAGCCGGAGCAGTTCATTCTGGCTATCGTTGCAGTGGACGGCCCGCACACCCGCACGATCTACCTGAAAAAGCCTTTCCACAATCCCCCGGATTTTTCGGTGGAAAGCTCGAAGTTCAACATTGCCGCTCTTATCGAGAATGCGGAAAAGATATACGAGGGATAGTAAGTAGTATGGCTCAGATAAAAAAACTCATTGAAGTCGCGCTTCCGCTGGACGCCATCAACGCCGAATCTGCTCGGGAAAAATCCATCCGCCACGGGCACCCTTCTACACTGCATCTGTGGTGGTCGCGTAAGCCTACGGCAACAGCCCGAGCAGTGCTTTGGGCTTCATTGGTAGATGACCCGTCTTCGCACCCGGAACTTTTTCCCACAGAAGAAGCGCAGGATGCAGAGCGTCAGCGCCTGCATGCCTTACTTGCCCGCCTGGTGAAATGGGAGAATTCCAACGACGAAGACCTGCTGAACGAAGCCCGCGCCGAAATAAGGAAATATATGGGCGAAGAACCGTTGACTTTCCTTGACCCCTTTGCGGGCGGAGGGTCCATTCCGCTTGAGGCGCAGAGGCTGGGGTTGGAAGCCCATGCCCACGACCTGAACCCCGTGGCAGTGATGATAAATAAGGCCATGATAGAGATTCCCCCGCGTTTTGCCGGGCAGTCTCCGGTGAATCCTGATGCCAGAACCAAGCTGGGTAGTGACCGTTCGTGGAGCGGAGCTAAGGGGCTTGCCGAAGACGTGCGTTATTACGGCGAATGGATGAAGCAGGAAGCTTTCCGTCGCATCGGTCATCTATACCCGAAAGTTCATATACCACCAGAACAAGGCGGCGGGGAGGCTACCGTTATCGCCTGGAAATGGGCCAGAACCGTAAAGTGCCCGAATCCGGCCTGCGGTTGCGAAATGCCGCTGGCAAGCTCCTTTGTACTATCGAAAAAGAAAGGAAAAGAAGCGTGGGTGGAG
>CALUUX010000085.1 GCA_944324085.1 uncultured Mailhella sp. | reverse complement strand
TGCCCGAAACGAGCACGGACTCCATCATGATGTCCTCCTTGGTGACCAGCGTGCCCGGATCGTTCGAGAAGGTGGAACGCACCCGGACGGGAACATTATATTTTTCGGCGATTTCTACGGAACGGATTTGCAGGACTTTAGCTCCCATGGACGCCATTTCCAGCATTTCGTCGTAGCTGATGCGATCCATTTTGTGAGCGTCCTTGCACATGCGCGGATCGGTGGTGTACACGCCGTCCACGTCGGTATAGATGTCGCAGCGGGTTTCGTCGCCCAGGGCGGCGGCCACGGCCACGGCGGAGGTGTCCGAGCCTCCGCGGCCCAGCGTGGTGAGGCGCATGCCGGGCGTGCGTCCCTGGAAACCGGCCATGACGACGACGTCGTAGGTCTGGAAGGCTTCCCTGATGGTGTCGGCGTCGATGGTGTCGATGCGGGCGTTGCCGTAGGCTTCGTCGGTGACGATGGGCAGCTGGAAGCCCAGGAAGGAGCGCGCTTTCACGCCCGCGTCGCGCAGGAGCATGGAAAACAGCGCCACAGATTCCTGTTCGCCGGTGGTGAGCAGAACGTCGAGTTCTGCGGGATCGGGTTCGTCCGACCACTGATAGGCTCTTTCCAGCAGGCTGTTGGTCTGGCCGTAGCGGGCGGAAAGAACCACCACTACCTTGTAGCCTTCCTCAAGCGCGGCGAGCACCTTGGTGCGCACCTTTTTCATGCACTCCAGATCGGCGACGGAGGATCCTCCGAATTTCTGCACAAGAATACGCATAGGACAATCCTGAAAAAAGGAGATAAGGAACGGTTAAGCCTCATCAACGGGCAAAAAACGCTTTTCGAGCCGGGGCTTCAGGTCGCGCAGAAACGCTCCGGCCGCTTCGCCACAGGCTTCAATCGTTGCCAGCCGGAAAGTTTTGCATGATTCTTCAGTCTTGTCCAGAGCTTTTGCCCTGTCTCCCCGCACAGGTTCAAGATAAACGTCGAGTCGTTCCGGATCGTAGCGGTTCGCGGCCAGATACTGCGGCCATTCGAGAATGAGGAACGGATCGCCGTCTTCCAGCATTTCTTCCATTTCTTCAGGCAGAGCGGCGTTTTCGGAGAGTCGGTACAGGTCGGCGTGAAGCACTTCGGGTTGCGTGGGATACATGTTGCACAGCGTGAAGCTGGGACTGGCCACTTCGGCGTTGTTCCCTCCGGGGAGGGCCGATACGAATCCTCGCGTGAAGGTGGTTTTCCCGCCGCCGAGATCGGCGAACAGGTAAAGCGTGCGCAGGGAGGTGTCGCGCATGGCCTGAGCCAGCGTGCGGCCCAGTTCCATGGTGTCTTCGGGGCTTTTCAGAAGGATGGGCATATATCCCCCTTGCAGGATTCGCCTGCCGCGCCGAGAACGCGGGGCAGGATGTTGGCGATGTCATGCGGCCCGTTGCCGCGCATGGGGAAATCTTCGGCGAGGCGCATGCCCGCGAAGGCGTGGATCCACACGCCGAGGGTGGCGGCGAGGGGCGCGCCATGCCCTCGGGCCAGCAGGGCTCCCGTGAGGCCGGCCAGCACGTCTCCGGAGCCAGCTACGGCCAGCTGCGGCACCCGCCAGGGCGAAATGACCGTGGGTTCGCCGGGCGCGGCGATAAGCGTGCCCTCGCCTTTGAGAACCCAGATGGCGGGGGCGAGTTCGGCCAGCGCGCGCAGGGCGGCGAAGCGGTCGGTCTGCACGTCTTTCGCGCTTGTCCGAAGCAGCGTGGCCGCCTCGCCGGGATGGGGCGTAAGAACGTCGCAGGGGCGCAGCAGGGAAAGCAGTTCCGGCCGTTGCGCCAGCGCGAAAAGCGCGTCGGCGTCCAGCACTGTGGGCGGACGGTGGGGAAGGCGCAGCAGCGCGTCGGCGAACTCGACGGTTCCTTTTTCGCGTCCGAGTCCCGGCCCGAAGACCAGAGCTCCGTAGGTCGGCAGCGCGTCGGCCAGGGAACTCGCGGTTTTTTCACTCCAGGCGTCGTCTCCGGAGTTTCCGGCCAGGGAACGCAGCGTCAGGGCCGGCATGGAGAGGCGCGCGGCGTTGAGCACGGGTTCGGGGCCGGCCAGAGTCACCAGACCGGCTCCTGCGCGGAGCGCGGCCCACGCGGCAAGGCATGGCGCGCCCGTGTAGGACGGACAGCCGCCGACGACCAGCACTCTTCCGGCCGCTCCTTTATGGGCCGGCCCCACGGATGACGGTTCCGCGGGTTCGGCGAGGATTTTCGCGACGCGGGGCGACGCGCCGCGTTCCACCGCATAGGGCGCGCCTCCGTCGAGCGCGCGCGGAAAGGAAATCCAGGTTCGGAAGGACGGCGGGTTGGCTTCCTGCACGGCCCTCGGCATGCCGATGGGGCGCACCTCAAGCCGGCCTGTGAAGGGCTGCGCTTCCGGGAGCAGAAGGCCCGGCTTGGCGGCCTGGAATGTGACCGTGACGTGCGCGCGGACCGCCACGGGAGACGGGCGTCCGTTTCGGGCGGAAAGCCCGGAGGGAACGTCCACGGCAAGCACGAGGCGGGCGGCGAGGCCGTTCAGCTTTTCCACAAGGCCGGCTTCTCTGGCGCGCAGTTCGCCGTGAAAGCCGGTGCCGAGCAGCGCGTCCACCGCGATGTCCGGCGCGAAGGGGACATCGATCTCGTCTTTTGCCCAGTCGTCGGCGGAAAAGACGGGAACGCCGAGATTTATGGCGACCTGAAGCCAGTGCGCGGCCGCGCCGCGGTATTGTTCGGGCGAGCGGGAGCAGATCAGGAAAGGTCGCGCGCCGGCGTCCAGAAGATGGCGAGCCATGCAGAACGCGTCGCCGCCGTTGTTGCCTCCGCCCGCAAGCAGAAGCGCGGAGGAGCCGGGCAGAGCTATGCCCCGCGCGGAGGCGTGGGCGCGCAGACAGTCCATGGCAGCGCGCGCGGCGTTCTCCATGAGCGTTTCTTCGGAAATGCCGGCGGCTATGGCCGCGGCGTCCCAGCGGGCCATTTCTTCCGGAGTGGGAACGGGAACGAACATGATGTTTTCCTCCTGTCCGCGGCATGGAGAGCGTGTCGCGGCAAGCCGTTTGCCGGGAAGGGATCGTCCGGTCAGGATTCGAGAATGACCACGGCTCCGGCCACGTCGCGTTCGTGCGAAATGGACACGTGCGCCGCGCGCACGCCCAGACGGCGGGCAATGACGGCCGCTTCGCCGTGCAGAAAAAGCTCCGGTTTGCCCGACTCAAGGGAAAGGATTTCCACGTCGGTCAGGCGCACGCCTTCGGAGAATCCCGTGCCCAGAGCTTTGACGGCGGCTTCCTTGGCGGCGAAGCGGCCGGCCACATAGGCCGCGCGTCCCGAGGGCGAGGACGGCATGCCCGCCCGCTCCTTTTCCGTGAGCGCGCGGCGGAGAAAGCGTTCGCCGTATCGTTCCAGCAACGTTTTTATGCGCGGCAGCGCGGTAAGATCGAAACCTGTGCCCTGGATCATGGCGTTGTCAGTGAAGAATGTTCCAGAGCATTTCTCCGGCGGTCACATAAAGAAAAACCGCGAAGAAACGCCGGAGAATGGGCACGGGCAGGGAGTGCGCGAGCTTGGCCCCGAGCGGAGCGAGAAAAACGCTGGAACAGGCGATGCCGAGAGTCGCGGGCACGTTCACGTAGCCGAGACTCCAGGCCGGAAGCGTGGGATCGGACCAGCCGACGACGATGAATCCTATGGTTCCGGCGATGGCGATGGGCCAGCTGATGGCCGCGGATGTGCCCACGGCCTGACGCATGTCCACGCCGCACCAGCGCAGGAAAGGCACGGACATGCTGCCGCCGCCGAGCCCCACGAGGCTGGACACGCCGCCGATGGTGAATCCCGCCGCCGCGAGCGTGGCTTTGCCGGGCATGGTCTTGCGCGGATGCGGATAGAAATCGAAGAGCATCTGCGTGGCGATGCAGATGAGGAAAACCACGAAAAAGGCGCGAAGCCCGTAGGTGGACATGCGCGAGGCCAGCCACGCCGCGCAGAGCGTGCCGAGCACGATGGCGGGGGCCAGACCCAGAACGTATTTCCACAGCACGCCGCCCATCTTGGCGTGGGATCGCGTGCTGGAGACGGCGGTGAAAAGGATGCTGGAGAGCGAGGTGCCGACGGCCAGATGCATGATGAGATCCGGCGGAATGTTTCCCTGGAGGCGGAAGATCATGTTCAGCAGCGGAACGACCACAAGGCCGCCCCCGATGCCGATGAGACCGGAGAGAAAGCCCGCCACGGCTCCGCAGAGCAGGTAGAGAAGAATGATGGTCATAGCAGGTTCACGCGCGCGGCCGCGGGGATGACGAACGGGCCGCCGAGTCCGTAGATCAGAAGACGCGGATGGCGATTATGACGGAAACGAAAGGCGAGTCCGACAAACGTATCCGGAAGCGGGTGGAAAGGCCGGTCCGGAGGCCGGACCGGCCGAAGAACTACGCCAGAATGTCGGCGTTTATGGACGCAATGTCCGCGCAGCCGGTAAGGGCCATGGCAGAGGTGAGCTGTCCCTTGATGTCGGCCACGTAGGCGGCCACGCCGTCGGTCTGCCCGCCGATGGCCGCGACGGAGAAGGGACGGCCGATGAGCACGGCCTTCGCGCCGAGAGCCAGCATTTTAAGCACGTCCGTGCCGGAGCGCACGCCGCCGTCGGCGAGAACGGGAATTCTGTCGCCCACGGCCGCGACGATGCCGGGCAGAACGTCCGCGCCGCCGGGAGTGCCGTCGAGCACGCGACCGCCGTGGTTGGAAACCACGATGGCGTCCACGCCGGCGTCGATGGCGATGCGGGCGTCGGCCACGGTCATGACGCCCTTGATCATGAACTTCGCGCCGCGCTCATGCACGAAACGGGCGATTTCCGCCAGTTCTTCCGCGCTTTTGGGCGAAACGGGACGGCCCTGAAGACGCAAGGTCACGAGGCCGGCGGCGTCCACGTCCATGCCCACCACGGGGCAGCCCGTGGCCGTGGCGGATTCAAGCCTGTTCCACAGGAAATCGCCTTCCCACGGCTTGATGAAGGGAATGCCCCAGCCTTCGGCCTTGCGGATGGCCGCAAAGGCGCAGTCCGTGATGAGCGAACCCACGCCGTCGCCGCCGCAGCCGATGACGCCCGCCTGCTTGGAACCGCAGATGACGGCTTCGGCGTAGGCGGCTTCGTCCACCGGATTCTGCGAGGCGTCTCCCATGTTGAAGGCCACGCCGCCGATGGGCGCGGCAAGCAGGGGGAGCGCGAGCTTGAGGCCAAGAATTTCGGTGGAGGTGTCAGGCTGAGCCGCGGTATGGAGGCAGCGCATGGCCAGCTTCACGCGGGCCAGGGCTTCTATGTTGGCGCGGAAGGACGAGCCGGTGCCGAGACCGCCCATGCCGGGCACTTCGCCGGCGCAGGCCTTGCCGTCGCACTGCGGGCAGACGCGGCAATGACCCTTCATGCGTTCACGGGCCAGCTGTTTGATGGATGCGTCCATGGTCATTCTCCTGTTCGGTAAAAGGACATGCCGTCCGGCGGAACGGGCGGACGGGGAATCGTCGAAAATCGACCTCAGGCTCCGTGCTTGGCTTCCAGCTCGGCGGCGGCCTTCAGAACGGAGGCCTTGTATCCCTCGCGTTCGGCGCGGATGAGTTCGGCCACGCGCTCGTCATGCAGAGCGATGATCTGGGCGGCGAGCCAGGCGGCGTTTTTCGCGCCGTTCAGGGCTACGGTGGCCACGGGGAAGCCGGAAGGCATCTGCACCGTGGCGTAGAGAGCGTCGAGGCCGCCGATGGTCGATCCGGCCACGGGGATGCCTATGACGGGCTTGATGGTGCGGGCGGCCACGGCGCCGGCCAGATGGGCGGCCATGCCCGCGGCGCAGATGTAGACCTGACAGCCGTCGGCTTCCAGCTCGTTCATGAGCTCTTCGGTGCGTTCAGGCGTGCGGTGGGCCGAAGTGACGGTGTAGCGGTAAGAAATGCCGAGCTTTTTCAGCACGTCGGCGCAGGGGCTCACGACGGGATCGTCGGAGGCGGATCCGATGAAAATGGCAACTTGAGTCATGGGAAATCCTTGCGTTTTGCCGGACGTTCATCCGTCCGGCCCCCGGAAAAGCGTCGACTCCGGGGGCGTTTTTTCATATCAGGCCAGTCCTAGGCGTTTCAATCCCTTGAGACCGATATCGCTGCGGAACTGACTGTGCTCCATGGAAAGGCGGTCCAGGCCTTCATAGGCGCGTTTCTGGGCGTCCCTGAGATCCTTGCCGAGCGCGGTGACGCAGAGCACGCGACCGCCGCTGGAAAGCACGCGTTCGCCTTCTCTGCGGGTGCCGGCCTGAAAGACGCGCACGTCGTCCAGCTCTTCGGCGCTGTCGATGCCCGAAATGGGCATTCCCTTGGGGTAGGAACCGGGGTACCCCGCGGACGTCAGCACCACGCCCAGTGCGGAACGCTCCTCGATCTCCAGTTTCATGGCGTCGAGTCTGCCTTCCAGACAGGCCGAGATGACGTCGACCAGGTCGTTTTTGAGACGCATGAGCAGCGGCTGACATTCGGGATCGCCGAAACGAACGTTGTATTCCAGCACCTTGGGGCCGTCTTCGGTCATCATGAGGCCGGCGTACAGAATCCCGGTGAAGGGCGTGCCGCGGCGCGCCATTTCAGCGAGAATGGGACGGGCCACGACGTCGGCCATGGCGTCGAGCTTTTCGTCGGGCAGAACGGGAGCGGGGCTGTACGCGCCCATGCCGCCGGTGTTGGGTCCCTTGTCGCCGTCGAACACGGCCTTGTGATCCTGGGCGGAAGGCAGAGGCAGGGCGGTTCTGCCGTCGCAGAAGCAGAGCAGCGACACTTCTTCGCCTTTGAGGAATTCTTCGATGAGCACGGTGCTGGACGCGTCGCCGAAGGCGTGGTCGTCAAACATGAGGTCGAGTGCGGCGCGGACTTCTTCGTCCGTCATGGCCACGATGACGCCCTTGCCCGCGGCCAGTCCGTCGGCCTTGATGACCAGCGGCGCGCCGTGAGCGGCCACGAAGGCGTCGGCGTCGGCCCGGTTGGAGAAAACGCCCGCCGCCGCGGTGGGCACGCCCGCCGCCTGCATGACTTCCTTGGCGAAGGACTTGCTGCCTTCCAGTCTGGCGCAGGCCGCCATGGGACCGAAGCAGGGAATGCCCGCTTCCTTCATGGCGTCAACCACGCCCAGCGTGAGGGGCAGTTCCGGCCCGGGCACCACGAGATCCACGGCTTTTTCCTTGGCGAAGGCCACGAGAGCGGGAATGTCGCTGTCCTTGATGGGCACGTTGACGGCTATGCCCGCCGTGCCGCCGTTGCCGGGGGCGACGAACAGTTCCGTCACCGCGGGGCTCTGCTTCAGCTTCCAGGCCAGGGCGTGTTCGCGCCCGCCGGAACCGATGATGAGTATGCGCATGGGTATCCTTCCTTATTTCATGAACAGCATTTCCTGATAGCTGGGCAGGGGCCAGAGATCGTCGGCGACCATGGTTTCCAGTCTGTCGGCCCAACGGCGCAGTTCTTCCATGGCGGGAAGCACGGAGTGGAGACAGGTCTGAGCCACGGGCAGCAGCCGTTCTTCTTCGGGCGTCCAGTTGAGTTCTCCGGCGCGTTCTTCCAGCGAGCGGAGCGAGGATTCGAAACCGGCGATGACGTCGGAGAGTTCCTTCAGGGAGTCCAGACCGGCGGGCACGCCCAGAGCCGCGCAGGACGACACCGAAGACGACAGTTCCTGACGGTAACGCACGGCCGCGGGATAGATCTGCGTGCGGGCCATGCGTATGGCGAGGCTGCACTCGGTATGCACGGTCTTGATGTACTGTTCGAGCTGGATGTCTTCGCGGGCCTTGAGCTCCTGGCGGGAGAAGACCTGGTAGCGTTCGCACAGGGCCACCACTTCCGGCGAGGAGAACACCGGCACGGCGTCGGGCGTGGCCGGATAGTTCGGCAGACCGCGGCGTTCGGCTTCCCGCTGCCAGATTTCGGAATAGCCGTTGCCGTTGAATATGACGGCGCTGTCTTCCTCCATCACGTTTTCGATGAGCTTCTGCACGGCTTCGCCCAGGCTGAGGCGTTCGTCGTGCATGGCGTTTTCGAGGAAGGTGGCGGCGTAGTCCAGCGATTCGGCCATCATGGTGTTGAGCACCACCAGCGAGTCGGCTGCGGACATGGAGGAGCCCAGGGCTCGGAACTCGAAGCGGTTGCCCACGAAGGCGAAGGGGCTGGTGCGGTTGCGGTCGCCGGGATCGGCGGGCAGGGGGGGCAGGGTGTCCACGCCCACGTTCATGATGCGCTTGTGCGCGGAGCCGGTCACCTGACCCACGCGGAACTGTTCCAGCACGTCGGTGAGCTGGTCGCCGAGGAACAGGGACATGATGGCGGGCGGCGCTTCGTTGGCGCCCAGGCGGCGGTCGTTGGAGGCGGAAGCCACCACGGCGCGCAGGAAGCCGGCGTGGCGATGCAGCGCGCGGATGACCGCGCACAGGAACACAAGGAACTGCGCGTTTTCGTGGGGATTGTCGCCGGGGGCGAAGAGATTGCCCACCTCGGGGCTGCCGATGGAATAGTTGAGATGCTTGCCTGAACCGTTGATGCAGTCGAAAGGCTTTTCGTGCAGCAGGCAGGACATGCCGTGACGTCTGGCGGTTTTGCGCAGCACGGTCATGATGAGCTGGTTGTGGTCGCAGGCGAGGTTGCCGGACTCAAAGGTGGGCGCGATTTCATACTGGCTGGGAGCCACTTCGTTGTGGCGCGTTTTTACCGGTATGCCCAGCCGGTAGAGCTGGCGTTCCACGTCGGCCATGAAGCCGAGCACGCGGCTCGGAATGACGCCGTAATACTGATCTTCGAATTCCTGGCCCTTGGGCGGGCGCGCGCCGTAGAGGGCGCGTCCGGCGATGAGCAGATCGGGCCTTGCGGAAACGAAGGTGCCGTCGATGAGGAAGTACTCCTGTTCCAGACCGCCGTTGGAGGTGATGGGCATGGTCGGATTCACGCCGAACAGACGCAGCACGCGGGCGGCCTGCTGGTTCAGAGCCTGGCTGGAACGCAGAATGGGCGTTTTTTTGTCGAGGGCGATGCCTGTCCAGGAAAGGAACACCGTGGGAATGCAGAGCACCATGCCCGCGGGGCTTTCCATGAGGTAGGCGGGGCTGGTCACGTCCCACGCGGTGTAGCCGCGGGCTTCAAAGGTGGAGCGGAGGCCGCCGGAAGGGAAGCTGGAACCGTCGGCTTCGCCCTGCACCAGCGCGCTGCCGCTGAACTGCGCCAGCGCGCCGCCCTTGCCGTCGGGATCGAGGAAACTGTCGTGTTTTTCCGCGGTCAGGCCGGTGAGAGGATAGAAAACGTGGGTGTAATGATCCGCGCCGCGTTCCATGGCCCAGGACTTCATGGCGTTGGCCACCACGTCGGCCACGGCGGGATCGAGGCGTCGGCCGAGATCAATGGTGGTGCGCAGAGACTTGTACACGGCCTTGGGCAGATAACGCCGCATGGCCTTGTCGTCGAAAACGTTGCACCCGTAATATTCCGTGGGATCGGTAGGGCCTTCGACCGCCGCGGGGTGTCTCCCCGCGATGTATTCCGCGTCGTGGCGCCGCGTGGCAACGGAAAGAACGGCATGGCTGCGGCTGGCGTTGGCAGAACTCATGCGAACTCCTTGAAATAAGCGGCCCGTCGAACGGGCCATTTGTCTGGGAAAAGGGCGCGCGGCCCTGTCGTCAGTCTATGGACACCACTTCCAGCGCGAAGGTAAGGTCCTTGCCGGCCATGGGATGATTGGCGTCGAGCACGATATGCTTGTCGGTCACTTCATGAACGGCCACTTCCAGCTCGCCCTGATCGGTGGAGACGTGGAGCATCATGCCGACCTGCGGCTTGATGGTGGGCGGCACCTGTTCCAGAGGAACGGAGAAGAGCAGCTGTTCCTGTCTGTCGCCGTAGGCTTCCGCCGCGGGAATGGTCACGGAGAACTTGTCGCCGACTTCATGGCCCGTCACGGCCTTGTCGAAGCCGGGAATGACCTGACCGGAGCCGACTTTGAAGCGCAGGGGGCTGCCTTCGCGGGAGCGGTCGAACTCGGAACCGTCGTTCAGAGTGCCAACATAATGGACAGAAACAGTGTCGCCGGGTTTAATGGGCATGAGAACCTCTGTGGAAGGGGGTTTAAGGGGGAAGAAACGCGTGCGGCGTCGGTGGTCTGCCGCGGGCAGAGAAGGGCGGAAGCCGGAACGGGCTTTCCGATTGACGGCGTCGGCACAGGACGATACCTAACACAGACAGCGTCCAACTCCAAGAGCATTTAATGGATGGAGGCCCGTATATGAGTCCAGAAAAGAAAGAGAGCGAGCGTCCGGGACAGATAAGTCTTCTCGGCACGGCCAGCACCATGGGGCTGCACATGGTTTCCGGCCCCATTGTGGGCGGGGGCCTTGGGTGGCTGGTGGACAAGGGACTCGACACCTGGCCCGTCGGCGCGGCCGTGGGACTTCTGCTCGGGCTGGCCGCGGGATTTCGCAATGTGTGGATCGACGCCCGCTATCTGGCCCGCGCCAACGCCGCGCGCGACGCGGAAGAAAAGGCTCGTCAGGAGGCCGAACGGAAAGCTCGTCCCGCGCCCTCGCCGGACTCCGCAAAGATAACCCTCGAGCCAGACACGCCCGAATCGATCGCCGCCGCGGAGGGCGAGGCGGAACGCGAGGACGAACGTATGGCGTCCATTCTCTCCGGCACGGCCGATCCCTCGGAACGGGATCTTGACGAGCTTGACGAGACGTTGGAGTCCATACGCCGCGCGCTGAAGGAAGACGGGGCCGAAGATCGGAATACGAATGAGCATGAGCATAATTGAACAAGCGGATCGGCGTCTGTGGCGGCGCGGCTTTATTCATGCCCCCCTGCGTCGGGCGGTAAGAAATCTTTTTTTCTTTTCCCTGCTTCTTTTCGTCGCCGGGCTTCTCGCTCTGCCCTGGGGATCCGCGGTCTTCTGGACCGGCGTTATGGCCATGCTATCCTTCTGGAATTTTTATACTCTTGCGCTTTTTATCCAGCATGTTCTTCCAGCGTCCATGCCCGAGGCGGATAAGAACGGAGCGGGGCGGGCGCGCATTGTGAAAAAAGGTTTGCTCATCAGAACGCAATTGAGGCTTTTCATTACCGGAATTTTCGTGTATACAGCATTAGTGTTTTTTCAGGCAAGTCCGATCGCTTTGGCGGTCGGTCTTTCCACGGCGATGATAATCATTCCGATCTCTCTGATTTTCCGGGGTTGAACAAGCCTGGCACATAGGAGGATTCCATGGCTGCATCTGGACTGGCTCACCCGCTTCTGCTGTCGACCATTTTCCACATGGATCAGGTCACGGTTGCGGGCATGACCATTGAAACCAAGTATGTGTTTTTCACCTGGCTCGGCATGGCCATCCTGCTCATCACCGGCCTCGTGCTGCGCAAAAGGCTCAGCATCGTGCCCGACAAGTTCCAGATTTTCTTTGAAGCCTTGGTGGACGGCCTGGAAAAGTTCGTGCTGAACAACCTCGGCGAGGAAAAGGGCCGCCGTTTCGTGCCGCTGCTCGCCTCCATCTTCATCTATGTGCTGACCATGAACCTGCTGGGTCTCGTGCCCGGCTGCGACGCTCCTACCGCCAATCTGAACACCACCATCTCCATCGCGCTGTGCGTGTTCATCTATTACAACTATGTGGGCATCCGCACTTGGGGCTTCGGGTACATCCATCACTTCACCGGATCCAGCAAGCCGCTGATTCCGTTGATGTTCCCCATTGAGATCATTTCCCACCTGGCTCGTCCTCTTTCCATGTCGCTCCGTCTCTTCGGCAACATCTTCGCTGAAGAAATGACGCTCATCATCTTTTTCGGCTTCGGCGCCAGCATTTACGTCGGCGTGCTGCTCGGCACGGTTCCGATGTACTTCCTGTTCCTGCTCGGCAAGGTGCTTCAGGCCTTCATCCTGTTCATCCTGTCCATGATCTACATCCAGGGATCGGTGGAGCACGCCCACTAAGCCGTTTTACCTCGGGGGAATGGCCTTACGGCCTCAACACTCATAATTGTAATGGAGTCTTATTATGCGCAAGATCGTTCTGACGACCCTGACCACTCTCATGCTCGTTTCCATGGCCGCTGTGGCCTTCGCCGCTGACGGCGGCGTCACTGGCGGCTTCGGCCTTGCCGCCGCCGGCATCGCTCTGGGCATCGGCCTCGCCGCTACCGGCGGCGCGTGCGGCCAGGGCGCGGCCATCAAGGCCGCCTGCGAAGGCATCGCCCGCAATCCTGACGCTTCCGGCAAGATTTCCCAGTCTCTCATCCTGGGCCTCGCCTTCATCGAATCCCTCGTCATCTATGCCCTTCTCGTGGCGCTGATCCTGCTCTTCGTGAAGATGTAGTTGCATTTATCGGGCGGGGGGGATATATTCCTTTCCGCCCCTCTTCTTTTAACCGGCCGGCCAAGACGATGAACCAGACACCAAAATACGAACATATTCCTCGCGCTACCATTCAGCGGCTCGCCACCTATCTCCAGGTTCTTGAAGCCATGGACAAGGACGGCGTTCAGGTTATTTCTTCCGAACCTCTTTCCAGGGCGTGTGACGTTAACGCCTCTCAGGTTCGTAAGGATCTCGCCTACTTCGGCGAATTTGGCGTTCGCGGCGTGGGCTATTACGTTTCGTATCTGCTGGAAGTCATCAAGGCATGCCTCAACGCCAACCGCGAATGGCGCGCGGCTCTTGTGGGCGTCGGCAACATGGGCAGGGCTCTGCTCAACTATCAGGAATTTCGTCGGCACGGCTTCACCATCGTGGGCGCGTTCGACTGCGATCCTTTCAAGATCGGCGAGAAGCTCTACGGCCTGGAAGTCTACTGCACCAAGACGCTTATGGAAAAGGTGCCTGAACTGGGCATCGAAATAGGCATCATCACCGTTCCTCCGGAACGGGCGCAGCGCGCCGCCACGCAGCTTGTGGACGCGGGCATCAAGGGTATTTTGAACTATTCCGCCGCCCGCATTACGGTGCCTGATCATGTGTTCGTGGAATACGTCAACTTCTTCCATCAGATCTATTCTTTGACGTTCAACATTTCCACGAAGCAGCGTTGATTTTTCTCTTGCGCGTTCGCCCGTCGGCTCCATTCAGGTTCCGGCGGGCTTTTTTTATGTCCTTTGTTTAACCGACGCGACGAGAGGGAACGTTTCTTCGCTGACGAAGCGCGGCCGTCTGGCGTTGCGATCCGGTCGAGGGTTAGGGCAGGGGCGCGGCCGTCTGGCGGGTGGGAAAAGCGCGAGAGAGCCGTCGATTCGGAAACGCTTTCGGAGCGGCCGACAATGGCGAGGAGCGCGCGGACGCGAAGGGCTGAGAACGCCTGACTTCGGTTGTGAGAGCTCGGTCTCCCATCGCTTTTTGGCGCGTTTTGGTGGAACGCGATTGTTTTTTAGGGAGCGTTGTCGGCGTCTGGATTTGTTTGTCTCGCCAAGGTCGCTTTTCCGGCTGGACGCCGCGTCGTCTTTTTTATTTTTTTCTGTGAACTTTGCCAATAATGGGCGTTCTATCTACTTGCTCATCTGGCCTCCATAGCTTATCAATAAGGAAAGAGCGCAGGAAGAAACATTGCCGTTCTAACCTATGTTCTCCGCGCTCTTGCGAAGAAAGGCCGGCTCGCCCGGCATGCACAAAAATGCTCGGAATCGGCGCGATTCACGCCGCCGGTTCTCAAGGAGATAAAAGAGTTATGGAAAAGTTGGAACTGCTGGCGCAGCGTATTGATAGCCTCATTCAGGAACTGGATCGTCTTCGGGAAGAGAATCATCAGCTCCGGGAGGAAGGCAATCGTCTCCGCGAGGATCTGGAACTCGGGCAGATGGCGTCCGAGGAACTTCAGGAGCAGCTTAATCGCGAACGCAGTGTCCGCGACGAGGCGTGCAATAAGGTCGACGCGCTGATCAGCCGCATTCAGAGCACTTTGCCTGACGCAGAACCGCAGCAGAACGGTTAACGGCAGGCGGTCGCCATGCGCAGCTATCATCTTGACCTTTGCGACCTTCAGGTCGCGTTTCGCACCGAGGCCGACCCCGAACGCGTGGAAAGAGCCAGACGGTACGTTGAGGAAAGATACGGCAAAGTAAAGGCGCAGGGCGGCCAGTTCGGCAGAGACAGATTGCTTGTCATGCTCCTCATCAGCATGGCTGACGATCTGCTGGAGCTGCGGGAGCGGAACAGTCGGGCGGATTCCCGGCTGGATGAGCTTCTGCGGAGCTTGAAGGAAAACGCTCCGGATGATAACGTTAAGGAGGAATAGTTCTCGGATCCCAACGGCTTCTTCCGGTAGCCCATATTCCCTGGGATGTGCGTGGAAAGCTGGCTTGCGCCGGCCTCACTAGCGTTAGCAGGGAGCCAGTCTCCGAAATGGTGTGCATACCCGCCGAGGCGGGCGGCCTGAAGTTTCGGACAGGCGCCCACTTGGAGACCACAAGGTCTCGTGCCAGCAGCTTTTCACGGCATCCCGGGCTTTTTTCCTTTTCTCTGCGTCTTTTCCGCCTGGCGGCGGCTTATCCTTTCTTTTCGTTTCGGAACGCGGCCTCTCCGCGATAAGCCGACGAGCCTTTCGGCCGTTTCGGACGCATCGGGCTTTGCCCGTCAACATATCATAGGATTTGTCATGGATGATATCGTCATTTACGCCTTCGCGCTGGTCAGTCTTGTGGCCGGCGCGCTTCTGGGCGTCTGCATACAGCGTTATATGACCAATAAGCGCATCGGCGAAGCCAATGATCTCGCCCATCGCATTGTGGAAGAAGCCCGCAAGGAAGCGCAGGCGCAGAAAAAGGAAATTCTTCTTCAGGGACAGAACGAGATCTTCAGTCAGAAGCACGCCTTCGAAATGGAATGCAAGGATCAGGAACGCGCCCTCAAAAATCGCGAGAAAAAGCTCCAGGACATCAGCGACCGCATGGAAGAAAAAATGGAGCGCATCACGCAGAAGGAGCACGACATCCTCGCTCAGGAGAAGGAACAGACGCAGCGAGAACGCGTGCTGGCCGAAAAGGAAACGCAGGTCGAGGCCAAACTGGACGAGCAGGAACGCCGTTTGCAGGAAGTGTCCGGCCTTACGGCCGAGGAGGCCAAAAGCCGGCTGTTTGAGGAAATAGAATCCCGCACGCGTCACGAGGCCGCCAAAATGATGCGCGTTATTGAAACCGAGGCCCGTGAAACCGCTGACCGCAAGGCCAAGGAAATTCTGGCCTGCGCCATCCAGCGTTACGCCGGAGACTACGTCGGGGAACAGACGGTGACCGCCGTCACCCTGCCCAGCGAAGATATGAAAGGCCGCATCATCGGACGCGAAGGTCGCAATATCCGCGCGCTGGAGGCCGCCACGGGCGTGGATCTCATTATCGACGACACGCCGGAAACCGTCATTCTTTCCGCCTACAGCCCCATCCGGCGTCAGGTGGCGCGCATGGCGCTCGAACGTCTCATTCAGGACGGCCGCATCCATCCCGCCCGCATTGAAGACGTCGTGCACAAGTGCGAGCAGGAACTGGAAGTGCAGATTCGCGAAGTCGGCGAACAGGCCACGTTCGACGCCGGCGTGCACGGCATCAATCCCGACATTATCCGTCTCCTCGGTCAGCTGAAATACCGCACCAGCTTCACGCAGAACGTGCTTCAGCATTCTCTGGAGGTTTCGGCTCTTTGCGGCATGATGGCCGCCGAACTCGGCATGGACGTCAAGCGGGCCAAGCGCGCCGGACTTCTGCATGACATCGGCAAGGCCGTGGATCATGAAGTGGAAGGCTCCCATGCGCTCATAGGCGCGGACATCGCCAAGAAATACGGCGAGGGAAAGGATATCGTTCACGCCATCGCCGCCCATCACGAGGACGTGCATCCCGAAACGGCGCTCGCCGTGCTGGTGCAGGCCGCGGATTCTCTGTCCGGCGCGCGTCCCGGCGCGCGCAAGGAGCTGCTGGAAAACTACGTCAAACGGCTTGAGGATCTTGAAAACATCGCCGATTCCTTTGAAGGCGTCGCCAAGTCCTACGCCATTCAGGCGGGGCGCGAGCTGCGCGTCATCGTCAATTCCGACAATGTGGACGACGACAGTACCTACCTGCTTTGCAAGGACATTTCCGCCAAGATCGAGGAAAATCTTACGTACCCCGGCCAGATTCGCGTCACCGTCATCAGGGAACGCCGCGCCGTGGGCTTTGCCAAGTGATTTTCACACTGCCGTCATGTTTGCGGGCTATAACGCTTTTACGACGCAACCCTTATAAGGATATTGTTTCATGTTCCAAGTTCCGTCTGACTTTACTCCCGATTTTTCCAAGGCCGGAGGGCTGATCGCCGCGGTGGCGCAGGACGCCGCCACCGGAGAAGTGCTTATGCTGGCATGGATGAACCTGGAAGCCTGGGAAGCCACGCTCGCCACCGGCGAGGCTCATTACTGGAGCCGCAGCCGTCAGAAGCTGTGGCATAAGGGGGAAAGTTCTGGCAACGTGCAGGTGGTCAAGGCCATTCGCCTTGACTGCGATTCCGACGCCGTCGTTCTGGAAATCGAACAGGTGGGCGGTTCCGCCTGCCACACCGGCAGAAGAAGCTGTTTCTATCGGCGGATCGTTCCCGGCGTTCGGGAAGTGTCCGTCTGCTCTCCGCAGGTGTTCGATCCCGAAGAAGTGTACAAGAAGTAGAGGCTCACAGCATGAAATCGCAGCTTAAGCTCGGCATTCCCAAAGGTTCTCTGGAAGAATCCACCATCGCCCTTTTTGACAAGGCCGGCTGGAAAATTCATAAGCATGTCCGCAATTATTTTCCCGACATCAACGACCCTGAACTGACCGCGCGCCTGTGCCGCGTTCAGGAAATTCCGGAATACATTCAGAACGGCGTGCTGGACGTCGCTCTTACCGGCAAGGACTGGCTGGAGGAGCGCGGCGTCTCTTACGGCGGCAAGGAAGACAGCGACGCCCCCGTGGTGGTGATTTCCGATCTGGTCTATTCCAAGGTTTCCAACCGCAAGGCCCGCTGGGTGCTCGCCGTGGCCGGCGATTCTCCCTATCAGTGCGCGGCCGATCTTAAAGGCAAGCGCATTTCCACGGAGCTTGTGGGCGTCAGCACCCGTTACTTCGAACGGAAGGGCGTGCCCGTGCATATCAATTATTCTTGGGGCGCAACGGAGGCCAAGGTTGTGGAGGGTCTGGCCGACGCCATCGTGGAAGTGACGGAAACGGAAACGACCATTCACGCGCACGGTCTGCGCGTTATTGATGAGGTCATGGCCAGCAACACGGTGCTCATCGCCAACCGCAAGGTGTGGAACGATCCTGATTCCCGCCGCAAGATTGAGCAGATTGATCTGCTGCTTCAGGGCGCGTTGAGGGCGGAAAGTTTCGTGTGCCTCAAGATGAACGCCCCCACCGCGCGTCTTGACGCCATTCTCGGCCTTCTGCCCGCGCTCAATTCGCCCACGGTGGCTTCGCTTCGCGACCCGGCTTGGGTGTCTCTGGAAACCGTGGTCGCTACCAATGTGGTGCGCGATCTCATTCCTCAGCTGCACGCCATGGGAGCCGAAGGCATTCTTGAGTACAGCCTGAACAAGGTTATCTAAGTTTTCTGAACATTGAGGCTGCGGCCGGATCGTGACGCGCGTCGCCTCCGGCCGCGTCGCGTTAACGCGGGCGTTGTCCCGCCGTTTGAAGTTTTTCGGAAAAAAGAAGGCCGCCGATCCCAATCGGGATCGACGGCCTTTTCCTGTCGGTTGGAGGACTACAGGAACATGCCGGGATTGACCACGGAAACAAGATCGCGCTTCAGCAGCTCTTCCGCGATTTGAACGGCGTTGAGGGCCGCGCCCTTGCGCACGTTGTCGGCCACGACCCACAGATTCAGGGAGTTTTCGCAGCTTTCGTCTTCGCGGATGCGGCCGACGAACACGTCGTCTTCGCCGGCGGCGTCAATGGCCAGCGGATAGAGATTGGCGCGGGGATTGTCCACCACCTGCACGCCGGGGGCCTGAGAGAGCAGCACGCGGGCTTCGGCCGCGGTGAGCTTCTTTTCCGTTTCGATGTTCACGGATTCGGAATGGCCGTAGAAGACGGGAACGCGCACGCAGGTGGCGGTCACGCGGATGTTCGGATCGAGCATCTTATGCGTTTCGTTCACCATCTTCATTTCTTCCTTGGTGTAGTCGTTGGCCTGGAACACGTCGATATGAGGCAGGCAGTTGAAGGCGATCTGATGAGGATAGGCCTTGGGTTCGACGTCCTGCATGTTGAACAGGCGGCGCACCTGGGTTTCCAGCTCGTCGATGCCCTTTTTGCCCGTGCCGCTTACGGCCTGCATGGTGGTCACGATGATGCGCTTGATTTTGGCGGCGTCGTGCAGGGGCTTGAGCGCGACCAGCATCTGGATGGTGGAGCAGTTGGGGTTGGCGATGATGCCGTTATGCTTTTCCAGATCGTCGGGATTCACTTCGGGCACGACGAGGGGGCAGCGGTCGTCCATGCGCCACGCGCTGGAGTTGTCCACCACCACGCAGCCGGAGGCCACGGCGTGGGGGGCGAATTCGGTGGACACGCTGCCGCCGGCGGAAAAGATGGCCAGATCAATGCCCTTGAAAGAGTCCTTCGTCAGTTCCTTGACCGGAATTTCGTCGTCTCCGAAGGGAACGCGGGTTCCGGTGGAACGGGCAGAGGCGAGCGCGGTGATGGAGGCGCAGGGAAAATGACGATCGGCAAGGGTTTTCAGCATTTCGCGGCCGACGGCGCCGGTAGCGCCGCACACAGCAACGTTAAGGGACTTCTTCATGGCGGGAAATTCTCCTGTTGCAAAACCTGTTCCAAGACAAGTTTTTCATTATTGTAAAACGCATGTTTGCACCCGCGGCGCAAAACTGTCAAGCCATGCGTTCTTTTTCTTTAAGTTTATAAAATAACATTAGTAGAATCAAAGTGTTATTTGATGCCGACGTTTTTTTGTCCGCGAAGGAAGAAGGACTTGCGCTGTTTTACGTCTTGGTTATGATGACCGCAGGAGGACGCGACATGAAAACGTTCCTTGCGCCGTTCGCGCTTATGACGCTGTTGGCGGTCTGTCTGACGGGTTGTTTGCAGCAAGACACCATCGACAGCATCAAGGTCGACGGCGATATGACCACGATATTCAGGACGGGAAGCGGGCCTTCCCACATGCAGAGCCGGGCCCGCACCGGCATCAGTTTCTAGCTCCGCAGGAGCTTTTCCATCAACGACAGGTTCACCCCGATGCTTGCCATTCTCGATTACAAGGCGGGAAACCAGACCAGCGTTCTCAGAGCGTTGCGATCTCTGGAGATTCCCGCGGAAATTACGGCCGATCCGTCGGCCATTCTCGCCGCGGAAGGCGTGATCTTTCCCGGCGTTGGCGCGGCCGGTCAGGCCATGAATCAGCTCGTCTCCACGGGCATGGACAAGGTGCTTCGCGAAGTCGTCTCCACAGGCAAACCGTTGCTCGGCATCTGCCTCGGCTGTCAGATCCTTCTGGAGCGCAGCGAGGAAAACGATACCACGTGCCTCGGCATAGTCCCCGGTGTCTGCCGCCGTTTCCTGCCCGAATGGCTCGACGGCGGCGAGCCCATACGCATCCCTCACATGGGATGGAACACGCTGACCATGCGACGCCCTTCCGCGTTGTTTGACGGCGTGGATCCGAACGCCCGTTTTTACTTTGTGCACAGCTACTATACCGTTCCCGCGCCGGAAATGGTCATCGCCACCAGTCATTACGGTCAGGAATTCACGGCTGTGTACGGCCGTCCCGGTTTGTGGGCCGTGCAGTTCCATCCTGAAAAAAGCGGTCGTCCCGGTCTGAAACTGCTTACCAATTTCTATCGTTATTGCCGGGAGGGCGCCCGTGTCTGAACAAAGTCATCTGAGCAAGCGGCTTATTCCCTGTCTCGACGTGCGCGACGGGCGTTTGACCAAGGGCGTTAAGTTCAAGGGCAACGTCGATATCGGAGATCCTGTGGAAACCGCGCGCCGTTACTATGAAGAAGGCGCGGACGAAATAGTGTTTTACGATATTACGGCTTCCTGCGAAGCCCGCGGCATTTTTCTCGACGTGGTCGAGAAGGTGGCGAGCAATATTTTCATTCCGTTCTCCGTGGGCGGCGGCATCGCGTCCGTGGAGGACATGCGTGCCGTGCTGCTCGCCGGCGCGGAAAAGGTGTCCGTCAATTCGGCGGCCGTGAAGGATCCCAGTCTCATCAGTCGCGGGGCCGATGCGTTCGGTTCGCAGGCCGTGGTGGTGGGCATGGACGTCAAGAAAGTTCCCGTGAGCGACGTTTGTCCTTCCGGCTACGAGGTGGTCATTCACGGCGGGCGCAAGCCCATGGGGCTGGACGCCATAGCCTGGGCCCGCCGTTGCGAGGAGCTCGGCGCCGGGGAACTGTGCGTCAATTCCATCGACGCCGACGGCACCCTGGACGGCTATGAGCTGACGCTCACCCGCATGATATGCGACGCCGTCACCATTCCCGTGATAGCTTCCGGCGGCGCGGGCGCGCCTCAGCATCTTGTGGACGCCGTGACCCGGGGCGGAGCGTCCGCCGCGCTGGTGGCTTCCATCGTGCATTACGGACAGTACAGCATCGCGGAGCTGAAGGACTACATGGAAAAGGCCGGCGTGTCGGTAAGAAAGATCTAGTCGGCGACCCCGGCGTTTGCGTTTTTCCATGGTTCGGAGCCGAAAGACGGTTGCGGCGCGAAAGCAAACATCCTATGCTTGCCGCTTCTGATTCGACCATCATTCAGGAGTTATGATATGTCACGGGATTTCCCCACGCGCCGCGCGCGCATGGAATACGTCTGCATGAACTGCGGCCATCGTCATCCGGTGGACGCCCTTCTTTATACCTGCCCCGACTGCGGAGGAGTCCTTCTTCTTGAAGATCTCGATTTCGACGCCATGAAGGATAAGGGCGCGCAGTACTGGCGGGATCTTTTCGACGCCCGCCGAGCCACGCGCACGACCGCGTTGCGCGGCGTGTTCCGTTTTTACGAGCTCATGGCCCCTGTGCTTGAGGAAGAGGACATTGTCTATCTCGGCGAGGGCGACACGCCCGTCATCGAGGCTTCCGCCGAACTGGAGGCCATTGTGGGCCGTCGTTTCGCCTATAAGAATGACGGCATGAATCCCAGCGCGTCCTTCAAGGATCGCGGCATGGCGGGCGCGTACAGCTATCTTAAGTCGCTCGTGCGCAAAAACGGCTGGACGGAAGTGCTGACCATTTGCGCTTCCACGGGCGACACGTCGGCCGCCGCGGCCATGTATGGAGCCTATGTGGGCGCGCCCATACGCACGGTGGTGCTGCTCCCTCACGGCAAGGTGACGCCCGCGCAGCTTTCTCAGCCTCTCGGTTCGGGCGCGCAGGTGCTGGAAGTGCCCGGCGTGTTCGACGACTGCATGAAGGTGGTGGAATATCTGGCCGAACATTATCGCGTGGCGCTGCTCAATTCCAAGAACAGCTGGCGCGTTCTTGGACAGGAATCCTACGCGTACGAAGTCGCCCAGTGGTACGGTTGGGACATGGCCGGAAAGGCTCTGTTCATGCCCATAGGCAACGCGGGCAACATCACGTCCATGATTTCCGCCTGCCTGAAGATGCGTCGTCTCGGCGTCATCGAGGAGCTTCCCCATATCGTGGGCGTGCAGTCAGAGCACGCCGATCCGGTGTGGAGGTATTACAGCCAGCCCAAGGAACGTCGCGAGTACCGCGCCGTGACGGTGCAGCCCAGCGTGGCGCAGGCCGCCATGATAGGCAATCCCGTGTCCTTCCCCCGCGTGAGAAATCTGGTGGAAAAGTTCGAGGCTCTCGGCGGCCGTTTCGACGTGGTGCAGGTGACGGAACAGGCCATCATGGATTCCATGATTCTGGCCAATCGTCACGGGCATATCGCCTGTACCCAGGGCGGAGAGAGCTTTGCCGGCATGTTGAAGGCCCAGGAGCTCGGTCTGCTTGGGCGCGACGAGTTCAGCGTTCTCGATTCCACGGCTCACGCGCTTAAATTCGCCGGATTCCAGAATATGTATTTCGACGATTCTTTCCCCGCAGAATACGGCGTGAAGGCTCGCCCCGAGCTTGTCAATCATCCGAAGCTGCTGCTCACGGCGGAACAGCGGGCGGCCATGCCCGCGGAGGATTTTACCAGAGCCGCCGCGCTCGCCGTGGCGAAGGCTGCGGGGCTGGACGCCAGAGATTAGGCGTCGCGGCGGTTCGTGTCGTTTTGGGAGAAGCCGCTTGACAGCGTGTTGCGCACAGGCTATCCCTCATGCATCGGATACTCCAGACGGTATCCCGCTCAACTCGGAATTATTAACTTGCGCCGATCTTGTGTCGGCCGAACATTGGAGGCTGTTATGGGCTACAAGATTACTTTTGATGCGGACAAGTGCGTCGGCTGCGGCCAGTGCGTGGACATCTGCCCCGTTTCCGTGTGGGAAATGCACGACGGCAAGAGCGA
>CALUUX010000084.1 GCA_944324085.1 uncultured Mailhella sp. | reverse complement strand
GTCCATATCTCCGATGATTTTTCGGATCGCCTGGTTGACCACGCTGACCAGGGTGTCTTCGATGCCTTCGATAAACTCCACGGAACTCAGAATGGTTTCCATCATTTTTTCCGCGTGTTCCAGCTTTCCTTCCTCCAGACCGTCCCGATAGCCTTCTTCGCGTTTCCGTTCGTAGGCTTCTTCCGCTTTTTTCTGCGTCTCGGCGGCTTTTTTTTCAGCGGCGTCGAGCAGGGCGTCTGCCTTGAGAAAAAGCCCGTACTCTTCCGCCTTGATGATTTTTGTTCCGGCGGCGGGGCGCACGGAACCTTCGTTCAGTCGAAACATGGAGCCCATTCCGGCGCGACCTCCCTGAGAAGAAGTTTTTTCATGGTAAACCACAAAGCCCTGCGTTGTTCCCGTTCGAGAGCGGGCTCAAAGCGTTTTGCGTCCGTTTCGTCGGTCAGACGGGGGAATCTGGGCTCCGCCAGGCGTCTGAGTTCGTCGGGCCAGCCTTCGCTGATCAGGGAAGGCGCGGCCACGGCCAGCAGTTTGACGCGCAGAGGCAGGGAACCGAAGGCTGACGGCACGAGCAGCGAATTACGCAGACTGCCGATCTGATAGCGCCCGCGTTTCAGCGCGTAGGAAACGATGTCCGCGCCGAGAGCGCGACGCAGTTCCAGCACGGCGTCCCTCGCGATCACGCGCGAGAGCTCTTCGGCGTGCACGGCCGCGCTGAGAAAGAGCCCGAGCCTTGCCACGACGGCGGGAGGCAGCAGAGCCATTCTCTGCGATTCCTCGGAAAAATTCCAGTAGCCGCGTTCCGTCGGAAGATCCGGCCACGAGCGGCGAAACGAAGGACTGTTCCACAGGCTTGCGAAAGGCTCGCCGAGCGCGGAGAGCTCGTCCGGAAGAGGCGCGGCCATGTCCCGGTTGAAGAGAAGCATGGCCTGGAAGAGCGAAGGTTTGAACGCGAGCGTTTCGGCAAGAAAGCGGTAGTCCATGGATTATTGCGCCTTGCCCCTGCGGGAGCGGACATAGAGAACCGCGGCGGCGGCCAGACCGAGGCAGGCGAGGGCCAGCAGTCCGGCGAGGCCGGCCAGAAGATAAAGGTTGTCGCCGTTCGTTTCCGCGGCGTTCTTGTCGGGCATGGGCACGCTGACCGTTTCCCGCACGGGAACGAGCATGACGGACACTTTGTCCTGCATGAGTCCTGGAACGGCGTTGGCGGCCAGTTCACGAATGTGCGGAATGAGTCTCGTCGCCTGGGATTCCGGCGTGTGCCTCAGGAACACGGCCGCGCTGGGCGGAGTGACGTTGCCCGTGCCGAGATCGGTCTGTCCGAGCACGACGTGGACTCTGGCGGTGAGCACGCCGTCGATGCGGGAGAAGGTGTCGGCCAGCTCCTGGGAAAGCGCGTAAGCCAGACGAGCCTGCTCTTCCGTGGTGGAGGAAATCATGCCCTGAGCGGCGAACACCTGACCGAGATTCTGGAAATTTTCTCGGGGCAGACTGTTTTCGCGCAGAATTTCCAGAGCCTGGACGATCTGTTTTTCTTCCACCGCGATGCTGAAATCGTTTTTCGCGGCCACTTTTTCCGCAGAAATGCCGTGACGGAGCAGCACGGACAACATGGTGTTGGCCTGGTTTTCGCTGAGTCCCTGATAGATTTCAGCCTTGCACCCCGCAAGCAGAAGCGCGGCCAGAAGGCAGAAGACGCAGAGAAGTCTGCGGGAAGCGGAGCAATGACGGGAACGGAAAAACGACATGAGACATTCCTTGTCAGGACTGGTTGCGAAGCAGGGAGTCCAGTCCCTGCGAAGTCTTTTGGGTGACCTGCGATCCGGTATCGGCCTGGAGGCGGAGCATGGCCACCTGAAATTGCAGGCGGTAGAGCTCGGACGGACTGAGCAGCGGGGTTTCAAGTCCGGCGGGAGACGCGACGGCGTCGCTACGGACCGTTTCCGGAGCGTCGAGATCGCGCGGGGCGTCGTTTCTTCCGGGAAAGGCCGTTTCCCGCGTTTCGACAGGCTGGCCGGCCGACGGATCCGGCGGCGTGGTTTCGCTTTGTTCCATGAGCCTCTCGAACGCGCGGGACGCCGCCTCCGGCACGGGAGACGGACCGGAGCTGACCAGTCCTTCTCCCTGAGAGAGTCCCATGCGCTCGAACGCTTCAAGAAGTCGGTTTGACGAGGCTATGGATACGGCGTCCATGAAGTATCCTTTGTCCCTTTTCGGGAACGGGAGCGTCAGTCGTTCTCCATGTTGTCCAGCAGCGAGCGCGCCAGAGCGGCGGACGCGCCTTCGCTTTCGGCGAGAGGACGGAGCGTGTCTTCGGCCTCGTTTTTTTTGCCCGCAAGGCACAGGCAGAGGCCGAGCGTGGTTTTCGCGTCGGCGTCGTCGGGATGCTCGGAAAGCACGCCGTCGCGCAGCAGGTTTTCGGCCCGGTCATATTCTCCGATGACGATATGACTGAGAGCCTGTCCGATAAGGGCCGGGACATGGCCGGGACGAGCGGCCAGCACGCCCTCGTAGATGACGCGGGCCTCGGATACCAGGCCTTTGTGGCAGCCGGCGTTGGCGATGTCGAGCAGTCGAGCGATCTGGGAATCGGTGAGCATGATGTCTCCATGCGTGGTTATGGTTTGTCTGCGGCTTGGGGCGGAGCGCGTTTCGTCGCTTCGCGGAGACCTCCGCTGTGGATGAGGAAGACGTCTTCGGTTCCGTTCGGTCACAGCGGGCCCCCGTGGAAGCCCCGAGCTTTCCGGAACCGGAACAACGACTAGCTGGAACGCTGGGCGAGGCTCTTCATCATATCGGTCATGCTCTTCGTCACGGTGGAAAGAGCTTCCATCATGGCGTTGTACTGGCCTATTTCAAACTGAAGGGAAATCATCTGTTCGTTGCTCAGCTCGTCGCCTTCGGCCAGCGCGGCCATCTTGCTGTTGAGCTCCGTGCCCTTGGTGCTGACGCCCTGAAGGGTGTTTTCGAACATCTGGGAAATATTGAATCCGCTGATGGAATCCATACTGCGCTCCTTATCAGGCAAAAAGCTTTTCAAGAATGGCGGACGCCGCCTGCGCCGCCGCCCGGGCCGCCTGCGCCTTTTTCATATCGTCGGGCGTAAGTCCCTGATCCATGGCGCGCCGGAGTTCGGCGTCCATGGAGACGACTTCATCCCGCACGGCGGTTTGCGCTCCGTACGGCGCGTTCTCCATGATATCAAAGACGGAAATAAATTCACTCATGGGAACCTCTCAAGGGATAGATGGTGGTTTTATTGTTCTTGCTCAGGGTGAGTTCGTCAACGGAGATCTTCTCCAGAACGTAACCTCCGGGGAGCTCGCCTCCCTCGAACACGCGTTCCCCGCCGGAGAGCGTGATGAATTTCATGGGCCCCATGGAAACGGACGACACCCGGAACACTGAGGGTTCTTCCCTTACGGAAGGCGTTGGCCGCTCTGGACGTTGTCGTTCTTCCTTGGCGTAGATGTTTTCCTGTTTGACGGGAAGCAGCGTGTCGGAATCGTTGACGATGTCGAAAACGACAGGCACGCCGAGCTCTTTTTGAACTGTGGCGACCGCTTCTTCCAGCGCGGCCTTGGTTTGAGGAGTAAAGGCTCCGTGCAAAACGATTTTTCCAGGCAGATATTCCGTTTTTACCGTGGAAAGTCCGGCGGAGGCAAGCGCGGGAGCGAGCAAGACCTGAATGTCCGTCTCGTGCCGAATGTCCCGGAAGAGTGCCAGTTTCGGCTTTCCAGTCGTTTCCGAAGGTTGAAGATCCGGCACGTTGCGTATGGCTTCCGTCAACGCCTGTTCCTCCAGCACGCCGTTTTTAATGTAGCCTTTGACAAGAAGACCCGGATGGGTCGAAGGGGGCAGTTCCGTCACTTCGGGAAAAAGCCCAAGGGTGTTGAACGATGTTTTGACCGCTTCCGCGGCATCGGAACGCACGGTCAGATCCAGATACACAGGAAATTGCAAAAATTGTGCCAGACGAAGAAGCCGTCCTCGTTCTCTGTCGGAAGCGATGCGGCCCGTGACCGTAACGCCGTTTTTTCCGCCCGTGACGGTCAGCTTTTGATAGCCTGCCTCGTCGAGAAGCGCGCGGACGCGCTGTTCCGGCGAAGGGCCGTCCTTTTCGTTGCTCCAGGTAAAGGAAAGGAGCGCGATAAGCGCAAGGGCTAGAACCGCGCCGATTTTTCCCGCGCGCGAGCCGGAACGTCGGGAGCGAGGTGGTTCTTTTTCCGCGCCCAGGGAAAGCTCTTCTTTTTGCGGTTCACCGCCAGCATTGTTGGCGTCGTCCGTCTCCGGGGCCGACGTCGTTGGCGTGGACGGCGACTCCGCGTCTTTGGGCGTTTCCGGAGCTTTCGCTCTGACCATGCGCTCTTCCACTTCCTGCCAGGCGGCGTTGCCTGCGGAAGCGTCGTCCGTCCACGCCATGGTCACAAGACCGATTTGGAAAGGACGGCGGGGAGGCAAGGCCACTTCCTGCGTCAAGGCTTCACCGTTGAAGGTTACGACGCCGTCCAGCGGCTCCACGGTCATCTGAGGGCCCCGTTCCGACAGGGCAACGCGCAAAGCCGCGTGCCGGGCGGAGAGGGAAGAATCTTCCAGGATGAGATCGCAGGAGTCGTCGGAGCCGATGACGCAGACGCCTTCATCGAGCGATATTTCCGCGCCGAGATGGACGCCGGAAAAAACTCTGAGCGTGACGCCGTTCATTTACAGCGTCCTTTCCGCGCCGGACGTCGTGGAAACCCGTGGTTCGCGGGAAGCGCGGGAGCATCCCGCGCCTCTGGGCTGGACGGGAACGCGGGGTTCGTAATCCGCCTGCGTGGCCGCGCGATGGAAGGAAGGATCTTCCGCCTGAGTGGGCACGTTGTTGTCGTTCAGCCGCACAATGCGGGGCGTGATGAGGATAAGGCGTTCCATCCGTTTGCTCTGCTTGGCTTTCGTCTTGAAAAGATTGCCGAGCACCGGAATGTGCATAAGCAGGGGGACGCCGCTTTCGTCTTCGCCCTTCTGTTCATAGTAGTAGCCGCCTATGAGCAGACTTTGTCCGGCGTTGACGATGGCCTGTGTGTTGATTTTGGTTTGCTTGATGGGAGGAACGCCGCTGGTGGTGGCCACGCTGCTGCTGTTGTCCTGATCGTCCTGAACGCTGACGGCCAGTTTAATGGAGGTTTCGCCGTTTTCCCGGATGATGTGGGGCGTGACGCGCAGCACGGTGCCGGCTTCCACTTTGTAGAGATCCACGGCCTGATAGCCTTCCACTTCCACATAGTAAGTGGTGGTGTTTTCCAGCGTGGCCTGAATGTTGTCCACCGTCAGCACGGAAGGACGGCCTAACACGCGCGCCTCGTTGTTTTCTTCCAGGGCTTGTATGCGCGCGAGGAAAAAGTCGCTCCCGTGCGTGTAGATGGTGGACAGCGTCATGCCCGCGCTGTCCATGACGCCGGGGGAGGGCATGCCCGTGCCGTTTGTGGCGGACCCGGTGATGGTGCCGCCTCCGCTCCAGCCGTTGCTGTTGTTGCCCGATCCTTGAAAGGCGATGCCCAGCTCTCTTTTGAAGTCGGTGTCAATGTCCACGATGGCGGCGTGGATTTCCACCAGTTCCACAGGCTTGTCCAGATCCTTGATGACCTGGGCGTAATAGGGCATGCGGTACGCGGCGTCGCTGACGAGCACCGCGTTGACGCGGGGGTCGGCCATGATGCTGATGCTGCCGACGCTTACCGGCGTGGGGGAAGCCGGGGTGGGAGGCGCGGAGCTTTCCACGTTGCCCAGCGCGGAGAGTCCTTTGCCGCCCAGCTTTTCCACGGTGGCTTTTTCCTGGGTGACGCGCGTGCCGGAAACCGGAGACCCCATGACCATGGCCCGCAGAATGGAGGCGATGCCTGGCACGGTGACGGTTTTATCCATGCTGCTTACGGTCATGTCTTCCGCCCAGGCGTGTTTAAGCGGAAACACCCGCATGACGATTTGTTCCGTCTGCGAGGCTTCAAAGGCGGCCACCGCGTTTCGTATCTGGCTAAGATATTCCGGCGGGCCGGACACGGCAATGACGTCTCCGGCCGCCCCAAGCGACGGCGGAAGTTGCGGGGAGAAGACGGAAGAACTCTTGAGAGAATCGTAAAGCTGTCGCGCCGTGCCCGTGCGGGGCGAGATGAAAATGCGCTGATTTTCGCCGGCGTGATAGAAATGCAGCGTTTTGCCAAGCGTGTACCAGTTGACGTCAAAGGCGTTCTGCATGCCGGCAAGGAAGGTCAGCGGCTCCACGTTTTGGAACCTGCCGCTGACTTTGCCCTTGACCTGAGGGGAAATAGACGCGGTATACCCTTCGGCTCTCGCAAAATTCATGAGCACCGTTCCCAGCTCCTGGTGATCGGCGTAATAGGAGAACGGGTAGCGGAACGGCCCCGCGGCCTGGGCGCACACGCAAAGCAACGCCGCGCAAAGGCAGGACAGGCATATCAGTCTGAGCGCCCGGAACGTGAGGCTCCGCGCCGCGGAAGCGAAAGAGAAGAGCCGCATAATCATCCTTGAAAGGAATCGGCGGAAAACAGACCGCCGAAAGAGAAACTAAACGGGGAAGCTGACGCGCCGACGTTTGAGGATCCGGAAATTTGGCGTTTCCACCACGCAAGATCGTTGAGGAAGTCCCGAACTTCGGAAACGATCGAGCTTTCAGACGCGTCGGCCATGCGGAAAGAGCGGTACAGTTCAAAACCGCTTTCTCCCAAGCCAAACACGGAACGTCGTTTTTTCATGCATCCGGCCGCCAGAGAGGCGAACTTTTGCAAGTCTCGTTCCGCTTCCGGATCGCCCTCCGCGGGGGCAGGCTTGAGCGTGGCGAGCAGAACGCCGGTGCTGTTCTCCGGGGAAAGCAGCTCGAAGTCGAGGCCGTCCTCCAGGGCAAAGCGAAATACGCCGTCGGCGTCGGGAACGGCGGCTTTCCATCCGGCGGCCCGAGTAATGATATCGGCTAGCTGCTGCAGAGACGACGTCATGACAAGCTCCTGTATTTTTCTCACTCTAGTGATTTTTGCGCATGACTGTCAAATACATTGTCCGTGAAGGCGTGAGAAGAATTTCGCCCCGGAATCGTGTCGATAGGCACAGTTTTTTTCGTCGTCCCGGAGAGGGAACGGCTCCTCTCCGGGGGCGTTAACCCAGAATTTTGGTTCTGGTCTGGTTGATGTTTTGCTGGATGGTGTCCTGAGTGCTGATGCTCTTTTGAATGAGGGCCTTCAGGGCTTCGTCCAGGCTTTCCAGATTCTGCTGCTGCGCGCGGATGCGTTCCACGTCGCCTTCCAGTTCCTTGAGTTCCGCGTCGTACATGGTGCTTACGCACTGGCCTATGCTGCCGAGAATGCTGCTTGCACCGCCCATGGCGGAATTGAACGCCTGCACTCTGGAGTTGAGCGCCATGTCGGCCTGCTGTCTGGCCAGGGTGGAGGCGTTGGACGCTTTTTCCAGCGCGGCGTCCATGGCCTGTTCGCCGACAATGGGTTTGGTGCCGGAGCCTGTGGACTTGTTTATTGAGGCGTCGTACGCGTTTTGGGCCAGCTTTTCATTGGCGACCATGCCCTTGGCCGTAATGGACACGGAGGTCAAGCCTTGCGCTATGCTCATGGCGCCGGTAACGATGCCGGTTACCAGCTGAGTAACGGCCTTTGCGCGTATGGTGTCAGCCTGTTCCTCGATTTTGGAGGCCATTTCTTCCGTCTGAAGAGCGCGCATTTCGGCGTTTCTGCGTCTTTCTTCTGAGGACATTTCGGTAATCAGCGCCATGTAGTTGCTGCCGAAGGAAGGCAACGCTCCGAGCCCCGAGTAGGAGACGTCGCTCAGAGGATGGGGCAGCAGATCGCGGATTTCGTCCACGGTTTCCCGGAAGGAAAGCTTGCCGTTGTCCGAGGCGGCGAGAAGAATGGCGTCGAAATCGCTGTCTGTTTTGCCGGTGGCCTGGGTGAAGGATGTCTTCAGATAATCATACAGATCCTGATCGAATCCTACGAGATTGTTCACGCTGTTGATGGCCATAGGAAAGTCCTTGTCTTCTGACCGGAGAGGTCAGGCCATGGTTGGGGCCACGCTCAGAATGGCGCTTTGGGTTTCCGCGCATTCCCCCACGATCTCTCTGACTTTGGACATCAGATCGTTGGCGCGTTCCATTTCCGACTCCACCAGATCCTGATCCATCTTGATGGCTTCGCGGAGGCGTTCCAGAATAGCTTCCAGTTCCTTGCTGTTCGCCTGACTGTTGGAGATGTTGTAGTCGATGACGGCGCCGGCGATGGTGGCCGAACCGGTGGCCACGTTGACCGTGCCGGAGGCGATGTTGGTTACTTTGGAGGCCATGGAGGTGATCTGCGCGGCTTTTTGCACGGTCTGACTTCCGACGTTGGCGATGCTTCCGGCGCTGGAGGCGAAGCCCGCTCCGAAGCTGAGTGCCACGGACGCAACCATGATCACCATGTTCATGGCGAAGCCGAACCATTGGGCGGTGTCATCGCTCATGCCCATTTTTTTGCCGAGTTCGGTAAAACCTGCGGCGATGCTGTATTTACCGTCGGACGCAAGGGAGACCACGCTGTCCACGGTCATGACCAGACCTGCGGCGCCCGCCGCAATGAGCAGGGGATTGCCCGTGAGTGCGCCCGCGGCGATGCTGGCCACCGAGGCGATGGCGCCCACGATGGCGCCGATGATCTTGAAGGCCTTGAGAAATCCGTTGAGCACGGACTTCTTTTTCATTTCTTCCAGCCGATCGGCGATTTCCTGAAGTTCTTTTTCGTTGATTTCGGCCTGTTGTTCGGCCTTCAGTTCCAGACTGGCCACGCCGTCGCGGCAGGCCTGGCGGCGCACATCGTCACCGATGGCACTGAGCAGCGTTTCAAGCGACAGCGAGCTGGAAGAGATGGGAAGATCCGGCAATCCAAGTTCGGAAAGCAGCTTTTGGAGCTCCTGTTCCGTGGAGTCGGGAATGGCGTTGGATGTGTCGGAACTGCCGTTGGTTTTGGTAACGTCATCGGTCGTGCCGGTGGCGTGAGTTCCTGTAAGTGAACTGATGGTATTGAAGTCAACCATAAATCACTCGCCTGCGTTAAGCATCATAAGGAGCGCGCGCGCCTTCTTATGACAGTCGGCGTGCGCGGGATTCGTTTCGTCTCCCAGCGTGAGCAGCCCCTTGAGGGCTCCGATGGCGTTTTCCTTGTCGCCGAGCTGAATGTAGCATTTAGCCGCAAAAAGGAACGGAAGGGGATCGTTCAGCAGACCGACGGTGCCGGCCATGGCGTAGGCGTCGATGGCGCCTTTCAGGTCGTTTTGGGCCTGGCGGCAGCCGGCGAGCCCCATCCAGAAGCGGACTTCCTTGTGCCGGTAGAGGCACAGGGCTTGAAAGACGGTTCCGGCGTCCGCAAAATTGCCGGACGTATAGAGGTTGTAGGCGAGGGCGTAGAGGGATTCCATCTGTTCGTCCGTCACGTTGCACACGTCGCCGATGCTGGCTCCCGTGTTCAGTGCGCGGATGATGGTGGCGATGTCGTTATCGCTGAGGGGGGTGGTGTCAGCCATGGTATTCTCGTCAAAGTAAGAGCGTTGAAGGGGGGAGGACTCTCGGTTTACTGACCGCGGGCCAGATTGGTAAGCGTCTGATTGGCGTTGGAGATCTGCGTGTTGGCACCCTGGAGATAGGAGTTGTACTGTCCGATGAAATCCTGGAGGTAGACCATGAGGGTCTGCGTCTTGTTGCCGATGGTTTCCTGATAGTTGGTCAGCGACTTGAGGTTGTAGTCCCATTCATCGGAGTTATTGGCGAGATCGTTGCCTGTGGTGTCGTAGCTCAGGCCGTGTTTTTCGAAGTAGTCCGCCATTTCCTGAGGCATCATGGACGCCTTTTTGTCCCAGGGACAGTCGCCTTTTCCGGTTTTGGCGTCATTCTGGAGTTTTCTGGCCATTTCGACCATCTTGGCGCATTCTTCCTGCTCGTTCTGGATGTCTTCGATCTGCTTCATGTAATCTTCAGCCTGGGCCT
>CALUUX010000083.1 GCA_944324085.1 uncultured Mailhella sp. | reverse complement strand
ACATGATGGCTCCTCCCGGTGGGGAGAGGAGGTCGTGCGGGGAAGAGAAGCCGGACTCAGCAGTAACAACGGCTTCCCTGTTTCGAACCTCATCCCTTTTTACAGGTCAATGGTTTGAAATGGGGGGCGAATCTTCGCAGACTGTCCTGAGGCCGTTTTCCCTTGTTTGAAAGGATACGGCCGGAGTGCGGCGCGTCGGACGCCCGGAACATGGAGAGAGAAAAAGGCGGCTGTGCCGGGCGGGAAACGGCGAGGCGTGCGCGCCGCGCCATGTCCCGCCGTCGAAGCCGTGCCTGTCCGGTTTATGCAGATGACGGTGAAGGGAAGAGCTCCCTCTCAACCGGACGAAGGAAAAACGGCAAAACGTTGCCGGAAAAGGTGGAAGGATTTCAGATAGAGATCGTTTAAACTCGAAAACCCGTCGACCGCCGAAGCGGGGACGGGATCGAGTCCTTACGGAAAAGGAACTTACTTGCCCAGCTTCTTGATGAGGGTGCGCACGGTGTCGGACAGTTCGGCGCCCTTGCCGATCCAGGCCTGGAGCTTATCGTTGTCGATGCTCAGGGTGCCGGGATTGGTGTTGGGGTTGTAGTAGCCCAAGAATTCCAGCGGACGGCCGTCGCGGCGGCTGTCACTGTTGATGGCCACGATGCGGTAGAAGGGACGCTTCTTGGAACCAGAGCGGGTCATTCTCACTTTAACGGACATATCTCACTCCTGATAGGATAGGCAGCGGGGCTACCTTTTTTTGTTTTTACGTTTCTGCTTATCGCGTTTTTTCTTGGTAGCGGACTTTCCGCTGCCAGGTATTCCGGGCACTCCGCCGGGCATTCCCGGCATGCCGCCCATTCCCGGCAGGCCGTTCATGCCGGGCAGACCACCTAAGCCCGGCATGCCGCCCATGCCTCCCAGACGGTTCATCATGCCCTGGGGAATGCGGGGCATGCGACGGTTGGGCTGCATCATGGACTGCATCATTTTTTTCATCTGTTCGAACTGGCGCAGAAGCGTGTTGACGTCCTGCACCTGCGTGCCCGAACCCTTGGCGATGCGCGCCCTGCGGCTGCCGTTGATGATATCGGGGTTGCGGCGTTCCTGATTGGTCATGGAGTTCAGGATGGCTTCCGTTTTGTTCAGTTCCTTTTCGTGTCCGCTCATGTCGCCCAGCTTACCGGCGAGGCCGCCGAGGCCGGGAATCATTTTCATGAGGGATTCGAGGGAGCCGAGCTTGCGCATGTGGCGCATCTGGGTGCGGAAGTCTTCCAGATCGAACTTGGCCTTCTGCATCTTTTTGGCGAGGGCTTCGGCCTCTTCGGCCTTCATTTCGCTCTGCGCCTTTTCCAGCAGGGTGAGCACGTCGCCCATGCCGAGGATGCGACCCGCAACGCGGTCGGGATGGAACACTTCCATTTCGGAAAGTTTTTCGCCCATGCCGACAAATTTTACCGGCGCGCCCGTGACCGACTTGATGGAGAGAGCCGCGCCTCCGCGGGCGTCGCCGTCCATCTTGGTGAGAACCACGCCCGTGATGCCGAGATGATCGTTGAACGATTCGGCGACGGTGACGGCGTCCTGACCGGTCATGGCGTCCGCCACGAACAGGATTTCCTGCGGATGCACGGCTTCCTTGATGGACACGAGTTCCTGCATGAGGGGCTCGTCCACATGGAGACGGCCCGCGGTGTCGAGGATGACCACGGTGCACTGTTTCGCCTTGGCGTCTTCCACGGCCGCGCGGGCGATGTCCACCGGGTTCATGTCCGTGGTGGAGTCGAAGCAGGGAATGTCGAGCTGTTTGGCCAGCGTGCGCAGCTGATCGATGGCGGCGGGACGATACACGTCGGCAGGCACGAGATAGGGGCGCATTTTCTGCTTGCGCAGCAGAAGGGCCAGTTTGCCCGAAGACGTGGTTTTACCGGAACCCTGAAGACCGACCATCAGAATGACCGCGGGCTGCGCGCCCTGGAGCTTCAGACCGGTGTCTTCTCCGCCGAGCAGCTTGACCAGCTCGTCATGAACGACCTGAATGACCTGCTGCGCGGGCGTGACGCCTTTCATGACCTGCACGCCGAGCGCGGCCTCGCGCACGCGATCCACGAATTCCTTGACGATCTTGAAGTTCACGTCGGCTTCAAGGAGCGCGAGTCGGACTTCACGCAGAGCGTCCTGGATATTGGATTCCGTGAGCTGGGCGCGGCCGCTGAGATTGCGGAACACGCCGGAGAGTCGGTCTGTCAGGCTTTCGAACATCGTTTTTCCCGTTCTTATGACTTGGAACTAAGAACCGTTACGCAACTTTTTCCTGCAAGTCAAGTCAAACGTGCGCGCGAAGCGGAAGAGGCGTAGCCTTTCGCCGCGGGCTCTTGCCTCTTGCTCTCCCGGGCCGGGGCGGGTATCCTGTGCTCTCCTCAGGGAAACAGAATTTCAGGAGCTGCCATGTCTGTCATCATGGGTACCGCCGGGCACATCGACCACGGCAAAACGTCGCTCATCAGGGCGCTGACGGGAATAGACTGCGATCGCCTTGGCGAGGAGAAACGCCGCGGCATCACCATAGAACTGGGTTTCGCCTACGCCGATCTTCCCGGCGGAGAACGCATGGGCATTGTGGACATGCCGGGTCACGAACGCTTCGTGCGCACCATGGTGGCCGGAGCTTCCGGCATTGATTTCGTGCTGCTGGTCATTTCGGCCGATGAAGGCGTCATGCCGCAGACGCGCGAACATCTGGAAATATGCACCCTGCTCGGCGTGCGTCACGGCATTGTGGCGCTCACGAAAATCGACATGGTGGACGCCGAGATGCTGGAACTGGCCACGGAAGACGTCAGGGAATTTCTGAAGGGCACATTTCTGGAGGACGCGCCGATTTTTCCCGTGTCTTCCGTTACCGGCGAGGGGCTTGACGCCCTGCGAGCCGCCATTGTGGAGCAGAGCCGCCGTCAGCCGCGCCGACGCTCCGATCTGTTCCGGCTCCCCGTGGATCGCGTGTTCTCTCTCAAGGGGCACGGCACCGTGGTCACGGGCACGCTGGTGTCCGGCTCCGCGGCGTGCGGCGACGAGGTGGAACTTCTGCCGAGCGGCAAGCGTTCGCACATCCGCAGCATCCAGAGCCACGGACAGGGGCAGGAAAAGGCCGAGGCCGGGCATCGCATTTCTCTGAATCTGCACGGCCTCGCGGTGGAAGACGTCAGCCGCGGCGACGTGGTCACGCATGTGGGGGCCATGAAGAATTCCAAGCGGTGGATCGTGGAACTGACCTGCCTCAAATCTTCTCCCAGGGGATTGCGCCATCGCGGCGAAATTCATTTCCATCACAGCGCGCGCGAGCTTGCGGCGCGTCTGTACTTCTACGACCGCGATCGCCTCGAACCGGGAGAGACCGCGCTGGCGGAAGCGCATTTTTCTGAACCCGTGGCGGGCATTTTCGGCGACCGCTGCATCGTTCGTGCCTTTTCTCCGCTGCGCACCGTGGCCGGCGGCTCCATCCTCTATCCTCTGGATACCGCGCCGCGCCGCAGTCACATCGACGCCGCCATGCAGGCGAGGCTTCTCTCGCTGCCGGACGCCGACGACCAGACGCGCATCGGCGTGCAGCTGGAACTTGCCGGACGCTTCGGCGCAACGCTTGCGGATCTCTCCATCCTGACCGACCTCAGCAGAAAGTCGCTGGAAAAGCACCTGCAGACCATGTCCGGCAAGGGCAGCGCCCTGTGCTGGGACAAGGACGCGAAGTGCTGGATTTCCTCGCTGTGGCTGGACAAGCTCCTGGAGCGCGCGCTCGCCGCCACGCGGGCCTTCCACGAGAAGAATCCGCTGGAACACGGCATGGCCAAGGGCGTCATTCTTGCGGGCATGGGCGCGGGCGTTCCGCCCAAGCTCGCGCACTTTGCGCTTGAGCGGCTCATCCGTTCCGGCCGCCTCGCGGCCGAAGGCGAACTGCTCAGACTGCCGGAACACAAGGTTTCGCTGGCCGACGATCAGCAGGCGCTCAAGGAAACCCTGCTCAAGGCGCATCTCGACTCTCCGCTCATGCCGCCCAACCACACGGAACTCTTTGCCGAACTCGGCATCACCGCGCGTCAGGCGCAGCCCATATTCAAAATTCTGGTCTCGGAAGGCGCGCTGGTGAAGATTAAGGAAGATCTTTACTACCTTTCCTCCGTGATGGACGATCTGCGGGAAAAGGTGAAACAGTTCCTGCTGGAACACGGCGAAATCACGCCCGGCGATTTTCGCGACATTTCTGGCATTTCGCGCAAGAACGGCATAGCGCTGCTCGAACACTTCGACAAGGAGCAGCTCACCATGCGCGTGGGCGACAAGCGCGTGCTGCGCGGCAGGAGCGCCTAGCATGGCCTGCGTGGTGGCTCTGGATTTTGAAACGTCCGACAAGTACGCCGACAGCGCCTGCGCTTTGGGCATGTCACGCATCGAGGACGGCCGCGTGACGGCGAACTGGTACAGCCTCATCCGTCCGCCTCGATCCAGGGTCTATTTTACCGAAATTCATGGGCTGACCTGGGAGACGCTCAAGGATCAGCCGCGCTTCGCCGACCTCTGGCCGGAGATCTCCTCTTTTCTTCGCGGCGCGGAACTGCTGATCGCGCACAACGCCACCTTTGATCGTCGCGTGCTTCTCGGCTGTTGCCGTTCTTTCGGACTGGAGGCTCCTGATCTGCCCTTTGTCTGCACGGTGAAGGGGGCAAGGCGGGGGCTGCGTCTGCCGCATCATCGTCTCAACGACGTGTGCGCATATCTCGGACTGACGCTGGATCATCACAACGCCGCTTCCGACGCCCTGGCCGCGGCGAATATTTATCTCCATCTTCGTTCGCTCGGCCTGACGGATGAGGATATGATGCTGAAAGGATAAAAGCGCGCCGGACGTCTTGCCCCGGACAGCCGGTCGGTCTATAGTGGCAAAAGCAAATATGTTGTGAGGTTGTCATGATTATCGAATGTCCTTCCTGCGGCTTCAGACGCGATGTGCCCACGGCTTCCATCCGGCCCGGAAAGAAGTACAAGGTGACCTGCCCGCGCTGCTCCTCCGTGTTCCATTTCGCTTTGCCTGACGAGGAGGCGGCTCCGGCGGACGACGCGGAAAAGAACGTCGCCGCCGCGCGGGACGCGAAAGAACCCGCGGCGGAAGAGCGGACCGTGCCTCATCTGTCCACGGAACAGGAAGGCGACGATCCGCTTCCTCCCGGAGCCCAGATTCCCCAGTTTACGAAAGAAGAACCGACGGTTGAAAAAACGGAGGAGAAGCCGGAGGAAAAGGAGCCCGAACCGCATAAGCCCGCCGGCTTGTGGGATCGCTGGCGGAACGCGAGGGAACATGTGCGCCAGTATGACGAAGGCCAGGAAGAAGCCGCGCCGCGTCACGACGGGCGTCCTGACGGCGCGCCTTGGGAAAGTCCGGAATATTACGGCTTCTGGGGCAGTTTTTCCCGCACGCTGCTTGGCGTGCTTTTTCACGCGCCGGATTTCTTCCGTCACGTGCGCTGCGGCTTTTCGGTGATCCGGCCCATCCTTTTCTATGTGCTGCTGAGTCTTTTCCAGATGCTTGCCTCACGGCTCTGGTCCATGAAGGCTCTCCGGGAACTGACCGCCACCGCCACCGATCCGCAGACGCTGGCCATGGCCGAAACGTTGATGAAAACCATGAATCTGCCGCTCATGCTGCTGGTGACGCCGTTCTTCTCCATTTTCCAGGCGGTGATTCTGGCGGGACTTTATCACCTGATGATCCGCATGGTGCAGCCGGACAGGGCGGATTTTTCCACCACGTTGCGCGTGGTGTGTTACAGCTCGGCTCCGCTGGTGCTGTGCATCGTGCCCATGGTGGGCAGTCTCATCGCGTCCGTCTGGTTTGTGGCCGCGGCGTTCATCGGCTGCAAGTTTGCGCTGAATCTTTCCTGGGGACGCACGGCCCTTGCGTTGCTGCCGCTCTACATTCTGGAGCTGGCGCTGGTTTCTCAGATTCCCGCGTTCATGGCCGGCATGTCCTGATGTCGTGACCGTGGCGCGCAAGCGTCGTTTTTCGAAAGCGCGCGGGGCCTCGCGGAAAAGCGGGGTCCCGTTTTTTGTCTGTCGGTCAGGAGAAGAATCCCATGATCTTCAGAAACGCGAGACAAAGCCCGAGCATCAGAAGACAGGCTATCGTGGTGACGAGGGAGGCGAGAAACTTCATGACGCGGCTCCGCAAGGTTGTTTCGGAAAGGAGCGATGTTTTGCGGTAAAGACTGGGGGAACAGGTCGCGTGGGTCGGCGTCGAGGCGTCAGAGAATCGCGGAAAGTCAAGACGTCCATGTCTCCACTATTTTTGGAAAGGGGACGCCTTGTCGTGAAGACGTCCCCTTTCGCGTGAGCTTCGGGAACGAAGGCCGTTCGGAAGCGCGTTATTTCTTGGCCGCCCTGAGCGCGGCTCGGTAGTCGCGAACGGCCCGATTGTGTTCGGAAAGCGTTTTGGAAAAGGTATGTCCTTTGTCGCGTCCCGTGGCGACGAAGTAGAGATACTCGTGCTTTTCCGGGGAAATGGCCGCCTTGAGCGCGGACGCGCCGAAGGAACAGATGGGACCGGGCGGCAGTCCGGGATTTTGATAGGTGTTGTAGCGGTTCTTGGCGTTGTCCAGCTGACTGCGAAGCAGCGGGCCTTCGAAGTCGCGCCCCAGGCCGTAGATGACCGTGGGATCGGCCTGCAGCAACATATTTTTTTCCAGCCTGTTGGCGTACACGCCCGCCACGCGCGCGCGTTCTTCGGGAACGCTGGTTTCTTTTTCCACGATGGAAGCGAGTGTGACAAGACGTTTTAATTCATCGCTTGAAGGCCGTTTGCCGTCAGGCCAGAGCTTGTCCGCGCGTCGCCAGAACATGTCCACCAGGCGGCTGGCCACAGCTTTGGCCGCGTCGCGGTTCATTTCTCTCGGACGGGGCAGCAGGTAGGTTTCCGGAAAGAGAAATCCTTCCGCGGAGTCAAAGGGAATGCCCCAGTGACGCAGAAAAGCCGGATCGTGGATCACGGAGGTGAAATCCGCGGCTTTGCAGAAGCCGCCTTCTTCCACAAGTTCGGCCACGTCCCACCAGGCCAGCCCTTCGCGCACGGTGAGCCTGTACAGCATGGCCTTGCCGGAAACGATCATGTCCAGCACCATTTCCGGCAGCCAGCCCGTGTTCACCAGAAAACGCCCCGCCTGCACGTTGCGGCTTTTCTCCTTGTAACGGACCAGCAGCTGGAAACGCTGCGCGCTGGTGATGACGCCTTCCTTTTCCAGCATGGTCGCCACCTGCGCCAGCGTCATGCCGGGTTCGATATCCACGATAAGGCTTTTGCCCGGCATTTCCGGAGGGGTATTCAGAAAGGTTTGAACGTCGCGCCAGGCGTAGAGGCCGGCGGCGAGACATACGACAAGCACGACGAACAGAAGCCAGAGCAGAGGTCGACGCCCGCGCCGGGGCTTTTCGGGCTTCGATCCGTCGTCGTGAGGCACGTCAGGCGAGGGCTGGGATGTCGAGGAGGCGTGCGAGCCGTTGTCGGACTCGTTTTTCCGTTCCGTCCGCGCGTCGTCGAGATCGTTTTCCGGGGTCATGCCAGCAGTCTCCTTTCTTCCGGCAGCTCAAGGAAACTTTCAAGAATGAGCACGGCGGCCTGCTGATCCACCACCTTTTTCACTTCGCGAAAGCCCATGCCGAAGTCGTACAGTTCATGTTCCGCGGCCGCGCTGCTGAGAACTTCATTCATCCAGTAAACGGGCAGCGTGGTGCGGCGTTTCAGGGATTCCACAAAATGGCGCACCTGCACCGTGGTGAGACATTCCGTGCCGTCGGTGTACAGCGGCAGGCCTACGACAATGGCGTCGGCCCGTTCTTTTTCCAGCAGTTCCAGCAGTTGCGCGAAGAATGCCGCCTTGGTTTCCCTTTTCAGGGTGCACCGCGGAAAGGCAAAGGAACCGTCCATATCGGAAACGGCAATGCCAACGCGTTTGAGACCGTAATCTATGGCTAGATATTTCATTGAGTTACAGCGTCAGTGAACCGGGAAAGACAATATTGGCGATCACCATGACGACGCTGACGCAAAGCAGAGCCCACACGCCTGCCAGCACGTCGTCGATCATGATGCCCCAGCCGGCGGGAAGCCAGCTTTCCGAAGCGTGGACGGGCCATGGCTTCAGAATGTCGAAAAAGCGGAAGAAGAGAAAAACGACGAGGAGCAGAACGACGTCTCTCCACGTGGAAGCCGAAGAAAAACTGCCGAGACCGAGCATGGCGATCCATTGCCCTACCAGTTCGTCGATAACCACGCATCCGGGATCCTGACGCTGAAGCAGCACTTCCGCCCGGGAAGCGGCGAATCCCCCCACCAGGAACAGAATCAGCAGCAGCGTCAGTCTCCAGGGCAGAGAGAGTGGCAGAAAAAGAAACGGAGCCAGCAGCGTTGCCAGAAAGGAACCCGCCGTTCCGGGAGCCTTGGGCGAAAGTCCGGCCGGTCCCAGACGACAGAAATGCAGGACGATGGTATCAAAGGAAGTCATGAAAACTCCGACGAGTCAAGGTTTGCTCAAGGATAGAAGCTCCCGCCTCTCTTGGCAAGAGGAAGGCGCGAGCTCTCATGGAAGCGGACGGGAATCGAGGGAATGCGTCACCTTTTTCTTGTCATCTGTTTTCAGTGCTGATACGAAAGAAGCGTGCCCGGGTGGCGAAACTGGTATACGCAAGGGACTTAAAATCCCTCGCCCGCAAGGGCTTGCGGGTTCGATCCCCGCACCGGGTACCACGCTTGACAAACACGCTCAAAATACCCTGCTTCGGCAGGGTATTGTGTATTAAAAACAGTATGTTTCTATGCCGCGCGTGACGTGTGGGAAGGCATGGTTTCTGTGGCTGCCGGTCGCAGGTCGCGAGATTGGTATTGTCGGGAACGGGGATAGGTGCGGGCCGCGGAGGCAATGGTCCGGGGCATGTCGAAGAGTCGGAGCGTCTGTATTGTCGGAAGCGTTTGCGGAGAGTGAAAAAAGGAGGAAGAACGGCGCGCGTTCTTCCTCCTCTGTCGTCGACGGAAAACGTCGATTAGTTTTTCAGGCTGTGAATGGGCGCGGGAATGCGTCCGCCGAGGTTGATGAAGGCGGAAGCATCGCCGGTATTCACCGGGATGATCTTGGCCTGTCCGAGCAGACCGCCGAAGATGGCGGTTTCGCCCACGCCCTTGCCGGGAACGGGAATGACGCGCACGGCGGTGGTTTTGGTGTTGATCATGCCTATGGCCATTTCGTCGGCGATGAGACCGGAAATGGTGGTGGCGGGGGTGTCGCCCGGAATGGCGATCATGTCGAGTCCCACGGAGCAGACGCTGGTCATGGCTTCCAGTTTTTCCATGGTAAGCGCGCCGCTGTTGGCCGCGGCTTCAATGCTGGAGTCTTCGGACACCGGAATGAACGCGCCGGAGAGGCCGCCAACATGGGAAGAGGCGAACACGCCGCCTTTTTTGACGGCGTCGTTGAGCATGGCGAGCACGGCGGTGGAGCCGGGCGCGCCGATGGAGGAAAGGCCCACGCTCTGGAAGATTTCGCCCACGGAGTCGCCCACGGCGGGGGTGGGCGCCAGGGAAAGGTCGGCCACGCCGAAGGGCAGGTTCATGCGGCCCGCCACTTCCTTGCCGATGAGTTCGCCGACGCGCGTCACTTTATAGGCCGTGGATTTGATGACTTCGGCCACGTCGCTGAGCGTGAGGCTTTCATGGGTTTCCTTGGCTCGGTCAATGGCTTTTTTCACCACGCCGGGGCCGGAGACGCCCACGTTGATGACCACGTCGGGTTCGCCTATGCCGAGATAGGCACCGGCCATGAAGGGCACGTCCTGCGGAATGTTGGCGAACACGACGAGTTTGGCGCAGCCTATGCCGTCGCGATCTTTGGTGGCGTCGGCCACTTTAAGAATCTGGCGACCCATGAGGGCGACGGCGTCCATGTTGATGCCGGCCTTGGAGGAAGCCACGTTGATGGAGGAACACACGCGGTCGGTGGTGGCGAGGGCTTCGGGCAGAGCGTTGATGAGCGCGCGATCGCCGGGCGTCATGCCTTTTTCCACCAGCGCGCCGAAGCCGCCGAGGAAGTCGACGCCCGCTTCCTTGGCCGCCTCGTCAAGCATCTGGCAGGCGCGCACCATCTGATCGGCGCTGAATCCCGCCCCGACCACGGCCATGGGGCTGACGCTGATGCGCTTGTTCACCACGGGAATGCCGTAGCGCGCGCCGACTTCATTGCAATGTTCCACCAGATGGGCGGCGTACTTGGCGATTTTGGCGCGCACCTTGTAGGAAAAGACGTCGAAATCGTGACTGACGCAGTCGAAGAGGCTGATGCCGAGGGTGACGGTGCGAACATCGAGATGTTCGTTGCGGAGCATGTTGATAGTGCTGAGCACTTCGCGTTCAGTAAGCATGGGGCAGACCTGTGATCCGGGTTAGACGATGGGTACGCGATGGATGGCTTCGAAAATATTCTGATGCTGGATGCTGATGGAGAGTCCCACGCTGCGGGCCTTGGCCTGGAGCATCTGTCGAAACGCGTTGCGGTTGATGGAAAGCGGCAGCGCCACTTCGAAGACCAGCACGCACTCGTTGGAGGCTTCGTCCATGCGGATGGCTTTCAGATTTTCGATATTCACCTTCTGTTCGGCGAAGACGCCGGAAATCATGGCGATGATCTCCGGCTGATCGGAACCGTTGACCGTGACGACGAAGGGCTCGGTTTCCTCGGCGCAGGAGAAGGTGTCCGTCTCGAAGGTGCGGGCCGCCACGGTGAGGTCCATGTGTCGGGCTTCGAGGCTGAGGCTGACCACGCGCTGAATGTCTTCCTCGGTGACGTCTTCCGGCGCGGAGACGATGAAGATGGAGGCGAACTGACCTTTCAGGATGGTCTGGCTCAGTTCTTCGATGTTGCACTTTTCTTTGGACAGCGCGCTGGAAATGGCGTAGACCACGCCGGGACAGTCCCGCCCAATGACAGAGATGACGATATGGTTCACGGTCGCCTCGATGCGAAGAGGGTTAAAGCCCGGCGCGGAAGCCCGGCGCGGGGCGTAATCGCGGAAATGTGAAAAGGATAGACGGGAAGGCCGAGAACCGTCAAGCGATGTTTGCCTTACGGACGATCAAAGGGGCGGCTCAACGTTTCTGGGAGCGACGCCACTGCCAGGGCGGCGTGGGGTTGGAGTCTCGCCACAAGCCGAGCTTTTGTTTTCGCGCCATGGCTTCTTCGATCTTCCATGTTTTGCAGATGTCGCTGGTGCAGAAGTAGTCGTACACCCAGGCCATGCCCGCCTGCACCTGACGCTGGTTGACGGAGAGTTCGTCAACGGATCCGTCGCCGTTGGTCAGAAAAACCAGCGAAACGGCGCGCTTGTAGTTGTCCAGATACATGGTTTTCAGTCGCAGGGGACGGTTTTTTATGAGCGCGATCAGGTGCTCGCGCGACTGCTGTCCGAAACGCTGTTTGCTTTCCGGCGCGTCTACGCCGTAGAGGCGCACGCGGATGCTTCGTCGCGCGCCGTCTTCCAGAATAAAGCTGTCGCCGTCGGAGGCGCGGACGAGGCGGTACTCCCGCTCGTCGGCGACGGGCGAGGATTTTCCGGCGGCGGCCGCTCTGGAACTTTTGTCTTTCGCCCGGTCGGAGAATGTCTGTTTGACGGGGGCTTCTCGTTTTTGAACGGAAAGTTCTCGTTTTGCGGCCGGCTTCGGGGCGTCGCCGGAGATGTCCACATCGCCCACATAGGCGGCCGCCATGAGCAGCGCGCACAGAATGGCGGCTTCCAGGCCGTAGCGGCCGGAACTTCTTTTTTTTCTGGAAAAGACGGATTTACGTTTTTTCATGAGCGGACGCGGTCAGAAGCGATTTCAGGGCAGAAGCGATGCCGGACACGTTGAGGCCCACGTCGGCGCGCAGGCGGCGGAGCGGGCCGTGGGGGATGAAGCGATCGGGCAGGCCCAGTCGGCGTATTTTGAGACGGCCAAGGCAGTCGCGGTCGGCCAGCAGTTCCAGCACGGCGGAAGAAAAACCTCCCAGCAGACTGTTTTCTTCCACCAGCAGCAGGGCGTCGTTTTCCGCGGCAAGCGCAAGAATCTGTTCTTCCGGCAGGGGTTTTACCCAGCAGGCGTCGAACACGGAAGCCAGAAGTCCGGTTTTTTCCGCCGTGAAGAGCGCGGCTTCCACGCAGGGAAAAACGCGTTGTCCGGCCGCTATGACGCAGACGCGCGCGTTGCCGCGCAACAGGAGTCGTCCTTGGCCTGGAGGAGGGTAGCTTCCGGGATCTTCGAACGCGCCGGAATAGGCGAATCGCGAAGGATCGAGCTTTCGTCCCGAGCCTCTCGGATAGCGCAGCGCGACGGGGCCGTTTGCGGACACGGCAATGGCGAGCGCGTCGCGCAGCGCGCGTTCGTCTCTGGGGGCTCCTATGACGAGGTTGGGCACGACGCGCAGCCAGGACAGGTCAAAGGCCCCGTGATGGGTCGGACCGTCTTCGCCCACGAGGCCCGCGCGGTCGAGGCAGAGGGTGACGGGCAGGTTTTGCAGGCAGACGTCATGGATGATCTGGTCGTAGGCGCGCTGCATGAACGTGGAGTAGATGGCCACCACCGGGTGATAGCCTCGCGAAGCCAGACCGGCGGCGAAGGTGACGGCGTGTTCTTCGCAGATGCCCACATCGGCAAAACGTTCGGGAAAGCGTTCGTGAAAGGTCTGGAGGCCGGTTCCGTCGGGCATGGCCGCCGTAATGGCGAACAGGCGCGGGTTGCGTTCCGCCAGTTCGCAGAGGGCGTCGCCGAAGGCCCGGCTGAAGCCGGGGCCGGAAGGTTCCCACCCGCTGGGCTGAGGCGGCGTGCTTATTTCGTCGGCCACGGAGGCGGAGATGCCGTGAAAATGGGAAGGATCGTTTTCCGCCGGGGCGTACCCCTTGCCTTTGCGCGTGCGGATATGCAGCAGCACGGGCATATCGAGCTTTTTGGCGGCTTCGAGATGCCGTTCCAGCTGCGCGATGTCGTGCCCGTTGATGGGGCCTATGTAGTTGAACTGAAAGGCTTCGAAAAGCATGCCCGGCGTGAAGAAGGATTTGAAGCTGACTTCGCCTTTCCGGATGATGTCCACGATGGAATCGCCTTTGGGCAGGCGCGAGAGCACTTTCGCCACATGCTGCTTGATGTGCATGACCGTGCTGTGGGACAGGTTTCGGCTGAGAAAGCGGGAAAGCGCGCCCGTATTCTCGGAAATGGACATTTTGTTGTCATTGAGAATGACGATGAGGCGGTTGCCCATGCCTCCGGCCTGATTCAGAGCTTCCAGCGCCATGCCTCCGGAAAGCGCGCCGTCGCCGATGACGGCGACGACATGTTCCTTGCCGCCGCGGAGATCGCGGGCCGCGGCCATGCCCAGGGCCGCGGAAATGGAGGTGGAGGCGTGGCCGACGCCGAAATAGTCGTAGGGACTTTCGGAACGGTTGGGAAAACCGGAAAGACCGCCGTATCGGCGCAGGGTGTCGAAGCGGTCGGCTCTGCCGGTGAGCAGTTTCCAGGGATAGCTCTGATGGCCAACGTCCCAGACGATGGGGTCGCGCGCCGGATCGAAACAGGACAGCAGGGCGATGGTCAGTTCCACCACGCCCAGCGACGGAGCCAGATGTCCGCCGTTCTGCGTGACCACGCGGATGATGGTGTCCCGCAGTTCCTGCGCCAGCTCCTGCTTGAGGGGGAGGGAGAGCCCCGGGATGTCTTCGGGAAGATGCAGGCTGGAAAGCAGGGGGGTGTCGGTCATGGGAATCCCTGGTCGGATGAGAACGGTTGATAACGAAAACGTCCCGCGGGCGTCAACGCGCCGCGCGGAGCGAAACCTGCGCGATCATGCTTCGCGCTGGAAAAGCGTGCTCGCGTTGCGCCGGAAGGCGTGAGGCGAGCCGACGCGCTAATGCGTGCGGTTGACGAGCTTGCGTGCGGTTTCCCGGAGGAAGTCGGCGTCGGGCCCGGAAAAAACGCCTTCCAGAGCCTTTTCGGCGGCGGCGCAATGCGCGGCGGCCAGTTCGCGGGCCTTGTCCAGGCCGACGAGAGCGGGCCAGGTGGCCTTGTCGCTTTCCGCGTCATGGCGCACTTCTTTGCCTACCGTGGCCTCGTCGCCGACAACGTCGAGTATATCATCGGTGATCTGAAACGCAATGCCCAATTCACTGCCGTAACGACGCGCCGCATCTCTCTGTTTCGGCGACGCTCCGGCGAGCAGCGCGCCGCATTCGCAGGCGTTGAATAACAGAGCACCGGTTTTTTTTTCGTTGAGAATGCGCAGTTCTTCCAGAGAAAGTTTTTTTCCTTCTCCTTCAAGGTCGAGCATCTGACCGCCCGCCATGCCGGCGGCTCCTGCGGCATCGGCGGTGAGTCTTACGGCTTCCAGCAGCACGGTGGCGGGAACGCTTGTGCGCGCCATATGGCTGAAGGCGTTGGTAAGCAGGGCATCGCCCGCAAGAATGGCCGTGGCTTCGTCGAAGGCCTTGTGACAGGTGGGGCAGCCGCGGCGCAGGTCGTCATCGTCCATGGCAGGCAGATCGTCATGGATGAGCGAATAGGTATGGATCATTTCCAGACCGGCGGCAAAGGGCAGAATGGCTGCGGTCAGTTCTTCGGCCCGATCCTTTGCGCAGGCTCTGGCCACGGCAAGGCACAGCACGGGACGAAGCCGTTTTCCTCCGGCCAGAAGACTGTAGCGCATGGCCTGAGAAAGTCGGGAAGGGATATTGCCGTCGAGAAAGGTGGTGGAGAGGTACTGCTCCACCCGGCTGCGAAGATCTGCGGACATGGATTTCCCCTTGATGGATGAAGGCCCGGGCTCCGCAGGGCGGAGACGGACACAAATTGCGTTTCTGCGGGGTTATTCTTCTTCCTGCGCGGCGGCATCGAAGGGTTCCGTACCCGCTTCCGTGCAGAGCCGTATATCGTGGCGGGCCTTTTCCAGCTGTTCGCGGCAGGCGGCGGCATGGGCAAGGCCTTCCTTATACAGTGCCACGCTTTCTTCCAGCGGGCTGTTGCCGGTTTCCAGTGTGGTGACTATGGCCTGAAGCCGGGCCAGGCGTTCTTCAAAGGTAGGTTCTTTTTTTTTCATCGGGAACTCCGGGGCGTTCCTTGTTTCGGCTTGTGATCGAACAGACTGGGCGTGGGGCCTCCCACAATCTGCGGAGGCTCCATGAACAGCGGCATGGCGTCCACGGCCACGCCCTGCACCAGGATTCCGAGATGCAGATGCGGCCCCGTGACGCGTCCCGTGGATCCGGAACGTCCTATGATCTGTCCCTTTCTTACGCTTTGACCGGCCTTCACGTCAAAGGCGGAGAGATGGGCATAGGTGCTGACGACCCCCTGCCCGTGGTCGATGTAGACGGTATTGCCGCCGAAATACTGATGTTCGGCCAGTACCACGGTGCCGTCGGCCACGGCCAGCACGGCGGCGCCTTCCGGACTGCGCATATCGGTGCCCTTGTGCGGCGCCCGGGGCTTGCCGTTGAAGACGCGTCTTCCGCCGAAAGGACTGGTGACACCGCCGGGTACCGGTTTGTGCAGGGGCAGGCTCCAGCGTTTTTCCGTACGCACGGCCAGCGCTGCTCGGCTGTGCTTCATGTCGCGGGCAATCTGTTCTTGTACCTCACGGGGAGGTTCGACATATTTTGGGGCCACCTTCAGAATGCTCTGCGGCCAGGGCACGGGCACGACCTCAATGGAGAAGCGGCGCTGTTCACCGTTGACGCTCAGGGCAAGCGTCTGGATTTTTCGGGCGTCGAGGGGCACGGCAAGAAGCAGCTCGGCTTTCCATGGATACCGGCCGGCATCCATGCGCTGTGCCTGAACCCGGAACGTTTCTCCGCGCCAGGTGAACACGGCTTCGAACGGTGCGGCATCGGATACGGATACGGGAAAGGCGTGCCCCTGACTGACGCGGGGGGGCACGGAAAATTCCGCCGCCTTGGCGACACCGGCAAGGACGAAAAAGAGAAGGGCAAGCAGACAAAGACGTTTCATGACCATATCTCTGAACAGACGTTTTGTTGACAGAACGCCGTTACGGCATGGTTTCCGAAGATGCAGGGCGTACGTCCGTAACGGTGCCGAGAATACTGCCGTCGACCAGACGCACGGTAACGGTGCGGCCCGGTGCCGTCCGGCTGACGGAACGGAGAATGTTTCCCTCTTCGTCGCTGACCACGGCATAGCCGCGATGCAGCGGTTCAAACGGATCAAGGGCGTTCAGTTTCAGTTCCAGACGGCTGAGGGCATGCTCCTGCGCCAGGCCGATCATGCGTCCGAGGGGGACAAGTGCGGACTGTGCCCGTTCCGCGTCGGCTTCGGCGCGCAGAAGCCGGTTGTTGCCTGCCGCGGCAAGACGCAGCGTCAGCCTATCCAGATCGGCCGCGAGGCTTTCCGCAGAGCTGCTCTTTTTTAGCAGACGGTCGTGCAGCGAATCCAGAGTATGCCGGTACTGTTCCAGACGTTGCTGCACCGAGGCGTGCAGGCGCTGTGCAAGACTGTCGAGACGTTCCTGCGGAAGGCGGAGTCTGGCCAGCGGCGAAAGCAGGGACAGCGAGCGTGCGGCATGCTCCAGACGTAGGGAAAGCGCATCCAGCCGTCGGAAAAACGTTGTGTGCAGGGCCGTTTCCAGACCGTCGACGTGCTGAGCCAGCACATGACGATCCTGCCAGAGAATCTGTGCGGTATGGCTGGGCGTGGCTGCGGCATAGTCGGCCGTGAAGTCCGTGATGCTGTGATCGATCTCGTGACCTATGCCCGTAAGCACGGGGATGGGACAGTGATGGACGGCCCGCGCAATCCGCTCGTCGTTGAAGGCCCACAGATCCTGCACGGAACCGCCGCCGCGGATGAGCACGACGACTTCGGCCCAGGCGTCGCGACCGGCGCGCTCAATGGCTTCGACGATGCGCGGCGGGGCGTCTTCGCCCTGCACGGGCACGGGGTAGATGCGGATTTCCGCCCCGAGTCCTCTCGTTGCGCTGATGCGTATGAAGTCGCGTATGGCGGCGCCTCCCGGAGCGGTGATGACGGCCACGCGGCGCGGCTCATGGGGAAGCGGTCTTTTTTTGGCCGGATCGAACAGCCCTTCCGCGGCGAGTCTGCGCTTGAGCGCTTCGAATTCCTGATGCCACAGGCCGAGTCCCGCGGCCTGCGCCAGATCGACGATCATCTGATACTGACCGCGCGCTCCATACACGGTAAGCCGTCCGGCGCAGACGAGCGTCTGGCCGTTTTCCATGGTGCGGGCGAGGCTCGGACGTGGTCCGTCCTCCCACACTTCGCCGGTGAGAGGATCGAAGGCTTCATCCTTCTGCTGTCTTCGGAACCATACGCAGTTCAGCAGACAGTCGTCTTCCTTGAGGGAAAAATAGACATGGCCGGAGGACGGCCGGGAGAGATTGGTCACTTCTCCCTGAACCCATACATACGGAAAGCGGCTTTCCACAGTCTGGCGCAGGTGTTCCGTCACCTGTCGTACACTGAGAATGGCGTCCATGAGGATGGCTCCGGCGAATGGCAGAATGCCGGGAAGGCGGATTCTGCGATGGAAAAGCGCCGTCCGGGCGCGGAGAATTCCGGTTCCGGACGGCGCTTTGGTGGCTCGATCAGCGTTTCCAGCTGTCGAGAACGGACTGGTACCACGCGGGGAAGTCCTGTTCGAAGCTGTCTGCGGGCAGGGTGGATTTTTCACCGGTACGGCGGTTCTTCACTTCCACGACGCCCTGGGCGAGTCCCTTGCCGCCCACGGTGATCTGTACGGGCAGACCGATGAGGTCGGCGTCCTTGAACTTCACGCCGGGGCGTTCCTCACGGTCGTCATAGAGGGTTTCCATGCCGCGTGCGGCAAGGAAGGCGTCGATGGCGTCGCATTTGGCGGCCACGTCGGCATTTTTCGGATCGAGGCAGACGATGTGTGCGTCGAAGGGGGCGAGCTGCGGCGGAAACTTGATGCCGTGCTCGTCGAAGTTCTGCTCGATGCAGGCGGCCACCACGCGGGATACGCCTATGCCGTAGCAGCCCATGATCATGAGCTTTTCCTTGCCGTTTTCATCAAGGAACACGGCGTGCAGCGCTTCGCTGTACTTGGTGCCCAGCTTGAAGATGTGGCCGACTTCGATGCCGCGCTTGATTTCCAGCGGACGACCGCAGCAGGGGCAGGGATCGCCGGCCACGGCGTTGCGCAGATCCACCCATTCCACGGGGAGAGTCACGTCGCGCACGAGGCTGAGATGTCGAACATGGGTATCGGCCTTGTTGGCTCCGGCTATCCAGTCGTTGCCGGCCATGAGTTCCTTGTCGGCGTAGATCTTCTCCACGCCTTTGAGCCCCACGGGGCCGGCAAAGCCCACGGGAGCACCGGTCATGGCCTGCACCTGTTCGGGAGTGGCGAACTGAATGTCGTCGGCATCGACAAGATGGGTCAGCTTGACTTCGTTGAGTTCGCGGTCGCCGCGCAGAAGAACCGCCACGGGCTTGCCGTCGGCCATGAAGAGCAGGGTCTTGATGAGCTTGTCGGCGGATACGCCGAGGAAGGCGCACACTTCCTCAATGGTGTGCTGGCCGGGCGTGGCCACTTCTTCCATGGCGGGGCAGGGCGTTTCATCCTGCGTGAAGGTGGTGCTTATGGGCGCGCGTTCCACGTTGGCGGCCCAGGTGCATTCCGGCCAGTTGGTGCAGGCGGCGATGGCGTCTTCGCCGGTTTCGGCGAGCACCATGAATTCATGGGAGAAGTTGCCGCCGATGGCGCCGGAGTCGGCTTCCACGGGGCGGAAATCGAGGCCCATGCTGCTGAAGATCTTGTGATAGGCCTCCTTCATGGAGGCGTAGCTTCTGTTCGCACCATCGTCGTCCACGTCGAAGGAATAGCCGTCCTTCATG
>CALUUX010000082.1 GCA_944324085.1 uncultured Mailhella sp. | reverse complement strand
CCAAGACCGTGGAACAGAAGGACGGCGTGGTCATGTACTCCATGGAAGTGGACGGCAACTTCTACCGCGCCGAAAAGCTCTTCCCCTACCATGACGGCGACAACGCCGCGTTCGGCGAAGGCAAGCTGCTCGGCCATCTGGACGTGACCCCCACCTTCGACACCATCCCCGACGTGCCCGAATCCAATGAAGTCATCGACTCCTGGCATCAGGTCAACATCGAGGAAGATGAAGACCGCATCGTCTTCCACGGCCGCTTCGCCCGCGGCTCCCTGGTCATGGTGCTGCTCGAAGGCGAAAAGGAAACCCGCGGCTACTTCATCAACACCGCCGCGTCCTATCACTTGGCCATGTGCTCCGGCGCGTACCTGGAAGACGACGATCGCGTCATCAAGCAGAACATCAGCAAAGAAGGCCTCTCCGGCAAGTACGACATCAAGATTCTCGTCGAAGACACCAAGTACCAGACCGGCGTCTCCCTCTTCTGCTGATAACGTCGCATAAAGGGAAAGCCGCCATGACCTGACGGCGTTCCCCGCGCCGGGGTCATCCACTTTCCCGCCCGGGCGCATTCTCCAAACGCGGGAGGAGTTCATCTCCTCCCGCTTCTTTTTTAAGACATGCGTCGCGTTCGCCCGTAAAAACAACGCGTCTTCACGCCACCAACGACAGATTATGCGGCGAACAGTTTTCCGCACTTGCGGCAGCGATAAAGATGGCGATTATACCTGTTGTCCATGGCGCGCCCCACATCGTGCCCCAGCGCCGCTCCCGACGCCCCGCCGGTCATCGCGCCCACCAGCCCACCGGCCAAGGCTCCTATGGCCGAACCTATGCCGGGAAACACCGATCCTATGGCCGCTCCGGCCGCGGCTCCCGCGCTGACGCCCGAAAGCCCCGCCGCCGCGCCTCCCACGCCGCCCGCCGCCGCGCCGAGAACCCTATAGCGATTGTCTCTGCAGACGTCGGAACTTTTGCATCGAGGACAACGAACGCTCATATCGCTCACCTCTCCATTAAAATTGAAAAGACATGCTACGGAAAAGCATCTCGATCAGCAAGAGGATGAGAATCATAACGCCTCAAGACGCCTCCGTTTCGGCGTCGCGGTCCGTTTTTGTCGCCCGCGCCTGCCTGGCTTTTCTGTTGACAAAAAGATATCAGCCCCACGCGACGCGAGGAGTTTCGTCGTGGCGAAAGAAGCTTCCTCAGGCGGACGGAAGGCGAGTCGCCGAAGCTCTCGTGGGAAAAAAACGTTTTTCCCGGCCACGTCTCAAAAAAATCGAGCGAGAGACCTCTGAAAACATGGCCGGACGACTTTTGTTCCGCTTTCCATTCCTGACATCATATTTTCTACATTTACGTAGAAAATATTCCCTCTCTCATCAGGCGCGACGGGCGAGGCTTGACTGTTCCCTTAAAAATCTACAAAAAAGTAGCTTTTCAATTTTTTACAAATAACATATTGATATAAATAATAAAATATAAATTTTACACAAAAAATTTTACATTTTTGTGTATATTTTTATCGCTTAATTTTCAACATTTTAGTAGAAATTTTTATTATGAGAAATGCCAAGATTTGGCTATTAAAAAAAATATATATTTTATTTCAGCATATTATATACATCAGTCCACTTTTGGCACGCTTCTTGCTTATATGGTGACAGAAAACGCAACGAAGCCTTTCCCAAAAGGAGTTAACAAACATGTCAAGTTCCACTACGCCAAGGCATGACGACGAATATTTCGGCTGCGACGTGTTCACGCTCGACACCATGTGCCGCCATCTGCCCCATGATGTGTATGTGAATCTGGAACAGACCATCCTCAACGGCACCCGCCTCGATCCCGCTATCGCCGGTACCGTGGCCAACGCCATGAAGGACTGGGCCGTGTCCCGCGGAGCCACCCACTACACGCACTGGTTCCATCCCCTTACCGGTCTCACGGCGGAAAAGCACGACGCCTTCCTCCAGCCCGTGGATGGAAAGATGATCAGCTGCTTCTCCGGCAAGACCCTGCTTTCCGGCGAACCCGACGCCTCCAGCTTCCCTTCCGGCGGCCTGCGCTCCACCTTTGAAGCCCGCGGCTACACCGCTTGGGACCCCACCTCTCCGGTGTTCCTCATCGGCCACACCCTGCACGTGCCCACCATGTTCTATTCCTACACGGGCGAGGCTCTCGACCGTAAGGTTCCGCTGCTGCGCTCCGTGTCCGCGGTGTCCCGTCAGGCCTTGCGCATTCTGCGCCTCTTTGGCAACACCCGCGCCACCCGCGTGGATGCCCAGGTCGGCCCCGAACAGGAATATTTCCTCGTCGACAAGGCCCTCGCCGCCCAGCGTCCCGACCTCATCATGACCGGACGCACCCTCTACGGGGCCACCACTCCCAAGGGTCAGGAAATGGAAGACCATTATTTCGGTTCCATTCCTTCCCGCGTCATGGCCTTCATGGAAGATCTCGAACACACGCTCTACCGCCTGGGCATTCCCGCCCAGACCCGTCACAACGAAGTGGCTCCCGCCCAGTTCGAGCTTGCCCCCCTCTATGAAAAGGTGAACATCGCCACCGACCACAACATGCTGGTCATGAACCTCATGCGCTACATCGCGCCGCGTCACGGATTCATGTGCCTTCTGCATGAAAAACCCTTCGAGGGCGTGAACGGCTCCGGCAAGCACAACAACTGGTCGCTCTCCGACTCTGAAGGCAACAACCTGCTCAAGCCCGGCGACACCCCGCAGGACAACGCCCAGTTCCTGGTCTTCCTGGCCGCCGTGCTCCGCGCCGTGCATAAGCACGCCGCCGTGCTGCGTCTCGGCACCATCGGCGCCGGCAACGATCACAGACCCGGCGCCAACGAAGCTCCGCCGGCCAGAATCACCGTGTATCTCGGCGACCAGCTGGCCGAAGTGGTTCGTTCCTTCACGGGCGACGGTTCCTGCTCCAAGAAAACGAAGCCCACGCTGAACATCGGCGTCGACGTGCTGCCCCCCATGCCCTGCGACTACTCCGACCGCAACAGAACCAGCCCCTTCGCCTTTACGGGCAACAAGTTCGAATTCCGCGCCGTCGGCTCCTCGCAGTCCATCGCTCCGGCCAACATCGCCATCAACGCCGCCGTGGCCTGCGCTCTGGAAGACATCGCCGATCGCCTGGAAGCGGACGTCGCCGCCGGCAAGGAACTGAACAAGGCCGTTCAGGAACTGCTCACCGACCTGTTCACCGAACACGCCCCCATCGTGTTCAACGGCAACGGCTACACCGAAGAATGGCCCGTGGAAGCCGCAAAGCGCGGTCTTCCCAACTACGCCAACACCGTGCAGGCCCTTGAACACTACAGCGACGCCGACGTGCTGAACACCTTCGTGAGCCAGGGCATTCTCACCGAACGCGAATGCCTCTCCCGCCAGGAAATCCTGTTCGAAAACTACGCCAAGACCATCGGCATTGAAGCCGCCACCGCCAGCCGCATGGGCCGCACCCTCATCGTTCCCGCGGCCATGAAGGCCCAGAGCGCGGCCGCCGAAATGGTGAACCGCACCCGCGCGGCCATGGGCAACGTTCCCGCCGCGGAAACGGACTATCTGGAACTGCTCGCCTCGTCCACCGAAAAGCTCATGCAGGCTCTGCGCTCCCTTGACGAAAAGCGCATGGCTCTCGCCGAAGCCTCGGAAGCCGAAAAGGCCGCCGTCATCGCCAGGGACGAAGTGCTCCCCGCCATGAACGAATGCCGCGCCTTCGCCGACAAACTGGAATCCGTCATGGCGAGCTCCGACTGGCCCATGCCCAGCTACGCCGATCTCATGTGGACCCACTAAACCCTTTCCCGCCGCGGAAACGGACACGCTTCCGCGGCGGCTTTCTCCTTCAAAACAAGCCATGCCGCACAGGGGCAGACTGCATTGGATGGTCTGCCCCTCTCCATCGGATGGCGTAGTACAAATACGCATCGCGGGCCGTTATCGTTCCGACGAACGGCCATGGATATCGAGGACAACAACATGTGCAGAATAGGGTCGATAAAAAGCATAACGCCCATCGGGCCGCGCACCGCGCTCGAACTCATGCTTCCCCAGCAGGAAGGGCACGATAACTCCGGCTACGCCATGGTCATGCAGGATCTGGCCGGGCCCTTCGCCGAATGGAAGGACAGGCCCCTGCTTTCCGCGGCCTGCTCGCGGGAAGGCATGCGCGCCGTCGACGACTACATGGCCGAGCACCACTTCTCCCTGCTCTTCAGCTGGACGCCCAAGTATGACGCCCGTCCCGGTCTGGATATCAGACCCATGGAACGGTATCTCTTCCGCGTGTACGACTATCCGCCTCACTACCGCTACAGCAGCGACGAAGAAAAGGCCGCGCTTCTGCTGGACACCCGTCTCGCTCTGCGCTCCATGCTGGAAAAGAACGACGAAGGCTTTGTCTATTCCTTCTGGCCCGACACCCTCACCCTCAAGGAAATAGGCGATCCCCGCGACATCGCCACCTATTTCCGCCTCTGGGACGACGCCTGCCCCCTGCTCGCCAAGAACATCGTGACGCAGTGCCGCCAGAACACCAACTATGACATCGTGCGCTACGCCGCTCATCCCTTCTTCCTTCAGGGATACACGCTCTGCGCCAACGGCGAAAACACGTTCTACACCAAGAACAGAGAATTCCAGAAGTCCCTGCATCGCGGCTATACCGGTTTCGAATCCGACTCGCAGTGCCTGCTCTACACCCTGCACTACGTGCTCAACGAGCTCAAGTGGCCCATCGAATACTACAAGCACGTCATCACGCCCCTGCCCTTTGCCGAAATCGACAAGCGTGAAGACGCGGACGTTCTTCGCATCATCCGCGAAACGCTGGCCCATCTGGAAATCAACGGCCCCAACGCCATCATCGCCATGCTTCCCGACGGACGCATGATGACCTGCTGCGATTCCAAGAAGCTCCGCCCCGTGGTGGTGGGACGCACCAAGGACATGCTGGCCATTTCCTCCGAAGTGTGCGGGCTCAACGCCATCATGCCGGATCGCGACGTCTCCACCGACATCTACCCCGGCGAAAGGGAAACCATCGTCATCGACAACGACCTGAGGGTGAGCATATGCAGACAGTAAAAGCTCTCGACACCTGCACGGACGATCTTCGCTGGATCATCCGCTACGATCCCGCCCGCTGCACCATGTGCGGCAGCTGCGTGGCCCAGTGCATGCAGAACGCCATTGAAGTGCGCATGATGCGTCAGGAACTCACGGTTTCCCGCAAGCCCTGGCCCGATCCGGAAAAGACCCATCTCGCGCGTCCCGTCATTCGCCAGAAAACCGACCTCGCCCATCAGTGCGTGGGTTGCGGCTTCTGCGCGAAAGTGTGCCCCAACGACGCCATTCATCCCGAACGCAACCCCGACCAGCGCATTCCCGTCATCGGCCGCGTTCACGGCCCCATCCGTCGCGGCGGACGCACCAATCTGAACACGCAGCGCACCCTCGACGCCATCGTGGTGGGCCGCATCAGCCAGATGACCGACCCCGCCCTCGATTCGGAACGCCATACCTTCGACATGCGCGCTCCTCTGGGCCGCGTGCTTCCTTCCCGAGACCTCTCCACGGAACTGCAGGTCAAGGACGGCAAGCTCGTGAAAACCGGCCACACCCCGCCGGTGAACTGGATCTATCCGCTCATCTTCAGCGACATGTCCATCGGCGCGCTCTCCACCCGCGCGTGGGAAGCCATCGCCATGGCCGCCGCCTACCTCAATGAGGAATGCGGTCTGCCCGTGCGCATGAGCTCCGGCGAAGGCGGCATGCCCGTCAAGCTCATGGAGTCCGACAAGCTCAAATATTTCATCATCCAGATAGCCTCCGGTCACTTCGGATGGGACCGCATCGTCAAGGCCCTTCCCCGCATGAAGGTGGATCCCGCGGGCGTGCTCATCAAAATAGGCCAGGGCGCCAAGCCCGGCGACGGCGGCCTTCTGCCCGCCTCCAAGGTGGCTCCCCACATTCAGGCCATCCGCGGCGTGCCCAAGTCCACCCTCCATTCCCCGCCGAACCATCAGGGCCTCTATTCCATTGAAGAATCGGTGCAGAAAATGCACCTTTCCCTCAACGCGGCCTTCGGCTTCCGCGTGCCCGTGGCCATCAAATGCGCGGCCTCGGCCACTTCCGTGTCCGTGTACAACAACCTGCTGCGCGACCCTTACCGGATCTGCGGCGGCTTCTTCATCGACGGCATTCAGGGCGGCACGGGCGCGGCCAACGAGGTTTCCCTCGACCATACCGGCCATCCTGTGGTGTCCAAGCTGCGCGACTGCTATCTGGCCGCCGTGCGACAGGGCCTTCAGGGACAGATTCACCTCTGGGCCGGCGGCGGCGTGGGTCTTACCGGCCACGCCGCGGCGGACGCCTTCAAAATGATCTGCCTCGGCGCCAACGGCGTGTTCGTCGGCAAGCTCCTCATCCAGCTGCTCGGATGCGTGGGCAACGAGAACGGCCGTTGCAACAACTGTTCCACGGGTCTGTGCCCCAACGGCATCTGTTCGCAGGATCCGCGTCTCGTGGCGCGGCTCGACGTGGACAGAGGGGCGCAGGCCATCGTGGACTACATGCTCGCCTTCGACAGCGAACTGCGTAAACTCATGGCTCCCATCGGCAACAGCTCTCTGCCCGTGGGACGTTCCGACGCCCTGGTCGCCACCGACCAAGCCGTGGCCGAAAAGCTGGGCATAGCCTACGCCTGCTGACCCTTCCGTCAGCCCCGCGGCCCGGGAGCCTCCCGGCACCTTCTCCGGAACCTCATCATAAAAAGGCAACGTCATGTTTTCCATAGATACTCTTGTTCAACACGAACGCATGTCCACGCAGGATCTGCTGCTGGCCATCGGCGAGGCCGTGGCCCGGGGCGAAACGGAATTCGACATCCACGCGTCCGGTCAGCATGACATCGGCGGCCCCCTCTGGAACGCCGAAGGCCGCACTCTGCGCTTTCATGTGACCAATCCCGGCCAGCGCGTGGGCTGCATGGGCCTCGACCACACCGAAATCGTGGTGGAAGGCTCCGCTCCCGCCGACGTGGGCTGGCTGAACTCCGGCGCGCGCATCACCGTCAAGGGCGACGCGGGCGACACCGCCGGCCATTGCGCGGCTTCCGGCGTCATCTATATCGGCGGCCGGGCGGGCACCCGTTCCGGCTCCCTCATGAAGCACGATCCGCTCTATCCCGAACCGGAACTGTGGATCCTGGAGAGCACCGGATCCTTCCCCTGCGAATTCATGGGCGGCGGCAAAATGGTGGTCTGCGGCCTCGACGCCGGCGAAAACGTTTCCGTGCTTGGCGAACGCGCCTGCGTGGGCATGGTGGGCGGCGCGGTGTATTTCCGGGGCAATCCCGGATCCTACGCCGAAAACGACGTGACCGTCCACGACCTGGACGAGAGCGACATCGCCTTCCTTTCCGAAGGCATGCCTTCCTTCCTCGGCGCCATCGAAAGAACGGACGCCCTGGACACGCTGACCCGCTGGAACGAGTGGCGCAAGCTTGTGCCCGCCAGAGGCAACGAACATAAAAAGCCACGGCCTTCCATGGCTTCCTACCGCGCTTCGGACTGGGTGAAGGGCGGCATCTTCAGCGACGTGGTGAAGGACGACTTCCGCGTGAACGGACTCGTGGAACGCGGCGACTTCCGCCTGCGCGTGCCTTCCTGGGACAACGCCGCCACGGCCGCGCCCTGCGAATATGCCTGCCCCGCGCACATTCCCACGCAGAAAAGATTCAATCTGCTGCGCGAAGGACGCGTGGAAGAGGCTCTGCGCCTCGTGCTGGACTATTCCCCCTTCCCCGGCTCCGTCTGCGGCAGCGTGTGCCCCAACCCCTGCATGGACGCCTGCACCCGCGGCAAGCGCATCGACTCTCCCGTGCAGATAGGCCCCCTCGGCAGCGCGTCGGCAAACGTTCAGGTGGAAAAGCCCTCCGTTCGCACCGGCAAGAAGGTGGCCGTCATCGGCTCCGGCGTGGCCGGTCTCTCCGCCGCGTGGCAGCTCGCCCGCAAGGGACATGACGTGACCGTGTACGAAGCCGACAGCGTGGTGGGCGGCAAGATAGAACAGGTCATTCCCCGCGAACGCCTCGACCACAAGCTGCTGGAATCGGAAATCGCCCGCATCGCGGACATGGGCGTCACCTTCGTGACCTCCTGCCGCGTGGATCGAGCCAAATTCGACGCCCTGCGCGAAGAAAACGACGCCGTCATCGTGGCCGTGGGCGGCACGAAGGCCCGCATGTTCAACTGGCCCGGCAAGGAACGCATCGTTCCCGGCATCGACTACATGAAGGCCGTGAACAAGGGCGAACACCCCGCCACGGGCAAGAACGTCATCGTCATCGGCTGCGGCAACGCCGGCATGGACGCCGCGGCCGGAGCCTTCGCCGAAGGCGCGGAACACGTCACCTGCATCGACGTGCAGAAGCCTGCGGCCTTCGCCAAGGAAATCGCCCACATCGAGGCTCTCGGCGGCAGAATCATGTGGCCCGTCATGACGAAGGAAATCACCCCTGACGGCATCATCGACGACAAGGGCCGCCTCATTCCCGGCGACATGGTCATCATCACCATCGGCGACGAACCGGAAATCGACTTCCTGCCCGAAGGCGTGCGCACCTTCCGCGGAAGCTGGGTCGTGCCGAACGCGGACCGTAGCATTCTGCCCGGCGTGTTCGCGGCCGGCGACGTGGTAAAGCCCGGACTGCTGGTTTCGGCCATCGGTTCCGGCGCGCAGGCGGCCGAAGCCGCCGACGCCTTCATGGAAGGCCGTCCTCTGCCCGAAGCCGATTCTCGCGACATGGCGTCCTCACGCCTCAGCCTGGAATACTTCTCCCGCGTGCACAAGGAGGAACTGCCTTCGCCCACGGACGACCATTCCCGCTGCGTGAGCTGCGGTTCCTGCCGAGACTGCGGCATGTGCCTGAACTCCTGCCCGGAAAAGGCCATTTCCCGCGTGGAGATCAACGGAGGCAAGGATTTCGCCTACGTTTCCGATCCGGAACGCTGCATAGGCTGCGGCGTATGCGCCGGCGTATGCCCCTGCGGCGTATGGACCATGCGCAAGAACGATGAAATGACCTTCCCCGCCGCCGTTACGGCCTGATCGCCGCCCCACATTACCGACATCCGGCCCAGCCGGAAATCTGGAGAACCTATTCATGCGCAGCATCAACAACGCCTACGCGGGCCTCGCCGGCAACTATCTTTTCAGCGAAGTGGCCCGCCGGGTTCGCGTTTACAAGGAAAATCATCCTGAAGCCGACGTCATCAGCCTCGGCATCGGCGACGTGTCCCAGCCGCTGGTTCCCGCCGTCATCGAAGCTCTGCACAAGGCCGTGGACGAAATGGGCCGCGCCGAAACCTTCCGCGGTTACGGCCCGGAACAGGGATACGCCTTCCTCCGTCAGGCCATTCTTGAACACGATTTCCTCGCCCGCGGCGTCTCGCTCGACGCCGATGAAATCTTCATCAGCGACGGCGCGAAAAGCGACGTGGGCAACTTCCAGGAGCTGTTCGGAGAAGACGCCGTCATTGCCCTCACCGATCCCGTCTATCCCGTGTACGAGGATTCCAACGCCATGGCCGGACGGGCCGGCGTTCACGCCAACGGCCGCTGGAGCCGCATCATTTATCTGCCATGCACCATGGAAAACGGCTTCCGTCCCGAACTTCCTACCGAACGCCCCGACGTGGTCTATCTGTGCAGCCCCAACAACCCCACCGGCACCGTGCTGGACCGCGACGCCCTCACGGCCTGGGTGGAATACGCCCGCGCCAACGACACGCTCATCATGTTCGACGCCGCTTACGAAGCGTTCATCCGTGACGACGCCGTGCCGCGCAGCATCTACGAAATTCCCGGCGCGGACGAAGTGGCCGTGGAATTCCGCAGCCTTTCCAAAACCGCTGGCTTTACGGGACTGCGCTGCGGCTACGCCGTGGTGCCCAAAAAATTGAAGGCCCGTTCCTCGGACGGCAAAACTCTTCTGCTCCACGACATGTGGCTGCGCCGTCAGTGCACCAAATACAACGGATGTCCCTACATCGTGCAGCGGGCCGCCGAAGCCGCCTTCAAAGAACCGGCCAGAACCCAGATGCGCGCCGTGCTCGCCGTCTATCAGAGCAACGCGGACATGATGCTCGACGCCTGCGCCAAACTCGGCATTCAGGCCTTCGGCGGCGTCCATTCCCCCTACGTCTGGCTCAAGACCCCGGGGAACATGGACTCGTGGTCCTTCTTCGACCTGCTGCTGGAAAAGGCCGCCGTAGTCTGCACGCCGGGCGTGGGCTTCGGCGCCTGCGGCGAAGGCTACGCGCGCCTCACGGCTTTCAACACTCCGGAACTCACCCGAGCCGCCCTCAAACGTCTGGAGAACGTGCTCAGCTGACGTTCCTCCCGCTTCCCGCCGGAGTCCGGATCCGTTTCCGGTTTCCGCCTCGCCGAGCCCGCCGACCGCTCATCCCGGCGGCTCGCGAAAAGCGGAACCGGACTCCGGCGGATTTCCCGGCGGCCGACATCGCCGACCGCTGAACCTTTCTGACGAGCGGTCCGTCCGCTCACGGATCATTCCCATGGCCGACCACGACTTTTCTCCCTCATCGTTCGAACCCTATCTGGACAGCCTGCGCCACATCGTGCACTGCCTCGAACCGGGCATTCCCTTCCGGGAAGTGCTGCGCCGGGTGCTCTGCGCCCTCTCCAGCGACATACCCTTCGAACGCCCTCACATCGTGGTGCAAAACCCGGAAAACGGAAGTCTGCACCTCTCCATGGCCGAGGGACAGACCTCCGTCCCTCATCTCACCTACGCGCCGGGCAAGGGCATAACGGGACAGGTGTTCGCCTCCGGCAAGCCCATCATCGTGGACTGCATGAAAAGCCATCCCGACTTTCTGAACCGGCTTTTTGAACGCAGCGAGGAACAACTCCGCACGCTGGCTTTCATCTGCGTGCCGGTCATCACGCAGGAGCGCACCGGAGAACCCGAATCCGCCCGCGTGACGGTGGGAACGCTGAGCGTCGACACGCCCATGGCCTCTCCCGAAATCCTGACGCTGCGCTGCCGCCTTCTGGAAGTGGTGGCCGCCCTGGTGGGGCATCAGGTGGCGTGCCTCCAGGAAGACATGATGCGTCAGGCCGGACACTACACCAAGCAGGACGACAAGCCTCTGCCTTCCGTGCTTCAGGCCATGCCTTCCATCGTGGTGCTTTCCAAATCCATGAACCATGTGCTGCACCATGTGGCGCAGGTGGCTCCCAGTCAGACCACGGTGTTGCTCCGGGGCGAATCCGGCTCCGGCAAGGAACTCATGGCCTCGGCCATCCACCAGTGCAGCACGCGCGCGTCCCGCCCGTTCATACGCCTGAACTGCGCCGCCCTGCCCGCCGATCTGGTGGAAGGCGAACTCTTCGGCTGGCAGAAGGGCGCGTTCACCGGAGCTCAGCAGGCAAGACGCGGCGTGTTCGAACAGGCCGATTCCGGCACGCTCTTTCTCGATGAAATAGGCGATCTTTCCCTTCCCGCGCAGGCCAAGGTGCTGCGCGCCATTCAGGAGCGGGAAATCGTGCGCCTCGGCAGCGAACGCCCCATCAAAGTGGACGTGCGGCTTATCTGCGCCACGCATCAGCCGCTGGAAAAACTGGTGGACAAGGGCCTGTTCCGCGAAGACCTCTATTACCGCATCAACGTGTTTCCGCTTTTTCTGCCGCCGCTGCGCGAAAGAAAAGACGACATCCTTCCCCTCGCGGAACATTTTCTGCACATGTTCTCCCGCAACTACGGCCGAGCAGCGCGTCGTCTCTCCCCGCAGGCGGCCGACGCGCTGCTCGCATGGCGGTGGCCGGGCAACGTGCGCGAACTCCAGAACGCCATGGAACGCGCCGTGCTGCTCTGCGAAGGCGATCTGGTCTGTCCCTGTCATCTGCCTCCGGCCATGCGCTCCGCCGACCCGGACGAATCCCCGCGGGAAACCGAAGGCCGCGCCCTGGGCTTTCACGAGGAAGTCGGCCAGCTGGAAAAGAAAAGACTGGAAGAAGCCCTCATACGCAGCCGGGGCAACATTCATCAGGCCGCGCGAGACATCGACATCACCTACCGCATTTTCTATTATAAAATGAAGAAATACGGCATCGACTACCGGCGTTATCTCGCCCGGTGACCCTTTTCCCGCCGCCGGCGCGCGGGAACGGCGTCCGCGGGATTCCCCCGGTTCCGCGGGCGTTTCCAACAACCTTGTTTTCCTCCCTCCTTGCAACGGCGGCGGTTCCGGCCATATCCGGTTCCGCCGCCACCTTTTTTCCAAGGCCGCCGGGCATGGCCCGACACGGAACGACGTCGGCGTTGTTTCAGGCTCGTCCTCGCGGCGAAGGGCGGCCTCTCGGCGCGCGTTGAAAAACCGACGGCTCCGGCGTATAGAAAAACGAACCGCACGGGGAGGCAAGGCATGGCGGAAAACTTCCTGCATTTCATGGCCAGTCAGGCCGAACGACGCATCGCTCAGGCGCAGAAGGAAGGCGCGTTCGATCATCTTCCCGGAGAGGGCAAGCCGCTGAACATCGAAGATGACAGCGCGGTGCCCGGCGAACTGCGCATGGCGTACAAAGTGCTCAAAAACGCGGGCTATCTGCCGCCGGAACTGGCGGACCGCAAAGAAATCAACACCATCCTCGATCTTCTGGAACACTGCGAGGAAGGCGCGGAAAAAGTGCGTCAGATGCAAAAGCTCGACGTCATCCTCATGCGCATGAACAATCGGCGGAAACGCTCCGTTGCCATTACCGAACACGATCCTTATTATGAAAACGTGGTGCGCCGCGTCACCCTGCTGAAAAAGGGCCGGCGCTGAACCGACGCTCTCCGGGCGGTTCTTCCGCTCCTACCCCAACGCCAAGGACAATCATGACCCCTATTAAAAACGCGGGCCCCTGCATCCATATCGAGGGCGCCCGCCAGCATAATCTCAAAAACGTCAACGTGGACATTCCGCGCGACCAGCTCGTGGTCGTGTGCGGCCCCTCCGGTTCCGGCAAGTCCACGCTGGCTTTCGACATCGTCTACGCCGAAGGCCAGCGTCGCTATGTGGAGTCGCTCTCCACGTACGCGCGCATGTTTCTGCCCAAAATGGACAAGCCGCTGGTGGACAAAATAGAGGGACTCTCCCCCGCCATCTCCCTGGAACAGCAGACCACGGCCCACAATCCCCGCTCCACCGTGGGCACGGTGACGGAAGTGTACGACTTTCTGCGCGTGTTCTTCGCCCGACTCGGCAAGGTGTACTGTCCGCATTGCGGCGCGCCCATCGAAGCGCGCGCCTCCGACGAAATCATCGCCGACATCATGAACATGCCCGAAGGCGAACGCATCATGCTCATGGCCCCGCTCGTGGAAATGCAGAAAGGCACGCACGCCGACCGTTTCAAAAAACTGAAGGCGGAAGGGTTCGTGCGCGTGCGCGTCGCCACGCTGGGCGAAGAGGCGCAGATTTTCAATCTGGACGAAGTCCCCGCGCTGGACAAAAACAAAAAGCACAGCATCGACCTTGTGGTGGACCGCCTCGTCATCAAGGAAGACATGCGTACGCGCCTCGCCGACTCCGTGGAACTGGCCCTGCGCTACGGCAAGGGACGCGTCATCGTGAGCGCGCCCGGCAAGCCGGACATCGTTCATTCCACGGAATCCGTGTGTCCGAGCTGTCATATCAGCGCGCCCGTGCCCTCCCCGCAGCTTTTCTCCTTCAACAGCCCGCAGGGCGCGTGCCCGCAATGTCTCGGCATAGGCACGGTGGTGGCCTTCGACGAGGGACTCATCGCGCCTGACGAAACGCTTTCGCTGAGAAAAGGCGCGCTCGCGCCCTTTTCTTCTCCCTACTTCATGGCCAAGATAGGCAAGGCTCTGGAAGCCCTGGGACAACGGCAGGGCTTCACCCTGGACACGCCGCTCAAAGACTTTTCCGACAAGGCCAGAAAAGCTCTCTTCAACGGTGAGGCTGGCGGCATCACCCGCACGGGAAGCCTGCGCCGCAACTTCATGGGCGGCACGAGCCTCAACCGGGACGGCGGCGAAGAACCCCTTTCCACGTCGCACTGGCCGGGCGTCATGTATCTGCTGGAACAACGCATGAAGCGCGGCGACGCCTGGAGCGACATCCTCAGCCGATACAGCTACGAGGTCGAATGTCCGACCTGCCACGGCACAAGACTGCGCAAGGAAGCCCTTTCCGTTCGCGTGAACGGCCTCAATATCGAAGAATTCTGCAACCTCTCCATTGAACGCGCTCTGGCGTGGGTAAAAGGCCTCTCCTTCACCGGAAGGCACGCCATCATCGCCGAGCCGCTCATCAAGGAACTTACCTTTCGCCTCGGTTTCATGGTGAACGTGGGGCTGGAATACCTCACTCTGGGACGTTCCATGGTCACGCTTTCCGGCGGCGAGGCCCAGCGCATTCGTCTCGCCTCCCAGCTCGGTTCCGGCCTTGTGGGCGTCACCTATGTGCTCGACGAACCCTCCATCGGCCTGCATCCGCGCGACAACGAACGCCTCATCCGCACCCTTCGCAGTCTCCAGAAACGCGGCAACACCGTGCTCGTGGTGGAACACGACGAAGCCACCATCTGCGAAGCCGACACCGTGCTGGAAATGGGACCCGGTTCCGGATCTCAGGGCGGAGAACTCGTCTTTGAAGGCACGGTCAGAGAACTGCTCAAGAATTCGGATTCCCTGACCGCCCGCTACCTGCGCGGCGACCTCACCATTCCCGTGCCGGAAAGCCGTCGCCGTTCGGACAAGTTTCTTACCCTGCGCGGCGTGACCACCAACAACCTCAAAAACATCGACTGCGCCATCCCTCTGGGCACGCTCACCTGCGTCACCGGCGTCTCCGGATCAGGAAAAAGCTCGCTCGTCATCGACACGCTCTACCGCCGCGTGGCGCGCCACTGCGGTCTGCGCACCGAACAGCCCGGTCCCATGAAAGGCGTGGAAGGGCTGGATCAGATCGAACGCATCGTGTCCATCGATCAGACCCCCATCGGACGCACGCCCCGTTCCAATCCCGCCACCTACACCAAGGTCTTCGACGACATCCGCAAGATATTCGCCATGACGCCGGACGCGAAAAAGCGCGGATACACCGCGAGCCGCTTCAGCTTCAACGTTTCGGGAGGCCGCTGCGAAACCTGCAAGGGCGACGGACAGATCCGCGTGGAGATGCACTTCCTGCCCGACATCTTCGTCACCTGCGACGTATGCAAAGGCCGACGCTTCAACCGCGAAACCCTGGAAGTGCGCTACAAGGATCTGAACATCTCCGAAGTGCTCGATCTCACCGTGCGCGAAGCCCGGGAATTCTTTTCCAGCTATCCCGCGCTGGAACGCCGTCTCGGCGTTCTTGAAGACGTGGGGCTCGGCTACATACGCCTCGGTCAGGCGGCCACCACGCTTTCCGGCGGCGAGGCCCAGCGCATCAAAATATCGCGGGAACTGGGCAAAAAATCTCTGCCGCGCACCCTGTACATTCTCGACGAACCCACCACCGGCCTGCACATGCACGAAGTGGGCAAGCTCATCAGCGTGCTGCACCGTCTGGTGGACCGCGGAGCCACGGTGGTGGTCATCGAACACAACACCGACGTCATCCTTTCCGCCGACCATATTCTGGATCTCGGTCCAGGCGGCGGCGAAAACGGAGGCACCATCATTGCGTCCGGCACGCCTGAGGAAATCATGGCCAATCCGGCGTCCATCACCGGCGCGTTTCTTGTTGAAGAACGGAAAAAACGTCGCGACTTTCTGAACTCCATACTCAGCGAGGCATGACCATGAAACTCCGACTCCCCCTTCTCGCGGCGACGCTTCTCTTCGCGCCCCTTCACGCTCAGGCTACGCCCGTTTCCGCGGTTCTGTATCCGTCGGGCGCGCTCGTCGTCGAAGAAGGGCTCTTCCGACCGGAAAACGGCCGCGTCACGGTGAAAATTCCCGCCGGAGCCGATGAGGGGAGTCTGACGTTTTCTCTCGACAAGGGTTCGGTGACGGGAACGACCTCCCGACTGAGGGAAGACCTTCCCGCCCCTGAAGTGGACGCCGCGCTCCGCCGGCTTCGCGCGCTGGACACCGAAACGGCCCTCGCGCAGGCAAGACGCGAAAGCCTGGCGCACATGCGTCGCTTCTGGAGCGCGCAGCCCGCGCCTTCCGCCGACGATACGCGCCGGGAAAAGGAAGCCGAACTTCTGACCGCTCGTCTGGAATCTCTGGCCGTCAAGGACGCCGAACTCGCCCTCGTGCTCCACAACCTCTCCGACGAACGCAAGGCCTTGGAAAAAAGACTGGAGGCTCTGGGCCGACAGAACGAAAGCGTGCGGGAATGCGAACTGGAACTCGCGGACGCGGGTCGGGAACCCGTGCGCGTGCGCTGGTCGTACTACCTGAACGACGCGGGCTGGCAACCCCGCTATCGGGTGCAGGCCGTCACCGACGCGGGCCAGGTTCTCATAACCATGGACGCCGTCATGCGGCAAGGCGGCGGCTCGGATTGGAAGGGCGTGGACGTCACGCTCGCTTCCAGCGAAGATTTCCGCCGCGTCACGCCGCCTCCCTTGCCTGACTGGATTCTTGGGGATTCCCTCGCTTCGTCCGTTCCGCGCGCCATGAACGTCCTGGCCGCCCGAGCTCCCGCCATGAGAGCGGACTCCGTCGCGGCCAAAGCCGCCGCGCCTCGGGATTCGGGCCTCCGCTGGAGTCTGGGCAAAACGGATATCCCCGCCGGAGCCCAGACCGCGCGTCCCGTGGACGAACGCCGCTTTGCAGCGACGTTTTTCCGCCTGATCCGTCCTACGGAAGACGAACGCGCCTGGTTCGTGGCCTCGCTTGAGGAAGAGACCATGCCCTTACTGCCCCTGGGGCAGGCCTCGTTTCTGGTGGACGGCGCGGAGACCGCGCGCGGCGCGTTCCGCCTCACGCCCGGAGAACGCGACGTTTCCTTCGGCGTCGATCCGCTCATCGGCGTCAAGAAAAACGACCTGCCCACGCAGGGCGCGGAAAACGAAGCCGGAATAAAAACCCGTCAGTGGCGCTGGAAAACGGATATCGTCAATGGCCACGACAAAGCCGTAACCGCGCGCGTGGAAGCCCCAGCCCCCATCCTGCGAGACGCTCGCATGCGCGCCAAGGCCAAAAGCAAGCCCGCCGCCGACTTCCAGGAAGAACGCGCCCTTTACGAATGGCGGCTGGAAGTGCCCGCGCTCAAAACGGCGAGCGTCGTTCATGAGGTAACCGTCACATCCCCCATCGACGCCTCCTCGGCATCGCGTTGAACCTCAGATGGAAGGCGGCGGACGTTTCGTCCGCCGCCTTCTTGCCACACGCGCTCCGCTGACGACGACAACGCCCGACGTCCTGTCCTTCGGGCATTGACAAGTGTTTTCCCGGAAGGATATCTTCCAAAAGATTCCTTGCGGGCCAGGCCCGCCTTTTTTCATCCTTAAAAAATTCCCTCATATTATGAAACAGACGATAGGCATACGCTTCAGCCGGTACGGACAGGTGCTCGCCTGCCTGCACGACACGGGAGACGACGCTCCCCTTGCCGTAGGCGAAAGCGCCATGGTCATGACGGAACGGGGGCTGAACTGCGGACAGGTGGTCTGGCAGAGACCCTGGCAGGAAGACATGGAACGCACGCTCGCGGCGGCCAACGTCGCCGTGCAGAGCATGAGCGGCTCGGACGCCGAAGAGAACGGACAAGAAACGGAAGGCTCCACCATGCCCTCGGCCCGGCGCGCCACCGAAGAAGAACGGCTCGCCGCGCAGGACAACGCCGCGCTTTCCCGGGAAGCCTATCAGTTCTGTCGCCGCTGCATCGGAGAACGCAAGCTCGACATGAAGCTCGTGGACGTGGAAATACTCTTCGACCGCAGCAAGATGGTCTTTTTCTTTACCGCCCCCACGCGTATCGACTTCCGCGATCTGGTCAAAGATCTCGTTCGGCAATATCGCACGCGCATAGAACTCCGTCAGATAGGCGTTCGCCACGAAACCCAGATGCTCGGCGCGCTCGGCAATTGCGGCATGGTGTGCTGCTGCCGACGCTATCTGCATAAATTCGCGCCCGTAACCATCAAAATGGCCAAGGAACAAAACCTGTTCCTCAATCCCGCGAAAATTTCCGGCATCTGCGGACGTCTGCTCTGCTGCCTGAGCTACGAGCAGGAAAACTACGACGCCTTCCACCGCAGCTGTCCGCGACTCGGCAAACGCTATCAGACCACGCAAGGCCCCATGCGCGTGCTGCGCAGCAACATGTTCCGCAATTCCGTCGTGGTGTTGCCAGACGGCGGTCAGGAAACGGAAATGAGCCTCGAAGAATGGCAGGCCCTCAAGCCCAGCCGCACCGAAGGGCCGTCATCCCCCTCCGGCAAGGAACAAAAAACGCAGACCGGCAACGGCATGATGGTGGTATCCGCGGCTCCGGACACGCTGGACGACGATCTCGCCAGCCTTGAACCCATGGAAAACGCGCCCGCCCCCGTTTCCAACGAGCCCAGCATGATGAATTCCGAAGAGGCTTCCCATCGTCGCAAGCGGCCTCACCACCATCAGGAGACGCACGAAAAAAACCGTCGTCCCCGCTCTTCCCGCGAATCAAAGGAACGCAACGCCGATTATCCCGCGACGGTATCGAACGAACAGCAGCCCGCCGACTGAACGCCCGCTCCCCATACGCCTTTTTCCCCCGCGAAGCCTGCGCGCTTTGGCGGGATTTCCGAGAAAAACGCTCTTTCAACAGGAGTTCCCGTGAAAAGCTACTACATCACAACGCCCATCTACTATGTCAACGCCCGCCCTCATCTGGGTCACGCGTACTCCACCATCGTGGCCGACACCCTCAAGAGATTTCACCGCATGCTCGGCGAAGACGCCCGCATGCAGACCGGCACCGACGAACACGGGGACAAAATCGTCAAGGCCGCCACGGCCGCAGGCGTGACGCCGCAGGCCTTCGTGGACGACATTTCCGCCGTGTTCCGCAATCTGTGGCCTAAGCTCGGCATCGAAAACGACGGCTTCATCCGCACCACAGACCCCGATCACATGAAAGCCGTGCAGGTGCTGCTCCAGCGACTCTATGACAAGGGCGACATCTACTTCGGCGAATACGGCGGCCACTACTGCTACGGCTGCGAACGCTTCTACACCGAAAAGGAACTGGAAAACGGTCTTTGCCCCCAGCATCAGACCAAGCCGGAATATATCAGCGAAAAGAACTACTTCTTCAAAATGTCCAAGTATCAGGATCAGCTGAAGCAGTACATTCTCGATCATCCCGACTTCATTCGCCCCGAACGCTACCGCAATGAAGCCCTCGCCATGCTGGAAGGCGGCGTGCTGGAAGACCTGTGCATTTCCCGCCCAAAATCCCGCCTCACCTGGGGCATCGAACTGCCCTTCGACAAGGACTATGTGAGCTATGTGTGGTTCGACGCTCTGGCCAACTACATCACCGCGCTCGGATGGCCCGACAACGAAAACGACGAATCCGGCGCGTATAAAAAATACTGGCCCGGCGAACATCTCGTGGCCAAGGACATTCTGAAACCTCACGGCATATTCTGGCCCACCATGCTCATGGCCGCCGGCCTGCCTTTGTACAAGCATCTCAACGTGCACGGCTACTGGCTGGTGAAAGACACCAAGATGTCCAAGTCGCTCGGCAACGTGGTCGATCCGCTCAAGGCCGCCGAGCACTTCGGTCTCGACGCCTTCCGCTATTTCCTGCTGCGCGAGATGAACTTCGGTTCCGACGCCTCCTACTCTCCCGAAGCCATCATCACCCGCGTGAACGCCGACCTCGCCAATGACCTCGGCAATCTGTTCAGCCGCGTGCTGTCCATGAACGCCAAATACTTCGGCGGCAAGATTCCCGCTCTCGGCAATCAACTCGAAGCCGACGACATTCTTTCCGAAACCACGGACAACGGAGCCGCAAACTTCGTGCAGCTCTTCGGCGAATTGCGCTTTTCTCAGGCACTGGACGCCCTGTGGGCGGCCATCCGCGCCATGAACAAATATGTGGACGAGCAGGCCCCCTGGACCCTCGCCAAAAACGGCGACACCGAACGCCTCGGTACCGTCATCCGCACGCTTCTGGAAAACATGTACAAGGTGGCCTACCTCATCTGGCCGGTCATGCCCACGGCTTCCGCCACCATGCAGGCACAGCTCGGCCGTCCGCAGGGCCCGCTTTCCGAAGACGCGCTGAACGACGTGCTGCGTTATCGCATGCATCTGCGCACCGGCCTTGAAATCGCTTCCTCTTCCAACCTCTTCCCCCGGCTTGAAATGGAAAAGGAAGAAGCTCCGGCCAAGCCCAAGAAGGAAAAGAAGCCTGCTGCGCCCAAAAACGCTCCCGCGGAAAACGGCCCCAAGGCTCCCATCGAATTCGCCGACTTCCAGAAACTCGACCTGCGCGTGGGCACCATTCTCGCGGCCGAACAGCATCCCAACGCCGACAAGCTCCTGCGCTTCGACGTCGATCTCGGCGAAGAAAAACCGCGTCAGATCGTTTCCGGCATCGCCGCCCACTTCAAGCCCGAGGAACTGGTGGGCAAAAAAGTCGTCGTGGTGGCCAACCTGCCTCCCCGCAAGCTGCGCGGCCTTGAATCGCAGGGCATGATCCTCACCGCCGAATTCGACGGCGGCCTCTCCCTGCTGACGGCCGACGCGCCCAGCGGTTCTAGCATCGCCTGATCCTCCTCCGGCGTCCCGCATGAAAAAAGCGTCCTTTCCGCACGGGAAGGACGCTTTTTATTTTTAAATTTAAATGAAAAGGACGGAAGGAGTCCGCTCCTTCCGCCCACGACAATCCGCGTCAAAAAACGGTTACACCTTCATGTAGGCAAAACCGGAATTCTGCAACTGCACAAGATCCAGCGTGGCGGAAGGCACCACTTCCACAAACGACCAGAGCATGTCCTTCTCAACGTGGTAAGAATTCATGGCGCACTGCCCCACATGAATCTTCAGGCCGTTGGCCACGGCTTCCTGCGCCTTGCCCAGAAGTTCGCTGTTTTCCTTCACCAGCTGCTGAACGGCGGGACCGTTCACAACCATGACGAGCTTGAAGGTTTCCGGTTCTTCCAAAGCCACGAGACCAGCCTTGGCGGCGATGTCCAAGGGAGAAATCTTGTGACTCTTGAGCAGCGCTTCCTTCTTGTAGTTGGCGGCCTGGCTGAAAGCCAGTCTGAACACGTTAGGATCGTTGGCGTTCACATGGATGACCAGATCAAACTTCATGATATTCTCCTTGAACCAGTGCTGTTTCCGTTCGTGGCCGGCGTCATCGCCGTATGAGCGCGGCGGTCGAAACCGCGCCGCCTCCCGCGAGAGGCACAGAAAAAGAATTTCATCGCCTTTGCCTTCTGTCAATCCATTTTTCTCGCCTTAAAGCCGGAGAACGCGCTTTCTTCCTCTCGTCTGAGGCAAACGCGACGGCAGAAACCGTTCTTCTTTACGAGTATTGTCATATAATACAAAAAAGTATCATTTTTGTCATCTTGACAAATGCCCATCAGGGGAGCACTTTTCATACCCTACTTTGACGCAAGGAATTGCGGTTCTCCCTGCGCCGGAGCAGATCGTCCAGTGTATCGGCACGTCCGCGACGACTCCGAGGCGAACGTCATTCCGCCCTCCGTCGTTTCCACAGACATGCCGGTTCCGTTTCTCCCCGGAACGGAACGAGTTCATCCTTCCCGGCCTAAATGAGCCGTGGACAAACGCGCCCCTATGGAGAGGGCATTGGAGGGCCGGCGAGAAGCCGGATCTGTTATGTTTGGCACCCTTTATTTCTTTGGCTGCTGCGCGCTGCTTATCGCAGGTTACGCGGTGTACGGCGCCTTCGTGGAACGCGTGTTCGGGGCCGATGCGTCCCGGAAAACTCCCGTTATGACCAAAAGAGACGGCGTGGACTTTGAACCCATGCCTCTCTGGAAGCTCTATATGAGCCAGATGATCAACATCGCCGGCCTCGGCCCCGTCATCGGCACCATTCTCGGCGCGCTGTACGGCCCCGTGGCCCTGCTGTGGGTGGTCTTCGGCTCCATTTTCGCCGGCGCGGTGCATGACTACATCGCCGGCATGATTTCCATACGGGAAGACGGCATCAGCTACCCCGAGATCATCGGCCGCAACCTTGGCTCGGGCGTGCGAATTTTCATGGAAAGCTTCACCGTCATATTCATGGTCATGGTTGGCGCCACCTTCGTGCTGGCTCCGGCCGCCCTGCTGGCCAATCTGTTCCCCAACTTCCTCACCAATCTCTTCCCGTCCGCTCCTACGCTGGCGTGGAGCGTGCTTATCTTCGCCTATTACTTTGTGGCCACCATCATCCCCTTTGACCGCATCGTCAGCCGCTTCTATCCCATCGTCGGCGTCATGCTCATCTTTATGGCGCTGGGACTCATCGTGGCTCTGTTCGTCAAAGGATACACCATACTGCCCAACACGGACTTCTTCACCAACGTGCATCCCGCCCACACCCCCGTGTGGCCCCTTCTGTTCATCACCATCGCCTGCGGCGCCATTTCCGGCTTCCACGCCACGCAGTCTCCCCTGCGCGCCCGCTGCATGACCAATGAAAAACAGGGCCGTCGCGTTTTTTACGGCGCCATGATCACTGAAGGTCTGCTGGGCCTCATCTGGGCCACGCTCGCGCTCTCCTTCTACCCCGACGCCGCCTCGCTGTCCGCGGCTATGGGCCCCAAGGGCGCGCCTACCGTCGTCGTCCAGCAGATAGCCATCACCCTGCTCGGACCTGTGGGCGGTCTGCTCGCCATTCTCGGCGTGGTGCTCCTGCCCATCAGCACCGGCGACACGGCTTTCCGCGCCGCCCGCGGCATGCTGGCTGACCGTTTCCATATCGATCAGAAAAGCGTTTCCAAGCGCATTCTCACCGCCGTGCCCCTGTTCTGCGGCGGCGTGGCTCTCACTCTGCTCGACTTCCCCATCATCTGGAGATACTTCGGCTGGGCCAACCAGACCATGTCCTGCGTGAGTCTGTGGGCTTTCTCCGTATGGCTTGCCAAGCACGGTCGCCTGCACTGGATCACCAGCATTCCCGCGGTGTTCATGACCACTGTGTGCACGGCGTATATCTGCTACGCGCCCATCGGTTTCCGTCTCTCCATGGAAATGTCCACCATCGTCGGCATCGTCGTTTCCCTTACCTGCCTCGCGCTGTTTCTGCACTTCTGCCGCACCGGCAGCCTCAGCGGCCAGAAGGCCGCTCCGTGCGTGAAGTAACCGCGACGTAAAAAATAGGGCCGCTTCGCCTTCGCGAAGCGGCCTTTTTTATTTAACGTCCAGCCGGCTGAAACGTTTCATCATGAGCACGCATCAAGCCGAGCGTCATATTTCCTCATTTTTTAATCGCAAATCAGGAGCCCTAATCGGCGCCCACGGCCTTCCCCCCGCAAAGCAGGGGGGCCTTGTGCCGGGAAAGGCCGGATTAACGCCGTCCGGCGCCGTTTACCCTCTGAGTCCCGACATTTTCTTCCGCATACTGGACAGGCGTTCCAGCGCAGCCTCAAGGGTATCTTTCTTTTTGGCAAAGTGCAGACGGATATACCGGTTCTCCGGCTCACGGAAAAAGCTGGATCCCGGGACGGCCCCCACGCCCACATGTTGAGCAAGCTTCTCGCAGAAGACGACATCGCTCTCAAAGCCGAACTCCGATATGTCCAGAAGGACGTAGTATGCCCCCTCAGGATCGGTGTGCGGAATTTTCAGATCATCCAGCCCCTTCATGAACAACATTTTCTTCTCCGTGTACAACGCGGCAAGGTCACGATAGTAGTCGTCCCCGAAACGCAGCCCTGTCACGGCCGCCTCCTGCAGTGGGGATGCGGCGCCCACGGTGAGAAAATCATGGACCTTTCTGGCATGGTCCACCACTTCGGGAGCGGCAATGATGTATCCCAGACGCCAGCCCGTGATGGAATAGGTCTTGGACAACGAACTGCAGGAAATGGTACGCTCGGCCATGCCGGGCAGGGACGCCATATACACATGCCTGTGCGGGGCGTAGACGATATGTTCATAGACCTCGTCCGTAATGACATAAGCGTCATATTTACGCGCAAGTCCGGCGATAATGTCCAGCTCCTCGCGGGTAAACACCTTTCCGCACGGATTGGAGGGATTACACAAAATAATAGCCTTGGGTCTCTGCCTGAACGCATCCTCGAGCTTCTCGGGATCGAAACGGAAAACAGGGGGTTCCAGAGGCACGTAAATGGGCTCCGCCCCGGAAAGAATGGCATCCGCCCCGTAGTTTTCGTAGAAGGGAGAAAAGACCACGACCTTGTCTCCGGGATTGGTCACCGTCAGCATGGCGGCCATCATGGCCTCGGTGCTTCCGCAGGTGACCACTATCTCGGTATCAGGGTCAATGGGACGCCCCATGAAGCGAGACTGCTTTGCGGCGAGGGCTTCACGAAAGTTCTGAGCTCCCCACGTCACCGAATACTGATGAGGGCCCTGTTCGGCCACTTCGGCCAGACGATCGAGAATAGGCTTCGGAGGATCGAAATCCGGGAATCCCTGGGAAAGGTTAATGGCTCCGAATTCCATGGACACGCGAGTCATGCGGCGGATCACGGAATCCGTAAAGCTGGCTGTTCTGTTGGAAAGGTTCTGCATGATGTACCTCAGGCCAGATAAGATTTATGATCGTTGAGAATGTGACGCTCATCCAGCGCGTCTTTGACGCAACGCTGCACGGCGAGTTTAACATCGGAAGTATGGGACAAATAATACAGACGCTTGCTCAGGCCTATGCCGTGTTCGCCGGAGGTAACGCCTCCCAGACGAAACGCTTCGCCGTATATCCTCTCCATGCATGCTCCGAGATCCCTGTTCCAGTCCTCTTCGGAACGCTCGCCGCGCATCACGCACAGATGCACGTTGCCGTCCCCGGCGTGACCAAAGGCCACCATCCGTATATTGTTTTCCTTTTCCACCTGATGGACAAAGGCCACAAAGTCCAAAATCTTGTCGATAGGCACCACGATGTCCACAGGCTCCTGTTCGGATATGGCTTCCACCGCCTTGACCAGACAGCCTCGCACGCGCCAGATTTCCGTCGCCCGAACAGGATCGCGCAACGCCACAACATCCAGAGCTCCATGCCGAAGGACCAGTTCGCGCGCACGCTCCACGAGGTCTTCAATATCTTCCCTGCGCCCGTCAAAAGTAAGCAGAAGATAGGCCTCCGCTTCAGGACAGGGGTAGCTCAGTCCCGTAAATCGTTCACCGAGAACTACCACGCTGCGCTCCACAAATTCCACGGCCGTAGGATGCAGGCCTGCCTGAAGAATAGCCGGCACGCTGCGGATCCCTTCATGAAGACTGGCAAAGGGAACCAGCGCCGTAAGCGAATATTCCGGCCGGCCCACCAGGCGCAACAGACAACGCGTAATCACGGCCAGCGTCCCTTCCGATCCGACGATAAGCTGCTTCAGATCAAGCCCGCTGGCGTCCTTGACGTTCTTGCTCCCCATCTCCACGACGTCCCCATTGGCCAGAACTACGGTAAGTCCGCGCACATAATCGCGGGTAACTCCGTATTTCACGGCCCTCATTCCCCCGGCGTTGGTGGCAATGTTACCGCCCAAAGTAGAGGCCTTCTCGCCCGGATCCGGAGGATAGAACAACCCCATGGACTCAACCTTGGCCTGAAAATCCTGCAGCAGCACACCGGGCTCCGCCGTCGCGGTAAATGTCTCGAGGTCCACTTCAAGGATACGATTCATGCGGGAAAGATCAAGAATGATCCCTCCGTCAGGCACCGTGGATCCCACGAGATTGGTTCCCGCTCCTCGCGGGGTCACAGGAATACGGTTCTTCCAGGCAAAACGCATGACGGCGCTCACCTCTTCCGTGGACAGAGGATAGACCAGGGCCTGCGCCGTTCCGCGGCGACGGCCCAGCGTATCGGACAAGGCGGCTTCAGGAATGTTTTCCAAAAGAACGCGATCCTTGTCGCGGATGATGTCGTAAAGTTCACGCATGACTTGCTCCTATTTCCAGGCCGGAACAAAGAAACCGGCAAACGTGGTGTTGAATACGTCGATGACCGCCTGAGACTGATACGCTTCCACAATGCGCCGGTACACGGGGTTCTGCGCGTCCGCGCTGCGGCAGGCGATAAGGCAGGTATAACTGTCGTCGTCATATCTGGGTTCCTTGAACAGGGCTTCATCAGCCGTAAGGCCGCTGTCCAGCGCGTAATTTCCGTTGACGGCCGCCAGAGCCACGTCGGGCAGTATGGAAACGATCAGATTGGCGTCCATCTCCACGAAATCAAGGTCCACGCAGGTGGATTCGATGTCGGACAGCTCGGGAGACGCGCCCGCGCCCTTCCTGAGCGTCAGCACTCCGGCCGCTTCCAGCAGCTTCAGCGCGCGACCTTCATTGGTGGCGTCATTGGGCACAGCCACCTTGTCGCCGTCCTTCAACTCGTCTACGGAGCCGATCTTCCGGGAATACAAATTCATGGTCACAATGAACGTGTCTCCTATGGATGTGATCTCATAGCCGTTATTCCTGATCTCGTTTCGTAGAAACGCATGGTGCTGGAAGGCGTTGAGATCCACTTCTCCATTGGCTAGCGCCTGATTGGGCAGAGAAAAATTGGAAAACTGCACGTATTCGAGCTTCACGCCCTCCTTGGCCATTTCTTCGGCGACAGGAGCCCAGATATCTTCATAAACGGCTCCGGTAAGACCGATCTTCACCACCTGTTCCGCAAACGCGGAAACCGGAGCGGCCAGAAGGACGAAAAAAAGCACGGACGACTTGATGACGGCGGAAATATTCACAATAAACCTCAATGTAGTGTTGGCTGTTGCGATTAGTGTTTGCTGATGCGGGCCACAAGGCTCCCCAGAAGCTGAATGACCGTGACTATGGCGACAAGCACGATGACCGTGGAATAAATGATGTCCATGCGACTGCGCTGCTGACCATAGACATAGGCGAAGTTGCCGAGTCCGCCCGCGCCCACGGCTCCGGCCATGGCCGTCAGGCCTATGAGACTGATGAGCGCGATCGTCACGCCGCGGGCGATGGCAGGAATGCTCTCGCGAAGATACACCCGGCAAATAATGTCGAGTCTGCCGCAGCCCATGGACTGCGCCGCCTCCACGAGCCCGGGGCTGACCTCGCTCAGCGCCGATTCCATCTGCCGCGCCAAAAAGGGGACGGTTCCGAAGACAAGAGGCACAATGGAGCCCTCCACGCCGATGGCCGTGCCGGAGATCAGACGCGTCAGGGGAAGAAGACAAAAAAGCAGAATAATAAATGGAATGGACCGGAACAGATTGATGGTCTTGTCCAGCACTTCGTACGCCAGACGGTTTTCCACAAGACCGCCCCGCCGGGTGACAATAAGCAGGACGCCGAGCGCAAGCCCCAGAACAAAGGATATGCTTCCGGACCAGAGGGTCATCTGCAGGGTTTCCACCGTGCTGCGCCAGAGCATGGGCAGCGACTTCATGGTATAGGGAAAATATTCGACGAGCAGATCAAGCATTGAGAAGAACCTCCACGCCTACATGAATAGTTTCAAGGTAATCAACGCATTCGCGAATGGACTTCTCCTTACCCTCGGCAATGACTATCAAGCCGCCCAAAGGATGACCGTCTATCATTTCGACATTGCCAAAAATAATGTTCAGATCCACGCCGTAGGTGCGGGAAAGATAGGAGACCAGCGCGCTGCAGACGTTGCGCTCAAGGTAGCGGAGGCTGAGAATGCACTGTCCCGGCTTCAGTTCCAGAAGCGGCGATTTCTCGTTCAGGAGACGACGGAATCCAGCCACATGCGACGTCATTTCCATAAAATTACGGGTCACGGACTGCTGAGGATTGGCGAAGACGGAAAAGACATCTCCCTGTTCCACCACCGCGCCGTTCTCCATAACGGCGACGCGATGACAGATTTCCTTGATGACCTGCATCTCATGGGTGATGAGGACGATGGTCAGTCCCAGCTTGCGGTTCAATTCGCGCAGAAGCTGAAGTATGGATTGGGTAGTCTGGGGATCAAGCGCGCTGGTGGCTTCGTCACAGAGCAGAACCTCGGGTTCACTGGCGAGAGCGCGCGCAATGGCCACGCGCTGCTTCTGACCGCCGGAAAGCTGGGAAGGATAGTCCCCCTCTCTGCCTGAAAGCCCCACAAGTTCAAGAAGCTCTCGCACCCGTGCGGCAATAGCCTCCTTGGTCAGGCCGCGTCCGGCAAAAGGAAAGGCCACATTGCCGAAGACCGTGCGCGAGCTGAACAGATTGAACTGCTGGAAGATCATGCCGATGCGACGACGCACGGCGCGCACTTCCGAGGAGCTCAGTTGCGTAAGATCCACGTCGTCAAACAGCACACTGCCCGACGTGGGACGTTCCAGAAGATTGATGCAGCGAAGCAACGTGGACTTTCCCGCGCCGGAAAAACCGATGATGCCGAATATTTCACCGCGTTCGATGGTAAGGTGGACATGTTTGACGGCCTCCACGGGGCCCTGCGCGCCTGCGAATACCTTACAGACGTCTTCAAGACGAATCATGGGATGCGTTCCTTACGAAAAAAAGGAAAAAAAACCGGAATACCTTCCGGAGAACGCACGAAGACTCCCAGGCGCAGGAGAAAAGCAGGCTTCTATCTAGCGAACAGGCATAGACTCCCTGCGCATGTGATGCGCCTGGGAGCAAAACATTCGTCCAAAACGAAAGTTTCGACGAACAAGCTGTTCGAAAAATAGAGCCATAGTCTTTACCTCGGGGTATACCTGCCTGACCTTTTATTTTTTGTCAAATAAAAAATAGAGAAATATGACAATAAGATACAAAAATCCTGTTTCCCGTAATCTGCGTCGCGCCCTTCATGCGGGCTGCCGTCACCCACGCCGTACGGCAAGCTACGGACGGTGAAAACGGAAGAAACACTCTAGGGCTCAACAGTTCAGATGCCTGGAAACGACGTATCATCAGCCGCAGGAACTTTAAACGCAAAAACGGCAGAAAAGCGTTAAGCTCTCCTGCCGCATACAATTCTGCGTGGCGTCCCCAGGCGGATAAATTTTACAATGTAATATATTGAATTAATATATTTAATATATACCATCAAGCAATCATACCCACAAAAATATCTACGTTTTCAAAAATATTTCTGCGGGCATGGATGTACAGGAAATCTTCGGTGCATCATAGTTACGTTTCTACGCAAACGCTATCTCTTTTATGCGAGAAGGCTATAAATTTTAAGGAGAAAAGTACCTGTGTTATCCACACACGTTCTTGAACTCCTCTCTCGTGATGACCGTATCCCAACCGCCGCGCTTTTCACCTTCGTGCAGGTCTATGCCGGTATAGCAGAGACTGGTGTCTTCATACCGCTTGAACTTGTAAACGGCATCGTTCATAAGGGCATCGTTGAAAACGCCAAGGGAAACGAGAAGATCAAAGTCTTTTACTGCCAGCCCAGTCACACGCTGGAACAGTTCCGGCTCCAGCTGGGTAATGACATCCTTCAAGCACTGCTCACGGTAATCAGTAAGATACATGAACACCGGGATACGCGTGGCGAATTTAATGAGTTTTTCTTGGATCTGCTTACGCTTACTTTTATACTCTTTCTCTTCCTGGGGCAGCTCACACTTCTTTTCCGGCGGCAGATCATCACCATTTTTCTTTGTCTTTTTTACGGCCTCAGACTTCGCAATAATGGTCTTGATATCTTCGTTCAAACTGCGGAAGCCTTCACGGCAATGTCTCCCACAAAAATGACCGCGCCGGACCCCTTTTTCTCAAAACGAAGACCGACTTCTGCCAGCTTCCGGTACATGTCTTCCCATGAGTCTGCATCCCGTATGATGTCATGCCCCCTCTCCTGTGCGATACGCTGGGCAGACTTCTCTCCTGTGGCGTGTTCAACGTCCAGGGCGGCCTGTCGAGGTTTTATTTCCCTGCCGCTCTTTCTCCGGGCCAGTTCACCGTTTTCCAGCACGACATACCGGGCTTTTTCCTGCGGTTTCCATCCCTGTCCGT
>CALUUX010000081.1 GCA_944324085.1 uncultured Mailhella sp. | reverse complement strand
GAACTGTTCCCCGGCGCCAGCCCCCGCAAGGTCAAGAACGTCCTCACCGCTCTGGTGGACGACGAAAAGGTGGCTTACTGGTCCTCCGGTTCCACCACCATGTACGGCCTCAAGGGCGCCGGCAAGCAGGGTGCCACTGAAGAAGGCGAATAATATCGCCCCCGCCTCGGCGGGATTCCGACGGGCCGCTTTCTGGGCGGCCCACGGCACCTTTCCAGCAAGCTGGAACTTCAAGGGGAAGATCTTTCGGGATCTTCCCCTTTTTCCTTATCCTTCACTCCCCCCTACGCCATGCAGCAGCCACGACTCGTGATTTCCGGCCTTTCCGGAGGAAGCGGCAAAACGCTGGTCTCCCTGGGTCTCTCCCGTCTTTTCGCCCGAAAAGGCCTCACCGTGCAAACCTGCAAAAAAGGGCCGGACTACATCGACTACGCATGGCTGGCTCTGGCCGCGGAAAGACCGGCCGCATGCCTCGATCCTTATTTTCTGGACGACGACGCCCTGTTGCGCCATTTTCTCCGCGTCTGCGCCAAGGGGCGTCCCGACATCGCGATCATTGAAGGCAACCGCGGCCTGTTCGACGGTCGCGATCTCGAAGGTTCCTGCTCCACGGCGCATGTGGCGCGAACGCTCAAGGCTCCCGTGGTGCTGACCATGAACTGCGCAAAAATGACGCGCACCGCGGCGGCCATTGTGGCCGGCGTCGCGAATTTCGAACCAGACGTGCCTCTGGCCGGGGTCATTCTCAACAACGTGGCCGGAGAACGCCACGGCACCATGCTGCGCCGGGCCATCGAAAGCTACACCGACATTCCCGTGCTCGGCGTTCTTCCCCGGCTCAGAAAAAATCCGCTGCCGGAACGTCACATGGGCCTGTCGCTTGACGCGGCCGACGACGAGGCCTTCGCCGTGCTCGACGCCCTGGCCGACGTTCTGGAAGAACACACCGACGCGGGCTTGTTTCTCTCGCTCTCTCGCACGGCTCCCTCCCTCCCGGATCCTCCCGCCGAAGAAGCTCCAAACGTTTCCGTCTCGAGCCGCCCGCGCCTGGGCTATGTGCGGGACAAGGCCATGTGGTTCTACTATGAAGAAAATCTTGACGCCCTGCGCGACGCGGGCGCGGAACTGATACCGCTGAGCCTTTTTGACGACGCGCCGTGGCCTGCGCTGGACGGGTTGTATCTCGGCGGCGGCTATCCGGAACTGTACGCCGACGAAATCAGCGCGTCTCCGCATCTTTCCGAGATTCGGACGCTGTCGCTGTCGGGACGCCCGATCTATGCGGAATGCGGCGGATTCATGCTCCTGTGCGACGCGCTGCTTCTCGATGACGGGCCGCGCCCCATGGCGGGATTGCTTCCCGCCAGCCCTCGGTTTTTCCGCCGCCCTCAGGGACTCGGCTACGTGACGGCCCGCGTTGTGGGCGAGAATCCTTTTCATCCCCGAGGCCTCTCGTGGCGCGGACATGAATTTCACTACTCGCGCTGCGAATGGCCGTCCGGCCCCCTGCCTTTCTGCTGTCTCGAACTGGCTCCCGGCACGGGCATGTATGAGAAAAACGGCGTTCATTACGACGGTCTGCTTACGCGCCGCACCTTTGCCTGCTGGACGCATCTTTTCGCGCCCGCCGTTCCTCACTGGGCGAAAAACTTCGTCGACGCGTGCCGAAAACCAACGTCCGACGAGCCGGAACGTTCTTAAGAATACCCCGTTTACGCCACGCTCAACAGCCTCATTTCCGTTTCGGCCGCCTCCGCTCCCACAACTGTCTGAAGACATTAACAAAACAGCCCCCGAACCTGCGTCCGGGGGCTTTCGCGCATCGTGACGGCGGCGTCTCTCACGCGCCGCTCGGGCAGTTCGCCTTTTCCACGGGCGGACGCCTACCTTTCGGCCACGGCCTGAATGGCCGGGGCCATGGAGTTTTTCTCCGCAAGCATGATGCTGGCGCCGGGGTGGGTCGTAGCCACGCGCACCAGCGCATCCTGCGATTCCTGGAAGCTGGCATACGGACCGATGGCCATAACGCCGTCGCCCGTGTGCAGCAGAGAGGCCGCGTCATACAGACCAAGACATATAAGCCGGCGCAACTGATGCGCCACGGCGTCGGACGACGCTTGCGCGTCCGCCAGTCTGACGAAAAAGGCCTGCGACCCCGACAATGGGTGCCCTTCGCTGTCTCCAACGATTTCAAGGGTCACTCGGGACACGCCCGTCTCGCTGAGACCGAGACTGTCGGCGGCCGCGTACGACAAATCAATAATTCTGTTTTTGGCATAGGGGCCGCGGTCGTTGATGCGGACAATGACGCTTTTGCCGCTGGCCTTATGCTCTACTTTGACCAGTGTGCCGAGGGGAAGCGTGCGATGCGCCGCCGTCATGGCGAACATGTCGAAGGCTTCACCCGTAGCGGTTGACTTTCCATGATGCCAGGGGCCATACCATGAGGCCACGCCCGACTGGAAAGAGGCATCCTGGCCATAAGCCGACGGCAACGCAAGAAGCAGGCACAGCAGCCACGCCCCCGCGAACGCCATCAGACTTCGGTAGGAAGATGATGTCATGCAGACTCCGGGTTGAGATGAAGTCACGCCGCCGATCCGTCTGCGATCCTGGCGGCGTGGAGCGGAAATCGCCCTTTTTTCTCCGTCCGCCGCGGTCAGTCCCGGAATGGGGCGCGGCTCCGATGCGCGAAGGCAAGCCGAAAGTCCATCCTGCGGGAAGACCTCGGTGAACGAAGAAAAACAACGGACGGCAACGCGCTTTGGCGGCGTCGCCGCATCCGTACACGTCTCATAGGGGGCTCAGTATCTCACCCGGCAGAATTTATGTCAAGCGGGTCTGTATAACGCCTCAAGTTCTTCTATAAAAGTATCATGCGTCACCGTATGAAACTGCAATTTTCCCGCGACCAGGGAAAGGGGATGCCGGGCCGCGGCTTGCGCCCGGACGCTCGTCGTACTATGATGAACGTCCATTTAATCGCCCGCAGGTAACCGTCATGACGCACCGTTCTCTCCGCTTCGATCCCCAGGACTACCAGCTTCTCACCATGATCAACAGAACGGTGAAAAACAGCCGGCAGGGATTGCCCAATCTCATGCCGCAGCTGAGCCCTTCCGGCATCATGGAACTGGCCGTTCCCGTGGAGCTGCGCATGGCGTCGGCCGTGCTGCGTCTGCTCGACACCCTCTCGCAAGGCCACGCCAACGACCGCATCGAAGCCCTCACCGCCCTGCGCGACGAGGTGCTGGTCATGGCGCGCACATCCCTGCGCATCAACACGGGGCGCGTCCTGGTGCAGCTTATGAAGGAACTGGTTCGCTCCCACGGCGACTTCGAAACGCAGCTGCGTCTCGCCCACGATTTCCGTCAGGCCGCGAGCGGACGTCCCGCCGTGGTGCGCAGGCTGCTTCACCGATACTTCATGCTGGAAATGCCCGAAGACTGGAACCAGGCCGTGTTCGACAATCACGTCCACGACGCCAACACCAAGGGCCGCAAGAACGCCACGCACCTCATCATGGACGCCTGGCTCAAGGGCATCCGCTCGCTGACCGTCATCTATTACAACTACGTTTCGCCCGAAGCCGCCAGCGAACTGATCCGCGCCGCAAGAATCATGGGCATCACCGTGCGCATCGGTCTGCTCTTTCACGCTCCGCATCTCGGGCGGCTTGTCGATCTTATCTGGATTCCCCGCGGCTTCACCAACGACGAGGACTTCATCGCCTTCCTGTCCACGCCGGCCATGTCCACGCTGATGAACGAAGGGCGCGCCGCCACCCGATGGCTGGAAAAGCGCATTCTGCGTCTGCTCGACGACTGGAACGAAAACGAACGTCAGCGACTCGCCCCCATGCTGCGCGCCACGCCCGACAAACTCGACGCGCATGAATTCATGCTTTTCGTGGGGCACGGGCAAGCGTCGCTGCTGCATCTGGCCGAGTTCATCCATAAAAAGCTCTTCCCACTCATGGAAAAACGCGCCGCCGACATCCGGAACGCCATGGCCTCTCCGGACGCCGACGAAAACGAACGTCTGAATCTGACGCGAGAGCTCGACAGTCTGGACAAGTTCACCACCGAAACCGTGCTCGCCCGCCTGAACGATCCCGAACTTTTCCCCATGACCTCGACGCTCCAGAATTCCTGCGACTCTTCCGACTGCCCGGAACTGCTCAATCAAACGCCGCTGCGTCTGCTCACCCGTCTTTGCGATCTGAAGAGCGGATGCCGCATCACGCTGAATCTGGCCCGCCTTTCCGCCGAGGACGTGCTCAACCTGCTCTGGGACTGCCAGGGCCGCATCACGCATCTGGAACTGTTCAACCTGAAAGACTGGCAGAACGGCGATCTGGAACATTTGCAGGCCATCAACGACCTGCAGCGCGCCATCAACGAAGGCAGCGTGCCGAGACTCAAACAGATCATCATCGGCATGCTCCGGGAAGCCGCGCCCGGCACCTTTCCTTCCGGCCTGTCCGAAGAAGAAAGCTTCAGCACGCCCCGCGGCAGCGCGACCCTGCATTCCGCCGACGCCCCGAAATCTCCCCGCGTGCGCAAACTGCGCATCATTCTTCAGAATATTCCCGTGCTCTGCGGCTACTACCAGACGGCCAAACTTCGCGCCACCATGGGCACCGATTCCACGAGCCGCCCCGGCCATCGCTACGGCATGGGTCTCGCCTATCCCGAAACCCTGCCTCTGCGCGCCCGCAGGGAACTGGACGACCCGCGCCGATCCGCCCATCTGCTGCTCCCGCTTCGCACCGAACTGCTGGAACAAATCACCTACAGTTCCGACGCCCCCGGCGAAGAACCTTCACGTCTCACCGCCTTTCTGAGAAAAATTCCCGGCCTCCGGCATTTCGGCCAGAACAGGCACACGGAATGGACCCCCGTTTCGGAAAACACCGTGGTCTGCAACAACGGCGACTGCTCCATCGCCACCGCCGACGTCGGTTCCATGCGCGGCAACATCATCACCCTGGGCGGCACGGACGTGAACGTTACCAACGGCTTCCTCCCCGCGCCCCCGCACGCTGAAAGCTTTCTGGACAAATGCCGTTATCTCAGCACCGGTTTTTCCAACGTTCTGCGCGTCCTCGTGGGCTTCATTCCCGCGTGGCTGGCCTTTCTCAGCACGCAGACGGGCTGGCTGGCCTGGCTCGGCGCGCCGTTGTGGTTCCTCATCTCCGGCCTGCGGAACATCCTTCAGGCTGTGCTCGGCAGCGGCGGTCTGCACCGTTCGTCCGTTCTGCACTGGAAAAGCTACGTGAGCTGGTCCAGTCTGTACGATTCGCTCATGTACAACGGCCTCTCCGTAGTGCTTCTCGAACCCATACTGCGCTGCCGCATTCTTGAACAGGGCATGGGGCTCAACGCCGTCAACGCGCCGCTCGCCACCTACTCCATTCTCATGGCCGGTTGCGGACTCTATAAAGTCGCCACGCATATTTTGCGGGGATTTTCCGCCAAAAACATCCTCTCAGACATCGCCTGCATTCTGTTGTCCCTGCCCCTGGCCCTTCTGCTCCACGGCGCGCTGCTGCTCCTCGTCACGCTCGCGGGAGGAAATCCGGCTTCGCTGGCCGTCGCCGCCGTGTTCGTGGTAAAGCTTGCGTCCGATACGGTCATTGGCGTCGTGGACGGCGTCGTGGACAGGGAACGCAACATCCGCCGCCGCATGGCCGACTATCGCAGCCGTCTGCACGAATCGCTGGCTCTCTACGGCAAGCTCGAAGAACTCTTCCCCGAAAGAAACGTCATGACTCTGCTGGCCAGACCCGACGCGCTTCCCAAAACGCTCAAAACACTTGACCCGCGCCTGTGGCTGGACATGGTCATCAACGCGCTCGATCTTATGTATTTCTGGTTCTATCAGCCGCGGGCAAACTACGCTCTGGACATTCTGCTGCGCCGCTTTTCCAAAAGCGAACGTCTGGTGCTTTTCCGCATGCAGCAGATACTCATGCTTGAAAAGGAAGTGAGCCAGCTTCTGGTGGACGGTCTCGTGGGACGCAATTTCGCCTCTCCTCTGTCCTTCTATCTCGCGCGCAATGAAGAGTATCTGCGACGGATGAAATCCGTCTGCCTGACGCAGGAAGAGCGAAACTCCCGTTGAACGGCGTGAAAAAAGGGGGAGCGAACATCTCCCCCTTCTTTTTTGACCGCGGATCGCCCGCGCTTCGAACCAACGCCGCCGGCCTTTCCAAGGCCTACGCCGGCCAGTCGTCCAACGCGTTGAGAGAGGCCAGCGCAAAATACAGGATAACACCCGCCGACGTGGAAAGATTGAGACTGCGGATGCAGTGACGTATGGGAATGCGCACGTGCTCGCTCGCCAATGCCTGAACCTCCGCGGGAAGGCCGGACGATTCCGGCCCGAAAAGAAGGCTGTCCCGACAGGAGAACGCAAAACGATGCACGCCTTCGCCGCCTCTCGCGCTGGTGGCCACCAGTCGCCGTCCGGCGCCGTCCGCCCTCAGGTACGCCTCCAGCGAAGGCCACGAACGCACGTCCGCGTACGGCCAGTAATCGAGACCGGCCCTCTTGAGATGCTTGTCGTCAATGGAAAATCCCAGAGGCTCAATAAGATGCAGACGCGTGCCCGTACCGGCGCAAAGTCGCGCGATATTGCCGGTATTCGGAGGAATTTCGGGATGGTATAAAACAATGTGCAGCATGGACGATCCCCAAGGGCGCAAAACGGGCGCGGACCAAAGAAAAACGTCCGGAGCTCTTGCGCGCGGACGTCACATAAGACGGCGGAACGCCTGCTCCGCCGTGAATCTCACATCTCGCGGAGCGGGGCTTCCCTCGTCCGCCGATTCCCCATCAATGATGCTTGTTGGGAGAAGTCTTCTTGATATAGGTAAGGGCGCAGATCACCGCGATGATGCCGACAAAGAAGAAAAGGAAATCCATGACGCTCTCCTGTGCTGAGGGATCGCCGCCCACAACGGCGGACAATGCCTGTTCAACATATCCCCAAGACGCCGTTTGCGCAAGAGTCCCGCAGGGAAAACCCGCTCCCTTCCCCAGAGAAATCAGGCAAGAGCCTCCCCTCTCCGACCGTTGCGGCGAGAACGGGCATGGGATATTATGACGCCACGTTCACACCTTTCACTTTTCTGCGGGAACACGCCATGATACGAGTCGATCTTCATACCCACACCAACCATTCTCACGCCCGCGACAGCGTCCGGCAGATGTTCGAAGCCGGTCAGGCGCGAGGCCTTGTCGTCCAGGGCTTTTCCGAACACTCTCCAAGACCGGAAGGTTACGATTATCCCGAAGAATACCGCGAGCATCTCGCCGCGACCTTCGATCAATATCTGGCCGAAGTGACGACACTCAAGGAAGAACAGGCTCCCCGCGGCGTGGACGTATTGCTCGGCCTGGAAGTGGACTGGCTGGAAGACGAAGTGCCATATCTGCGACGCATGACCGCCGCCCACGAATACGACTATCTTATCGGAGGCATTCATTTTCTCGGCCGCTGGGGTTTCGATTCCTCCCCTGACGACTGGGCAAAGCTTAGTCTTGAAGAACGATTCGCGCTCTATGAACGGTATTATCGCACCATGAAAGTCATGGCCGAGACGGGCCTTTTCAACATTGTGGCGCACCCTGACCTCATCAAGATATTCTCCGTGGACGACTTTCATCGCTGGCTCGAAAGGCCGGAGAGCATGGATCTCGTAGGCGACGCGCTCACGGCCGCGCGCGACGCGGGCATGGCCATGGAAATTTCGTCCGCCGGCCTGCGCAAACCCTGCCGGGAAATCTATCCCGGACCGAAAATTCTCAAGCTCGCCCGCGCGCTGCGTCTTCCCATCACCTTTGCGTCCGACAGTCACGCGACGGAACAGGTCGCCTGGAAATTCGACGAGCTGGCCCGTTACGCCGCCGCCGAAGGATGGAGAGAAAGTCTGGTGTTCCGCCGCGGCGTCGTGACCGTCATGCCCTTCGCTGAAGACTGACGCGATCTTCCGCCTCCGCGCCAAAGCCCTTCCCGCAAGGACGCCGTTCTCCCGGCGCCCGCGTTTTGTCGCGCTCTTCTTCCAACTCTGCAACAATTTGCAAGCATTGCGCCCTTGGCAGGCCGGCCATGCGTGGTTATTCTTTTCCCATGGCCTTAACGCCCACAACTTCAGGAGCTAGCATGACCAGCCAACTCAAGACCCTTCTGCTCATGGCCGGCCTTTCCGCCGTTCTCATCGTCATGGGCAGCGCGCTCGGCGGCCGTCAGGGCATACTCATCGCCCTCGTCATCGCCGTCATCATGAACATCGGAAGCTTCTGGTTTTCCGATAAAATCGTTCTTTCCATGTATCAGGCGCAGGAACTCGCGCCGGAAGACGCCCCCATGGTGCATCAGATGGTGGAAGACCTCGCCCGCAGAGCCGGCGTGCCCAAGCCACGCCTGTTCATCGTTCCGCAGGACGCGCCCAACGCCTTCGCCACGGGGCGCGATCCCGAACACGGCGTCATCGCCGTCACCGCTGGCATCATGCGCCTTCTGCCGCCGGAACAGCTGCGCGGCGTGCTGGCCCACGAAATGGCGCACATCGCCCATCGCGACATCCTGATCCAGACCATGGCCGGCGTGCTGGCTTCCGCCATCACGGCCATCGCCAACATGCTGCAATTCTCCATGATCTTCGGCGGCGCGCGCGACGAGGAAGGCAACAGCAATCCTCTGGCCGCCATCGCCATGATGATCCTCGGCCCCTTGGCGGCGACCATCATTCAAATGGCCATTTCCCGGCGGCGCGAATACATGGCCGACGCCTCGGGCGCGCAGTACTGCGCCGATCCGCTCGCCCTCGCCGGCGCGCTGAACAATCTCGACGCCTACAGCCGTCAGATTCCCATGCACGCCAACCCCGCCACGGAAAACATGTTCATCGTGTCACCCCTCACGGGAGACACCCTGCGCCGCATGTTCAGCACCCATCCCCCTATGGAGGAACGCATCGCGAACCTCCAGGAAATGGCCCGCACGGGACATTATCCGGGCTGACGCTCCTTCCTTCATCCGCGGAACGTCGCGCGGACGCGCTTCGGAACGGATTCCTTTTTTCCGCAACGGAGCCTTTCGAAAAGAAAGGCTCCGTTTTTTTCGCGTTATTTTCACCTTGCTTTTCCGACGGGTTTACGACACCCTTTCAGCAATATTCCGGCAGCCTTTTTCCGCACAGGACATCCCATGATCACACCTCTCTTTTCCGCTCCCGACAGCTTCGCCCGGCGCGGGCTGGATCTGCTGTTCCGCGTTCTCGACGACGTCATGCCCATGAACGGTTCCCAGAAACGCGACCTGCCTATGGCCTGCCGCGACCTTTCCGCGCTGCTCACCACGGAACGCGACGGCCTCAGCCGTCCGTACTGGACGTCGCCACGCCTGACCTCGGCTTATCTGCGCTATTTCCTTCCGTGGAATCTTGTGCGCCTCTCCGCGCTTCTGCCGGGACTGAACTTCGGCCGCGTTCCGGAAAGCCCGCTCATTCTCGATATGGGCAGCGGACCTCTTACTCTGCCGCTCGCGCTGTGGCTGTCCCGCCCCGACCTTCGAAGCCGTCCGGTCACGCTGGTCGCCAGCGACACCACGCCGCACATCCTGGAGCTGGGACGAAACATCTTCGACAGTCTGCGCGCCGAGCTCGCGCCCGACAGCCCCTGGACCATCCGCACCATGCGAGCCTCGGTCACCCAGGCTCCGCGCCGTCTCTACGCAAAGCCGGGCAGCCTGTGGATGATCAGCATGGGCAACGTGCTCAACGAAATGGAAGGACGACGCGCCAAACCGGGACATCAGATCGTCGACCGCATGCGGGAACTTCTGGAAAACGCCGCGGCCATGCTGAGCGACGACGGATTCATTCTTTCCGTGGAACCGGGCACGCGCCAGGGCGGCCGACTGATCGCCCATCTTCGTAAAAGCGCGCTCCGCGGCGTGGAGGAAGAACCGGAACACGAAGACCTCACAGCCTTCGCCCTTCGCGAAGAGCAGGCCGGGCGACGGTTTTACGACGAGGACGACGACTTTGACGACATGGACGATTTCGGCCTTCCCCCCATGTTCACGCCCCTCGCCCCATGCCCTCACGCCGGACGTTGCCCCATGCTGGACAGAAGAACCACGGCCTGGTGTCACGTAAACGCGCCCGCGGAACACGCGCCCGCCGCTTTGAAGGAACTGTCCGCACGCGCCGGCCTCGACAAAGATTCCATCAGTCTCTCTTTTCTTCTGTTGAGAAAACTCCGAGAAGAGGAAGACGTCGCCGCCGAATCCGTCCCTTCGCGGCGACATCGCGTCCCCGCCCGCATCGTTTCCGACGCGTTCGTAGTGCCCGGATATCCCGGACGCGCCCGCTACGCCTGCACGCCTCTGGGCCTCGCCCTCATTCCCCATTCGTCTCACCTTCCGCCAGGCGCGCTCTGCGAAGCGTGGCCAACCCGAGACAAGGATCTGAAGTCGCGCGCCGTCATCCTTTCGTTGGAAGAATCCTCGCGAACCGACGGCCGCGAAAACGGACGAAAATCGTTTTCCAGACGGCTCTTCCCTGAAAAACGTCCGGCAGAAAAAAACGCGAAACGCGGCCGCGCCCAGAATCTCCCTCGATCCGAACAGCGCGAAAACGTTCCCGAATCCTTCCGGAGGCGTCCTCGTAGAAGCTCCCGCAAGGACTGAAGCGCGACGCGCCGTCTTCTCCTTTCCGCCAAAGAAAAGACTTTGCCTCTGGCTTTTTCTCGCAAAAGGAGCATACTTTTTTCATCCGCTTTCACGCGGAGCATTCTCGTAAGGAGACACCCATGAATTCTACCGTTGCCATTATAGCCGCCGTTGTCGTCGTCATCGTCCTCATCGCGGTTCTCGTTTTGCGCAAAAAAACGCCTTCCGACGAAAAGTCCGGCAAGACGAAAGACGAAAAGCCCCAGGGCGATCAGAAACTGTACGCCCTCGGCATGAATCCCGTTTCCGAAAAGCCCATCATGTACGCTCTCACCACTTGCCAGCACTGCAAGAACACCAGAAAATTCCTTGATGCCAACAATGTGGACTACATTGTTATCTATCTGGACGAATATTCCGGCTCGCAGCGTTCCGACCTTATGGAAAAAGTGCGTACCTACAATCCTCGCGGAACTTTTCCCACCATCCTGGTGCCAGGAGGCAAGGTCATCGTGGGATTCCGCAAACAGCTCATGCAGGAGGTGCTGATCCATGACACCGGAACAACTGCTTGAATGTCTGTCAAAAAATGCCGCCGCCAAGGGATACTACCTTCACGCCGATCATGATCACTGTCTGGGCACGGCGGAAAGCCTGCTGGCCAACAAGGAACGATACGGCTACATGTGCTGTCCGTGCCGCCTCGCCTGCTCGGACAAGCAGCAAGACAGCGACATCATCTGCCCATGCGTCTATCGGGACGCCGACATCGCCGAATACGGCGCGTGCTTCTGCTCATTCTATGTGTCCAAAGAGCATAAGGACGATCCGGAGTTCTTCCCCGAAGTGGAAGAACGGCGCGACCCGTCCCGCGGCCTATAACGCGCTCTTGGACGAAATCTTTTTCTTTGGAACAACGCCCGCCGATCCTCTCGTCGGGCTCTCTGCATTGCGTTTACTCTTCCTTCCGTGAAACGCTTCGTCTTCGAATCACTCTAAAACGTAAAATCCTTGCCCGCTTCCACAGCGCGTGACATACTTTTTCAAAAACAGAAAAAGGAGTTCCGATCATGCGCTGCGTTGCCGTCCTCACCGCCGCTCTGGCGACACTTCTCTTCTGCTCCCCCTCTCTTCCTACCGCTTCCGCGCAGCCCGATTCCATGCAGAACGCCCGGCTGCTCAAGGTTGTGGCGCTGAGTCGTCACGGCGTGCGTTCGCCCACGCAGTCGCCGGAAACGCTGGCCTCCTGGAGCTCCCGCGCCTGGCCCGCGTGGCATACGGCCCCGGGAACGCTCACTGCCCGGGGAGCCGCCCTTATTGAGGGAGAGTGGACAGGACTCAGAGAAACGCTGGCCTTCGACGGCCTGCTCCCCGCCACGGAGTGTCCGCCCCAGGGAAGCGTCGTCATTTACGCCGATCACATGGAGCGCACGCTCGCCACGGCGAGAGCCATGCTCGAAGGCCTCGCGCCGGGCTGTGGCATGAATATCCTCGCCAGCCACGACGAACACGATCCCCTCTTCCATCCCGTGCGCAACGGTCTTATGGCCGAACCCTCTCTTTCCCCGAAAGAACGAGCCGATCTCGCCGAAGATATCGCCGAGGCGCGCTCGGACGTCGACAAGCGTCTGGCGGAACTCGCCGGGATTCTGGGCCCCGCCGCGCCCCGTCTCTGCGAACCGGGGCAGCCTTTCTGCACGCTGATCGACATGCCCACGTCCCTGCTTTTCCCGAAGCCCGGCTCCCATGAAAGCGTCACTCTGCGCGGAGGACTGGCCCTCGCTTCAACGTCCGCGGAAATTCTGCTTCTCGAGAGCCTTCAGTGGCCGGAACTCGCGCAGACGCTGCCGGCAAACGTTCCGGTCACGCAACCGCTCGGCCCCGGCACTCCCGTGGAACGGAAGGCTCGCCAGATCATTCTCGCCCCGCGTGGCGACGAACCCGGCGTCACGCCTCTGCCCGCCCATCCGCGCTGGACGCCCGTCGACGCCGTTCCGGAGGACGGAGAAATCATGGTCAATCCGGAAACCGCCCTGCGTCTTCTGCCGGTCCACACCCGCGTGCAGAACGCGCTTCAGCGTTTTCCCGCCATCGCAAAGCAGGAGGGCATGCCCCTGCTGCTTTTCATGGCGGAAGCCCTCGCCGGAACCTCTCCGCTAAAAGAAATCAATAACGCCAGTCTGGTCGTGCTCTCCGGGCATGATACGAACATCGTCAACGTCGCCGGCCTGCTCGGCCTGCACTGGAACAACGCGCCCTTCCCCAAGGACAGCACGCCTCCGGGCTCCATGCTGGTGTTCCGGCTCTGGGAAACGCCGAAAGGAAACGTCGTTCAGGCCTCCTTCCAGTGTCAGACGACAGCGGCCTTCCTGAGTTCAGACGAAAACGCCATGGCCGAAGCGGCTCTGCGGCGGGAACCTCTCATTCTGCCCGGATCCTTCGCGCAGACGCCCGCCGGGCCCGGTCTGCCCCTGAACGCCTTTCTTGCCGCCGTGCGCGCCATGGCGGGCGACGATCTCGAAGCGCGCCTGTCCAGACTTTTCGCCACGCCCCCTCATTCCTGATCAAAAAACTCTTCCGATAACGCTAAAAACGCGAGGCGGCCGGAACGCTTCCATTCTCGTTCCGAAACCGCCTCGCTCGACTTTCAGGTTGCCCCCGACTCATGAGGAAACGCCGCATCCCGGCAGGAAGCCCTGCCTGTCCTCCCGGGAAGCCGAAGCGCGCTCCGTCACAACGTCGTCTTTTTTCAGATGTCCGACAAGCAGCGGCGACGCGACGTCGCGCTCTTCTCCTCCGGGCAACGCGCCTCTCCTCGCGCTGGCGTAACAGTACCGGCAACCGTGGGCGCAACTGCCGTACGCTCCGATATCCACGCTTTCCGCGCAGCCGCACGCCGCGCGCTGACGCCTGTCCCTAGGCACGGACAAAGGTCGCTTCCGCAGTCTGCCGAGCCGCTCGGCGTCCACGCACCGCGCGCTCCCGACGCCTAACGAACTCAGATCCGCCTCTTCCGCGCAGGCCTCCATGCGAAGTCCGCAAGCGCGCGCTATTTCCGCCAGTCTTCCGGCCAGCGACGCCTGGAGCGACGGCGGAAACGGCGAAAGGCCGAGAGGCGCCATATTGCGTTCCGTGTTTCGGTACCTGTCCAGAAAGCTGATGACGCACGTCTCCGCGCAGGGCGCGAGCAGCGTGGCCAGCTTTTCAAAATAGCGCAGATGATACTCGACGGTGTATCTCGCGCTGAGAAAAATGGGATCGTAACGCCAGATCACCCGCTCCCGCCCTGCGCGTTCGGCAAGCGTCCGAAACGCCGGAATGAGCACGTCGCGCTTGGAGGGCACGCCCGTTTCCACATCCCTGCCGTAGGCGTTGAGCGTAAAGTGGACATAGTACGCGTAGGGCTCCAGCCGCGAAAGCCGTCCCAGCATGGGCAGGGGGTTCTTGGTCCAGAACACGAAACCGTCCACCGCGTCGGGCGTGAGGCTTACGCGACTCACCCGACGCGGATTCCAGGGATGACGCACCAGCGCGTATCCTTCTTCAAGCCTGCGAAAGAACCAGTCCGCGTAAAACGCCGGTATGTCCGTCCGCCGACTGACGCTGACGATCATGCGCGTCCGCCTAGCTTCTCCAGACGTTCATGAAGTCCGCCGGCGTTTTTCCTTCCGCGATATGCCGCAGCAGAGAACTGCCGAATACCGCGGCGTCGGGCCGAACGCCTTCCGGAAGCTCGGCCAGCTGCTCCGGAGACCGAAGGCCGAAGCCGAGCGCCACGGGCAGGGAAAACGCCCCGCGCACGCGCGAAAGCACTTCGGGCACTTCAGGAGGCAGACTGGCGCGTTCTCCCGTGGTGCCCATGACGGACACCACATACACGTATCCTTCCGACACCTCGGCGTAACGCTTCATGCGCTCCTCTCCGGTGTTCGGTCCCACCAGCGTGATGAGCGCAAGGCCGTTTTCCTTCAGAAGGGAACGCATGACTTCCGACTCGTCAAGCGGCAGATCGGGCACGATGAATCCGCTCACCCCAGCTTCCCGAGACTCACGGGCGAGCTTTTCCAAACCGTACTGCAAAAAAGGATTCATATACCCCATCAGCACGAGCGACGCCTTGAAGCGGCCCGCGCGCTCCCTCAGCCCTTCCATGATCCAGCGCATGGTGACGCCGTTTTTCAACGCTGCGACGGACGCGCTTTCCACCACGGGTCCGTCGGCTACGGGATCGGAAAACGGCACGCCGATTTCTATGACGTCCGCGCCGTTGTCATCGAGTTCCTCAATGACGCTCCAGAACCGTTCCAGCGTCGGATAGCCCGCCGTGACAAAGGGAATAAGCGCCGTCCGTCCCTGCTCTGCGGCGTCGCGGAGCTTCTTTTCCAGAATATGCATAATGTTCATCCTTCGCGGCCATGCTGCCGACTGTCAGAGGTTCAGCGCCTTTTCCACAATGTCCATATCCTTGTCGCCGCGGCCGGACAGATTGATCAGCACGCGACTGCCCGGCTTGAATTCTCCGGCGTGTTCCAGCACGTAGGCCAGCGCGTGAGAAGACTCCAGCGCGGGCAGTATGCCTTCTTCCCGGCAAAGCGTCTGAAAGGCGTTCAGAGTTTCATGATCGTAAGCCACGCCGTACTTCACGCGCCCCACAGCAGCGAGATGGGCGTGTTCCGGCCCCACGCCGGGATAATCCAGCCCCGCGGAAATGGAACCGGAAGGCAGAATCTGGCCGTCGTCGTCCTGAAGCAGCATGGTATACTCTCCGTGCAGCACGCCGGGGCGGCCAAGATTGATGGCCGCGGAATGCATGCAACCAGGCTCGCCCGTGCCTCCCGCCTCCACGCCGATGAGCTTGACCGAGGCGTCGGGCACAAAGGGCGAAAACATCCCTATGGCGTTGGAGCCGCCGCCCACGGCCGCCACCACATAATCGGGCAGAGCTCCCGCACGTTCCAGCATCTGGGCGCGGGCCTCACGGCCGATGACGCTCTGAAATTCGCGAACCAGATCGGGGAACGGATACGGACCCGCCGCCGTGCCGAAGCAGTAATGCGTGGATCCCTGAAGGGATATCCATGCCCGCAACGCGGCGTTGATGGCGTCCTTCAACGTGCGGGAACCGCTTTCCACGGCCACCACTTCCGCACCCAGCAGGCGCATGCGCCGCACGTTGGAAGACTGCCGTTCCGCATCCTCCGCGCCCATGTACACGGTGCACTTCATGCCCAGTCTCGCCGCCGCGGCTGCGGTGGCCACGCCGTGCTGACCGGCTCCGGTCTCGGCAATGAGCGAAGTCTTGCCCATGTGCTTGGCCAGCAGAGCCTGCCCCAGCGTGTTGTTTATCTTGTGCGCGCCGGTGTGCAGAAGATCTTCGCGCTTGAGCCACACTTCAAAGCCGAGCCGCCGGGAAAGCGCGGGACAAAACGTGAGCGGCGTCTCGCGACCGGCGAAATTCACCAGAAGATCGCGCAGCTCCTTCTGAAACGCTTCCGAAGGCAGAATGGCCTTCATGGCCTCTTCCAGTTCCATAAGGGGCGGCATGAGCAGTTCAGGCACAAAACAGCCGCCAAAATCGCCGAAATATCCTTTTTTCATCTCTTCTCACCTTCTTGTCCGTTCATTGCGTCGGCGCGGCGGGTCCGTTCCCACCCGCGCACAGCAGCCACGGCTCTTTCCACGAGCTCCCCGCTCTTCACGCCCGGGGCCGTTTCCAGTTTTGAGTTGAAGTCCAGCCCGTCGGGCAAACAGGCGGAAAGAGCCTTCGCCACGTTGTCCGGGCCGAGTCCCCCGGAAAGAAACCATGGGTGTGGAAACGAAAGACGCGCCAGACTCGGCCAGTCCAGTTCACGCCCGCTGCCCATGCCCGCGTCCAGCAGATACATGCCGCAACTTCCGGCAAAAGCAGCGATATCCCGCTCCATCTCTTCCGCCGACTCGTAGTTTGAGGGCCACAGCACCCGGATGACCTTCTCCGCGGGAAAACGCGCCGCAAATTCCGCGCTCTGTCCCCCGTGCAGCTGAAGAAAATCCAGACCGGCTTCCCGGGCGATGCGCTGAATTTCCTCCGCGCTCTGGCGCACGAACACGCCCACGCGCTTCATGCCGCGAGTGTCGAGCGTCGCCACACGCCGCGACGTCACGTTGCGCGGGCTCGGCTCGTGGAACACGAAACCGCAAAATTCCACGCCAAGCGCGGCGGCCTCGTCAATAACGCGCTGATCGCTCATGCCGCAGATTTTAATCCGCATCCCCTTACTCCTCTCCGCGCAGCAACGCGCGCAACGCTTCTCCGGGGCGACCGCCTTCCATGAGCGCGGAACCCATGAGCGCGGCGCGGAACCCTCGACGCGCGGCTTCTTCCAGATCAACGCGCCGACTCATGCCGCTCGCCGCGATCCACAGCTCTCCCTCTTTCGGGGGACGTTTTTCCGCAAGCGTCAGACAAGCGTTCCTGTCCACGCGGAGCGTGACAAGGTCGCGGGCGTTCACCTGAATGATCCGCGCGCCGCTCTCGCGGGCCAGAGCGAGATCGCGTTCGTCGAACACTTCCACCACGGCTTCCACTCCGCCGGCCTCCGCGGCCTCGCGCAAGTCACGCAACGCGCGAGCGTCCGGCGTGAGTCGGACGATGAGCAGCAACGCGGACGCCGGCGTGGCCAGCGCGGCCGCCACCTGCAAAGGATGAAAAATAAAATCCTTGCGCAGCAGGGGAACGGAAATCCCCTCCCCCGCCAAAGCCTCGGCCATGCGCGAAACGTAGGCAAGGCTGCCGTGAAAATACCGTTCCTCAGTGAGCACGGAAATCGCGCTCGCCCCGGCTTTCGCATATTGTATCGCCACGTCTTCCGGTTCCAGCGTCTCGCATATCACGCCGCGGGAAGGCGAAGCCCGCTTATATTCCGCCACCACGGCCAGAGGACCGACGCCTCCTCTCTCCAGCGCGCGCCGGAACGAAGGGCGCGTTCCACGCCAAGGTCGCAGTTCTTCCGCGCCCATGCGTTCCAGAGACGCTATCTCGCCGCGCTTGGCTTCCACGAAACGTTCCAGTCCCGTCATGCCAGCACCTTCATTCCCGCGCCTTCGGCCACGCCTCGTGCGGCCATGGCCACGCATTCTTCCATGGATTTGTTGTCTTCCAGCATATAGATGGCAAACGCCGCGTTCACCGTCACCATATCGCGCATGGCGCGGGGGCCTCGTCCGGCGAGAATTTCCTTGAGCACCGCCGCGGCTTCCTCCTTGTCCTTCACTTCCACATCCTCCGGTTCGCAGGGCGCAAACCCGTACAGCGACGGATCGAACGTCATTTCGTCCATCACGCCGTCGGTGATGAGAATAATGCGCGTTTTTCCCATGGTTGTCAGCTCGTCGTAGCCGCCCGCGCCGTGAAACACCGCCACCTTGTGGAACGGTCGTTTCTGAAGCGTAGCCGCGATGAGGTCCACCTGATTCGGATCTCCCACACCCATCATGAGATAATCGGGACACGCGGGATTGAGCATGGGGCCCAGCATGTTGAACAGCGTGCGCATGCCGAGCTGCTTGCGCACCGGCCCCACGTTGGCGAAGGCGGGATGAAAATACGGCGCGAACTGAAACGCAAAATTGCGTTCCTTCAGCATTTCCACAATGGCGTCGGGATCCTTTTCCAGCGGGATGCCCAACCCTTCCAGAGCGTCGGCCGCGCCGGAGGTGGAAGACACCGCCCGATTGCCGTGCTTGAGCATGCGGTACCCCATGCCCGCCAGCGTAAGCGACGTGGCCGTGGAACAGTTGAAGGAACGTTTGCCGTCGCCGCCCGTGCCCACGATGTCAATGCATTTTTTCGGCACGCCCGTCACCTTGACGGCGCGGGCCAGCATGATGCGGATGGCCGCGGCCAGTTCCGCGGGCTTTTCCCCCTTCATGCGCAGCCCCATGAGCAACGCTCCCGCCTGGGCGGGCGTCATGGTGCCGTCCAGCATGGAACCGAAGGCCACTTCGGATTCCTCATCCGTCATATCACGCCCACGGGACACGGATTCCAGAATGGAGCTGATGGTGGGCGCGGCGTGCACCGTTGGCAGAAGACTTCCTGGGAAATTTTCCAGCAGACGCAGCCCGTCCGGCGTAAGAATGGATTCCGGATGATACTGCACCCCCACCCACGGACGATCCTTGAAACGCAACGACATGACCTCGCCCTGCGGGCCGCGCGCGGACACCGAAAGCAGCGGATTGGGATGCTCGTCGTCCACGCGGACCACAAGGGAATGGTAACGCCCCACCACCATGGGATTGGGCATGCCGCGATACAGCCCCTTGCCGTCATGCACGATTTCCGAGGTTCTGCCGTGCATGACCACGGGGGCCGTCACCACTTCCGCGCCGGCGTACAAACCGAGAATCTGATGCCCCAGACACACCCCGAGCACGGGAATGCGGGGACTGAGCTGTTTGAGGAATTCCAGGCAGTATCCAGCTTGGGCGGGATGCCCAGGCCCGGGAGAAATGCAGACCATGCGCAGCGAAGGATCGTTGGCCATGGACACGAGATCGGGGCCGTCGTTTTTGACTACGCGGGGGCGATGCCCCAGACGGCAGAAAGCCTGAACCAGATTGTAGGTGAACGAATCGTAATTATCGATAAGCAGGAACATGGAACTCTCCCGTTGTGAAACATGCCTGACGCATGATGGCCGACTTGTTGCAAACCTCCTTCCATTCCAGCGCGGGGCTGGAATCATGCACGATGCCCGCGCCGGCCTGCCAGTACAGGCAACCGTCGCGCACCCACATGCTGCGGATGGTGATGCCGGTGTCGAGATTGACGCCGTCTCTGTCCAGACCGAGCCATCCTATGCATCCGGCGTAGGGACCGCGCGGCCCGGGTTCGGTTTCGGCGATGATTTCCATGGCCCGGAGCTTGGGCGCGCCGCTCACCGTGCCCGCGGGAAACGTGGCCGCCAGCACGTCGACCGCGTCCAGTCCGTCCTCAAGTTCGGCGGTGACGCGGCTCGTCAGATGCATGACGTGAGAGAAACGCTCCACCATCATGAGCTTTTCCACCTCCACGGTTCCGGGTCTGGCCAGACGGCCAAGATCGTTGCGGCCGAGATCCACAAGCATCATGTGCTCAGCCCTTTCCTTGGGATCGGCGAGAAGTTCTTCGGCGAGAGCTTCGTCCTCCGCCACGCTCGCTCCGCGGCGGCGCGTGCCCGCAATGGGCGCGGAAAGCAGCCGACCGTTCTCACAGCGCACCATGACTTCCGGCGACGAGCCGAACAACGTGACGCCGGGAAGACGCATGAAGAACATGTACGGCGACGCGTTCTCGCTGCGCATGCGCCGATACAGCGTAAAGGGATCCCCCTGGAACGGCGCGCTGAAACGCACCGACGGCACCACCTGAATGGCCTCGCCCATGCGGAGCATTTCGCGTATGCGCTCCACGGCGGCCTGGAATCCCGCTTCGTCGGGTTCGGCAAGAGTTTTCGATTCCTCGGCGGTCGCCGTCGTCTGACGGGAAAACGCGCCGCAGCGGCTCATGTCCCGATGTTCCCCGAGACTCACCTGCGCGAGCCGGTTGTACATGTGATCGAAAAGCAGCAGCGTGCCGGGCAGACAAAGCACGCATTCCGCGTCTTCCGGCTTCATGACCCGCGCAAGTTTCGGATGAAAGAGCGCGGCCATGCCGAACCCGAGATAACCGCACAGGGAACGGGTGATGGGAGGAAGATCGGCGGCCTTGGGATCCGGCAGGACCTCAAGACCGCGCATGACGGTCCGAAGCCCTTCCACAAAAGGCATGCCGTCGAAGGCGGCAAGAGGCGCAAGCCGGTCGTCCGCGACGCGGCATTCCAGACGCCCCTCCCGGCATATCAGATAAAGAGCCATGTCGCAGGCCAGCACGCTGTAGCGTCCCCATCGCCCGTCCACTTCCGCGCTTTCCAGAAGTATGCCGTCCCCATCTCTGGCCATATCCAGAAAAAGGCTGATGGGCGTGTCCATGTCCGCCGGGAGCCAGCGGACGTTCTGACGCACTCGAATGGGCGATGTCTTGGTCGTCATGTCAGTAAACCTCGCGTGAGTTAATAAAAAAAATGCCGTTCCCCCGGAGAGGGAACGGCATTCCTTGCTTGCAAACGTTGCGCCTTCAGTCAGGCGTCAAGACCGCATCCTCTCCCTGAAGAAAAGATACGCCACCACCACTGACCGGCGAAGGAAATGGTGAAGACGGATGCGGACATGAAAAACACTCCTGAAAGCAACGCTAAAACTTTCTTTCTGTGTAGACGAGAGCCCAACGTTTGTCAACGGCGCGGAAAAATTTTTTTGTGAATGGACAAATCCGAGCTATGTCTCCGCCGCTGCGTGTTTCGCGACAGTCAATAATACAATTTTGCATCAATATTTCTTGCGCGCGCCCTATAACGTTGCCGCAACCGTCCGTTTAACGACGGAAAAACGCAAGAATACCATCGTTTGTCTGAACGTTCCTTACTCCTTGCTTCCCTCAAGGCGGCGTTCCAACGCGAAAGAACATCATTTCAGAAGAAAAAGCCACGCCAAACCCAGCGTGGCAAAGAAAATTTTACGCTGATGACACCTATCAATAACAACGCGGAATAACAAGATATACTTAACTTTAATCCTCAAGGCGATCCGCGCGACGCGCTCCGGCGATCATTAATATGAACAAGACAGCAATGACTTTTCCCAACGTCTTGACAGCGTTTCCAAACCGGAGCTATGTAACGAAAAAAAGGTTGGAAATCATGTTCGGTTCGTTCCGCTTCGGTTATTTTACCTACGCCAGCAGCTTCGGTTGCTGGTGCTATGCGTATTATTTCCGGCCAAGCGGCAGGCTGTGCTGATTTCTTCCGTCACACAGGAATACAAAGCCGCAGGCATATACGCAAAGCCGGCGGCTTTTTTCATAACCGCCGGGATGCCTGCACGAGGTACCTCCCATGGAAGTCGGTTCTCTCAGAAGATTCAATCGCATCATCAATCCCAAAACCGGTCGAGCCATCATCGTGCCCATGGATCACGGCATGTCCGACGGCGCGCCCCGCGGCCTGCGCAACATGGCCAAAGCCATCCATGACATGGACGAAGGCATGGCCGACGCCGTGCTTCTTCACAAGGGACTCATTCACAAAGCCGACTACGAATCCCACATGCGTCTGGGCTTCATCATGCATATTTCCGCGTCCACCAGCCTCTCACGCCGTCCCAACAAAAAAATGCTCGTGGGCGACGTGGAGGAGGCCGTGCGCCTCGGCGCCGACGCCGTGTCCATCCACATCAATCTCGGAGACGACGACGAGAGCCTGATGATGGCCGACGCGGGAAAAATCGCCAAGGAATGCAGCCTGTGGGGCATGCCTCTGCTCATGATGGTCTACGCCCGCGGTCATGACGTGGACAGCTACGATCCGCGCAATATCGCCCACTGCGCCCGCGTGGGCGCGGAACTCGGCGCCGACATCGTGAAGGTTCCCTACACCGGCGATCCCGAAACCTTTGCCGACGTGGTGGAAGACTGCGGCGTTCCCGTGCTTATCGCGGGCGGCCCCAAGCTCGATTCCACGCGCAAGCTGCTGGAAATGGTGTACGGTTCCCTTCAGGCAGGAGGATCCGGTCTGTCCGTGGGGCGCAACGTGTTCGAGCATCCGCGCAGGGTGGAACTGCTCAAGGCTCTCCGCGCCATGGTGCACGGCAACGCCACCGTGGAAGAGGCCCTGGAGCTCATGGGAGAAAAATAACCCGGACGGACAACAAAAGTTGCCGTCTTCCGGCAATTTTCTGTTGACAGGTTTCTTTTTCTGGGATTAGTAAATTTTTAAACTTTCAATGGTTGTTGTCATGCATACTCTGTATTCCGCCACCGCCCAGTTTGAAACCAACGGCTTTACCTTTGGTTTCTACTTTTATTTTACCGGGCCCTGTGGTCGGAAGGATTGCTGACAACCTCAGTTTGCAAACTT
>CALUUX010000080.1 GCA_944324085.1 uncultured Mailhella sp. | reverse complement strand
AGACATATCTACTCCGAGGAATGGGCGTCTTGAGGGAAGGGTTCCTCGTTTCCGTCGCTGGCGAGGAGGGAACCGCCCAGAAAAGTTTCCGTTCCGTATGCTGTGTTGAGGCGAAGCGCGCCGGATTCCGTCACGCCGTCGACCACGCCCTCACAGGGGATTCTGACCATGGTCTCCCTTTCGGGGCAGGCGTCGGCGAGGGTCACGCGGCAGCCGCGGAAGGCGAGGTGCCTTTGCGCCAGCGCGGGCCACCACGGTTCGAGGGTCTGTTCTTGTGCATAGCAGGAAAACAGGGAGGCCGCAAGTCGGAGCCAGAGCGTGAAAATAGTCACGATGTCCTTGTTTTTGCTGTCAATTTTCTGGCGTTCCGGCTGGGGGGAAAGCAGGGGGGAGCCGTGGGCGTCGCGCAGCACGCCGGCGGAAAAAGCGTAGTTATCCCGAAGCGTTGACGCGGGCGGGCAGGAGGCGAGGTTGAGGCCCGTGCCGGCGAAGAGCGCGCCGCGGCGTTCTTCGAGGAGCATGCCGCCCACTTTGAGGCAGTCGTTTCTGCGCGGGGGGAGGCCGGGGCGGAAGGAGGGCGCGGCCTGAAGCAGATCGTTGGGCCACTTGAGCATGACGGGGCAGTTCAGGCGGGAGAGGGCTTCGGCGAAGAGCGCGCCGCAGGCGGGCGCGGGGGCGACGTCGAAGGGCGGGGCGAGAGGCAGGCGCAGGGCGGAATAGAGGTTGCCCGCGGGGGAGGCCCAGGCGCGGCGCATCTGACCGCGGCCCGCGCTCTGGCTCAGGGAGAGGACGGAGGCCCATTCGGGAAAGAGATCGGCTTCGGCGAGGAGGCGGGCGACGTCGAGGGTTGAGGTCGCCGGGCCGGTGAGGTACACTGGGGCGGGCAGGCCGGGAGCGGGGCGTTCGAGCCAGCGCAGCCCGTTTTTTTCGCGGGGAACCCAGGGACTATCGGAAGCGCGACCGGGGGAATCCGGAGCGAGGGGCGAGCGTTCCAGGGTCTGGAGCGGAAAGGGCGCGGCGGTGGGATCCTGATCCCCGATGGGGGGGAGACCTTCGGTCAGGAGCCGGACGACGGCGGAATGGTTCATGGAGCCTCCATGGCCGGGAAGCCGCCGGGCGCGGCGGCGGATGAACGTTGAACGGGCCTTCCGGAAAAGGGAGACGGACGGAAACATGGGCGAATGGTATGTGGTGGGCGGCGCGGTGCGCGATCTTCTTCTGGGTCGGCCGGCGCGCGACGTGGATATTTCGTTTTCCGGGGGCAGGGAGTTCTTTGTACAGCGGTTCCCGTCGGCGCGCAACACGGGTCATGGGCCGGAGATATGGCTGGTGGGGTCGGACGAGTTCACCCCGCTGGAGGGCGACGTGCGAAGCGACATGTTCAGCCGCGACTTTACGGTGAACGCGGCGGCGTTCGACGCGGAAGGGCGTTTGTACTGCCATCCGGACTTCTGGGCGGACGCGGCCGATCGGGTGTTGCGTCCCGCCTCGTCGGACGCGTTCGAGCGCGATCCGCTGCGGGCGTTCCGCGCGGCGCGGTTCGCGGCGGCCTGGCCGGACTGGACGCTGGCGCCGGAAACGCTGGAAGGCATGAGGGCGTTGAGCCGTCGTCCGGAAGCGTTGCGGTCACTGCCCGGGGAGCGGGTGGGCCGCGAGCTGCTGCGCGCGCTGTCGTGTCCCGCGCCGTCGCGTTTTTTGCGCGCGCTGCTCGAGGGGGAGTGCCTGTCGCCGTGGTTTGAGGAGCTGGCCCCGGCCGCGGACATTCCCGCCGGCCCCGCGCCCTGGCACGACAATTCGGTGCTCGAGCACACCCTGGAGGTGATGGACCGTTGCGCGGGCGTCCCGCTGGCCGTCTGGATGGCGCTCTGTCACGATCTGGGCAAGATTCGCACCGAAGCGGCCCTTCTGCCGCATCACTACGGGCACGAGCGCAAGGGCGCGGAACTGGCCAGAACCCTGGGAACGCGCCTGCGCCTGCCGTCGAAATACACGCGCGCGGGCGTGACCGGAGCCGTCCTGCACATGAAGGGGGGCATGTACGGTTCGCTCCGCGCCGGCACCCGCCGGGACCTGGTCTGCCAGCTGAACGACGCCCGCGTGTTCCGCGAATTCTGGATCCTCGCCGGAGCCGACGGCGGCTGGAACTGGGAACCGCAGGCCTCCCGCGATCTCGCCGCCGCGCGCGCCGTGCGCCTGCCCGAAGCGTGGAGAAACAAAGGGGCCGAATCGGGAAAACGGCTCCGCCAGCTCCAGTGCGAGGCTCTCGCCAGCCTCCCGAAGCTCACCCCCGCCCGCGCCCCCAACGCCCCGCCCCTGCCGGAAGAGTAAAGGCGGGAAAGGCGTTACTTTCCCCCGGCCCAACGCGGGAAAGGCGTTGGCCCTACGCCCGCTCAACGTTCCCCTTGGTTGCTTCGGCCGTCGCCCAACGCGGGAAAGGTTTTTTTTCTGCCCCGGTTCAACGCTCCCCGGAGTTACTCCCGACCCGGTTCAACGCCGGCTCCCGCGACCCGCCTTCAGGCGGTCGCGGCGGTGGGGCGAAGTAGGCGGAATTCATTTCCGCCGTCAACGCCTCCCCCGTGCACGCCCCGCAGTCCGTACAGCGCGTCCGGCCAGCGCGAGCGACCGCGTCCCCCCCGGCGTCGACAAGGCCGGCCCCCCGCACAAACCCCGCAGTCCGCGACCAATAAGAAAGGAAAGAGCATGAAAGGCGCGCCGAGATACAGAAGTCTGGACAGCCATTTTCGCGCGACGTTCGGCGAAAAGGCGCAGAAGATCACGCTGGACGCCGGATCCGACTGTCCCAACCGCGACGGAACGCTGAGCCGCGGCGGCTGTTCGTTCTGCAACGGCGAGGGCTCCGGGCCGGGACTGGGGCTGGGAACGTTGCGGGCGCAGTGGGATCGCTGGCGGGCGCGGTACGCGGCCATGCCCCGGCTCCGGAACGCGCGGCTGTTCATAGGCTACGTGCAGTCGTTCAGCAACACGTACGGGCCGGCGTCGCGTCTGGCGGCCATGCTGCGGGAGCTGGAAGAACTGCCCGGACTGGTCGGGGTTTGCGTGGGCACGCGGCCCGACTGTCTGGACGAGGAAAAAATGGCGATCATGGCGTCGAGTCCGTGGTCGGAGTTCTGGCTGGAGCTGGGGGTGCAGACGTTCAACGACGCCACGCTGCTTCGCGTCAACCGGGGGCACGCGGCCGCGGCTTCGGAGCGCGCGCTTGCGCTGGCCGCGCGTTTCGGGGTGAAGACGTGCGCGCATCTCATGGCCGGACTGCCCGGAGAAAGCGGCGAAGATTTTCTTGCGTCGGCGCGGCGACTGGCGGAGCTGCCGGTGGCGGGGGTCAAACTGCACAATCTGTACTTTCCCCGCGGCACGGCCGTGGACGCCGAACGCCTGGCCGGCGGGGTTCGCCCTCTCGATCAGGAGGAATACGCGTTTCTCGCCGCGCGGGCCCTGACGTTTTTTCCGTCCCGCGCGGTGATCCATCGCCTTTGCGCCGATCCCGCGCCCGGCGAGCTCGCCGCTCCGGACTGGGCCGCCCGCAAGCGCGAGACGCTCGACATGATCGACGCCGCGCTTGAATACAACGACTGGTGGCAGGGCAAAGCCTGCGACGTTCCCGACCGCAATCCCTTCGCGACCGCGGCTCCGACCTCGTGATTCCCCGGCGCGGACGGTTCGCCCCGGACGCCCCACGACGGGGCGCGGAGCCGCGGCAGGCCGGCCCGGCGTCCCGGCGGGGAGCCCCGGCCGAGCCTTTCCCGACGGGCGCAAAACGGCCGTTCCGCAAGGGGGCGAGGGGCGCGTTTCAAGACGCGGAAAAAGGGTTGACAAGAGCGCGGGGGGATGGAAAGCTGGCAGTTTCCGAAAGGGCGCGACGCGCTCCTCGGAGGACGGCGGGCTCAGCCTCGTTTCGGATATTGACAGTCCGGCTTTTCTGTGCCTAGAACCTCCCAATCCCCTTATTTCACACGTCCTGCGAGAAATCCTCATGGCCAAGATATTTGATATGATCCTCGGTATATTTTCCAACGACCTCGCCATTGACCTGGGCACGGCGAACACCTGCGTGTACGTCAAGGGTCAGGGCATCGTGCTGCGCGAGCCGTCGGTGGTTGCGGTGAAAAAAGACAATCGCGGCAACAATCAGGTGCTTGCCGTCGGTTCCGAAGCCAAGCGCATGCTCGGCCGCGCGCCCGGAAACATTCGGGCCATCCGCCCCATGAAGGACGGCGTCATTGCCGACTTCGAGGTGACCGAGGCTATGCTGCGGTATTTCATTTCCAAGGTGCACAATCAGCGTCGTCTGGTGCGGCCGCGCATCATGATCTGCGTGCCCACGGGCATCACGCAGGTGGAGAAGCGCGCGGTGAAGGAATCCGCGCTCAGCGCGGGCGCGCGCGAAGTGTTTCTCATTGAGGAACCCATGGCCGCGGCCATCGGCGCGAATCTGCCCATTCAGGAACCTACGGCCAACATGGTGGTGGACATCGGCGGCGGCACCACGGAAGTGGCGGTGATTTCGCTTTCCGGCATCGTGTACTCGCGGTCGGTGCGCGTGGGCGGCGACAAGATGGACGAAGCCATTTTGCGGCACGTCAAGCGCAAGTACAACATGCTTATCGGCGAATCCACGGCCGAAGAGATCAAGATTCAGATAGCCTCCGCCTATCCCATGGAAGAGGAGAAGGAAATCGAGGTCAAGGGTCGCGATCTGGTCACGGGCATTCCGCAGACCATCATCATCACGTCGGAAGAAGTGCGCAAGGCCATCGCCGAGCAGGTGGACGCCATTGTGCAGGCCGTGCGTCAGGCCCTGGAACAGACTCCGCCCGAACTCGCCGCCGACGTGGTCGAACGCGGCATCGTGCTCACCGGCGGCGGCGCGCTGCTGCGCGGTCTGGATCAGCTTCTGCGCGAAGACACGTCTCTGCCCATCTTCAGCGTGGACGATCCTCTCGCCACGGTGGTCATGGGCACGGGCATCGCGCTCGACAACATGCGCACCATGCGCGAGGTGTGCATCGACTAGCGCGCGGGTTCCCCCTCTGCGGGAACGCGGTCATGTCAACACGCAGGAGTCGCCTTGCTGCCCAGACGCATCTTTCTCATCATCCTCTGCACGCTGCTGCTGTTTCTGGGCATTTACACCTGGAACCAGCGAACCGGGCAGTGGGACAGGTTGTGCGCCGCGGTGGGATTGGAGTTCACCGGCGGCATCATGCGCGGGCTCGACAGTCTGGAAGACACGCTCTCCGGCGTGTGGGACAACTACGTCGATCTGCGCGACGTCCGTCGCGAGAACGACGAACTGAAGCAGCGGCTCCGCATTCTGGAACAGCGGCTGGCCGGAACCCGCGAGGATCGCGCCGAGCTGGAGAGGCTGCGGCGGCTCATGCATCTGGACTATCCGGCCTCGTGGCCCGCGCGGGCCAGTCGCGTTTTGGCGTGGCGCATGGGGCCCAACGCCGCGTTGTCCACCATCATGCTCTCGAACGGCTATCTTTCCGGCGCGGCTCCCGGCACGCCGGTCACGTCGTGGGAAGGCGTGGTGGGGCGCGTGCTCAAGGCCGGGCCCAGCACTTCCGTGGCTCTGCTGCTTACCGACACCGGTTCCCGCGTGGCGGTGATCACGTCGGAGGGCAGGGTGCAGGGCATACTTTCCGGCGGCGGCCCCGGGCTTCCGCTGGAGCTGCGCTTCGTGCGGCAGAACGCGCCCGTGCGCGTGGGCGAACTGCTGGTCACCTCCGGCGTGGATTCCTGTTATCCCAAGGGAATACCCGTGGCGCGCGTCACGGCCATATCCACGGGCGGGGCCTCGCGTTCCGGCGCGTCCGTGCTGGAAATTCAGGCCGAACCCCTGGTGGATTTCCACAGGCTGGAGGAAGTGTTTCTGCTCCAGAGGCCGCTTGATTCCATCACCCCGGAAACCGACGCCGTGTACGCCAGACGGCCTCCCGTGCTGGAAAAGCCCGAAGAGCCCGAAGCCGGGAGCGGTTCATGAGCTGGATAAACGCCGGGTGGTGGCTTTGTTACGCCTTTGCCGCCGTGGCGTTGCAGGCGTTCATGCCCGGTCTGGACTTTCTTCTGCCCGGATTCATTCTCGCGCTTCAGGAAAGGAACGCCCCGCAGGTGCTGGCGGTGGGGGCCCTGTTCGTGCTGTTGCAGGAGGGCATGGGCAGCATGGCGTTCGGCGGCACGCTGCTGTGGTACGCGCTGGCGGCCATTGTGTTTTATGTGGGCTGCGGCTTGTTGCAGGGCACGGGTTTTCTGTTCGTCACGCTGTTCGGCGCGCTGCTTTCCTGCGCGCATTACGTCATTTTCGCGCTGCTCTCCACGCTTCAGGACATTCCGTGGAACCCCTCGCTGTTGTTGGACGAATGTCTGTTTCAGACCCTGTTCACGCCCTGGGTCTGGTGGATGGCCGCAGGCTTGCGCCGGATGGTGATGCATGAAGATAGAAACCGGCAACGATGACTATCAGCCGCCGAAAAGCGGGCTTTTGCTGCTTCAGTGCTGCATCGTGCTGCTGTTCGCGCTGTTTTGCGCGCGCTTCTGGTATCTTCAGATACACCGCGGCGCGGACTACGTGCGCATGGCGCAGGAAAACCGCCTTCGCGACGAACGCATTTTCGCTCCCCGCGGCGAGATGTATGACGCTTCCGGCGAGCTGGTGGCCGAAAACCGCACGGCGTACGGTCTGGCTCTGGTGCGGGAATACTGTCCCGACATCGCGGCCGCGCTGGCCCAGGTGAGCGCGTGGACGGGCGTGCCGCTCGATCGTCTCAAAGCCCGCTACGAGCAGGATCGCAGCAAGGGGCGCAGTTTCGATCCCATTCTGCTGCTCACCGACATGCCCTTCGAGCAGGTGGCTCCCATTGAAGCGGAGCTGTACAAATGGCCCGGCCTGCGCGTGGTGACCCATTCCCGCCGCTACTATCCCGAAGGGGAGGCGTTTTCGCACATTCTGGGCTATGTGGCCGAAGCCAGCGAAAAGGAACTCGCCGAAGATCCCGATCTTTCCCTCGGCGACATGGTGGGCCGTCAGGGGCTCGAAAGCGTGCTGGAACGCCGTTTGCGCGGCCAGAAGGGACTGTACCGGCTGGAGGTCGACGTGCTTGGCCGGCCGCTGAGCCGCACGCTCATCGAATCGCCGCACATGGGGCAGAACGTCACGTTGTCCATCGATTCGCGCCTTCAGCACGCGGTCATGGAGGCCATGGGAGATTATTCCGGCAGCGTGGTGGTCATGGATCCCGATTCCGGCAAGCTGCTCGCGCTGGTCACCCGGCCCGCGTATGATAATAATATTTTTATTGGAGGGCTTTCCGCCAGAGACTGGAACGCGCTCCGCAGCGATCCGCGCTTTCCGCTCCAGAACCGCGCCATTCAGAGCGCGTATCCCGCCGGTTCGGTCTGGAAGCTCATGATGGTGGGCATGCTGCTTGAGCACGGCGTCTCCCCGCAGGAAAAGGTGTTTTGTCCCGGGCACTTCACGCTTGGCAATCATACGTTCCGCTGCTGGCGGGCCGGCGGTCACGGCTCCGTGGACATGGAACATTCGCTTATTTACTCCTGCGACGTGTACTTCTACAGCATGGCCGTGAAAATGGGCATCAACAACATGGAAGCCTTCGCCCGCGCCTGCGGTTACGGCCGCGAAACCGGCATTGATCTGCCCTACGAAACCACGGGCCTCGTGCCCTCCCGCGCCTGGAAAAAACGCCGCTTCGGCGAGGCCTGGCAGCAGGGCGACACGGTCAACGCGTCCATCGGTCAGGGGCATGTGCTGGTTACGCCCCTCCAGACGGCCGTGTTCCTCTCGTCCATCATCAACGGCGGCTACCTGCTCAAACCCCAGCTCATCGCCGACGCCCCCCGCGAAGTGACCGGCAAAACGCCCATGACCGACGCCCACCGCGCCTGGCTGAAAAACGCCATGGTTCAAACCGTGGAAGCTCCGGGCGCAACCGCCAAGGTGCTGAAAAGAAAGGATATGACCATCGGCGGTAAAACCGGCACCGCGCAGGTGGTGAAAATTAAAATGCAGGGCGACCGCCGCGTGAAGACCGCCGAAATGGAGTTCCGCCAGCGCGACCACGCCTGGATCGGCTCCTGGGGCGAAAAGGACGGCCGCCGCGTGGTGGTCGTCACCATGATCGAGCACGGCGGCGGCGGCGGAGCCGTGGCCGGCCCCGTCACCAAGGCGGTGTACAACATCCTCTTCCCGCCGGAAGCCGACGCCAAGCCCGCGAAGAAAAAGTAAGCGAAGCGGGAAAGGCGGGAAAGGCAGGAAAGGCATCGGGGGGAATGATTCCCCCCGAACCCCCTCGATCGGGTCTTCGGGCTGGATCGTTTCTCAAAGCGAGGGCGCGGCGTTGGTCGCGCCTTTGTCGTTCCGCCTTGTGTGGCCGTGTCCTGCGGACCCGCCCACCGGGCCGGCATCCGATCGGCGCGCCGATCGGATGGAATAAGGAAGATTTTCAGACGCGCGCTCCCTCTGGCCGTGGGGGACAGACGCGTTTCTTCTGGTTGTCGTTATTTTCTTTTTTTTGGGGGGGGCGTCGCCGTTCCGTTTCGGCTTCTGCCATTCCGTTTCGGCTTTCATCATGTTGTTTTGGCCGTCGTCGTTGCTTTGCAGTTTTCGTTCTTTCTTTTTGGGGCCTGTCGTCGTTTCCTCTGGTTTTTCGTCGTTTCTTTGGAGCCGTCGCCGTTCCGTTTTGGTTGTCGTCGTTCCGATTGTGGGGGCGTGGAGGGGAAACGAAAAGCCCCCCCTCGCGGACAAGGCGAAGGAGGGCTGAGTTCTTTTTTGGGGAGGAAGCGGCGTTACACGCGCTTGCGGCCTCCGCCCATGCGATAGCGTTCCGAGCAGGAGAGCACGGCCTTGCGCAGGCGCAGGGACTGCGGGGTGACTTCCAGCAGTTCGTCTTCGCGCATGAAGTTCAGGCACTGTTCCAGCGACATGGGACGCACCGGCGTGAGGATGATGTTTTCATCATGGCCGGCGGCGCGCAGGTTGGTGAGTTTCTTTTCCTTGGTGACGTTGACGTCGATGTCGTTGTCGCGGTTGTGTTCGCCCACGACCATGCCTTCGTACACCGGATCGCCGGGAACCACGAACAGGCGGCCGCGCGGTTCGAGGTTGAACAGGGCGTAGGCCACGGCGTTGCCGGCGCGGTCGGCGATGAGGGAACCGGTCATGCGGGTGAGGAAGTCGCCGCGATAGGGTTCATAGCCGCTGTAGTTGGAGTTGAGGATGCCGGTGCCCTTGGTGTCGGTGAGGAACTCGTCGCGATAGCCGATGAGTCCGCGCGCGGGCACGGAGAACGAAAGCCGCACGCGGCCGGTACCGTTGTTCACGCAGTTGGTCATGCGGCCCTTGCGGAAGTTGAGCTTTTCGGTGACCACGCCCATGTAGATTTCGTCGCAGTCGATGGAGACCTCTTCGATGGGCTCGTACTTCTGGCCGTCGATTTCCTTGAAGATGACTTCCGGCCGGCCCACGGTGAGTTCAAAGCCTTCGCGGCGCATGGTTTCCACGATGATGGCCATCTGGAATTCGCCGCGGCCCTTGACGAGGAAGGCGTCGCGGTCTTCGGTGTCTTCCACGCGGATGGACACGTTGCGCAACGCTTCGCGGTCGAGGCGTTCGCGGATTTTGCGGGCCTGCACGATTTTGCCTTCGCGGCCGGCGAGCGGCGAGGTGTTGATGCCGAAGCGCATGGACACCGTGGGATCGTCCACCTTGATGCGGGGCAGCGGCGAGGGATCGGCCGCGGTGCAGATGGTGTCGCCGATGGTGACGTCTTCGATGCCGGCCATGACCACGATGTCGCCGGGGGAAACTTCATCCACGTCGACCATGTTTTTGCCCTGATACACCTGGAAGCGGGTGGCGCGCAGCGGACGGGGCTTGCCGTCTTCGCCGATGCACACGAGGGCGTCCTTGGTGTGGGCGCGGCCGTTGCGGATGCGGCCCACGGCCAGGCGGCCCAGATAATCGGAATAGTCGAGGTCGGCCACGAGCATGTGGAACGGCATTTCCGGATCGTAGGACGGCGCGGGAATGTACTTGAGAATGGCGTCGAACAGCGGGGAAAGGTCTTTGCGTTCGTCGTTGAGGTTGTTCATGGCCACGGCGTCGCGGCCGATGGCGTAGAGCACCGGGAACTCGAGCTGATTTTCATTGGCGTCGAGATCGATGAACAGATCGTAAACCTCGTTGAGCACCTCGGCGGGACGGGCGTCCTTGCGGTCGATCTTGTTGAGCACCACGATGACCGGCAGCGACAGGCCGAGAGCCTTGCGAAGCACGAAACGGGTCTGGGGGAGGGGGCCTTCGGAGGCGTCCACCAGAAGAATGACGCCGTCCACCATGGAGAGGGCGCGTTCCACTTCGCCGCCGAAGTCGGCGTGGCCGGGGGTGTCCAGAATGTTGATGCGCACGCCTTTCCAGCCCACCGCGCAGTTCTTGGCCGAAATGGTGATGCCGCGTTCGCGTTCCAGTTCCATGCTGTCCATGAGACGGTCGTCCACGACCTGATCGGCGCGGAACATGCCGCTCTGCTTGAAAAGACCATCCACCAGCGTCGTCTTGCCGTGGTCGACGTGCGCGATGATGGCGATATTGCGGAGAGATTCGTTACGGGCGAGAGAACTCACGTTCGCGTTCCTTTGGTTAGCTTGTTTTTCTGATCGGCCGCGCGGAGCGGGAGGTCGGCGTTTTGGGGGGGCGTCGGCGCGTTCCGCGTCGGAGCCGCCGGACGCTCGGCGCAAGGGAGGGCGTGGCCTTCCTTGGCGTCGTTTTTTTTTCGGCGGCCGCGTTCATGTTCTTTGAAACAGTGAAGTATAAAGAAAGGAGGCGGATATTGCAAGAGGCGCGCGTCGACCCTTCCCGGCGGCCGGAAAGCGGCGTCGGTCGGCGGTTACGGGCAGCTGATGATGCCCTCGGACCACAGGCACGCGCCGCAGGTGGGGGCGTCGTTGCCGTAGCAGTCGGGCAGGGAACGTTCCCAGTTGTCGCACTGGGAGCAGCGGCAGCAGGGGGAGAATTCGAAGGTTCGGACCTTTTCCCGGAAGGCGGCGTAGTCCGGGGAGTTCCAGATGAGGGAGAGGGACGTCTGGGCGGCGTTGCCGAAAAAGTGATGGCGATTGACGCGGGTTTTGCCGTCCCAGTGGAGGCGGGAGGTGCGCAGCAGGGCCATGCAGGGGCTGACTAAGCCGTCGTGACGCACGAAGCACATGCCCTCGTCGATGAAGCGGCAGTGCCTTGCGGGACGTCGGACGCGCTGACCGGAGAGGAAGATTTCGCACATGCCCGCGCTGAGGAGACCGGCGGCGGCCTGGGCGACTTCGGGGTTGGACCAGTCCATGAGGGGCACGCGGATGCGCGGGGCGGTGGGGGGAACGTTGTCGCCGCCGAAGTCGCTGCCGAGCACGTTGCGGTAGAGCAGTTCGCGTTCGGTGCGTTCGTCGGTGGGGATGGCGTGGGAGATGTTGACCTCGTTCACGCGGTAGTAGCTGGCGAAGTAGGGCAGTTCGGCCAGATCGCGGACGTTGCTTTTCATGAGCACGAAGGCCACGCCGAGGGAGACGGGGCGGCGCAGGGCGAAGCGGAGCTGGTTGAAGCTCTGGATGTGCCGCTTGAGGGCGTCGAGGCGGCCGTTGCGGCGTATGCTTTCGTAGCGTTCTTCGCTGAGGCCGTCCACGGAGAGCCAGAGCGCGTCGAGGCCGGCGTCGAGCAGGCTTCGGGAGAGGGTTTCGCTGAGAAGGGAACCGTTGCTGAGCAGTTCGGTTCTGCGGCCGGCGGCGGAGGCGGCGCGCACCATGTCCACGATGCGCGGATGCGCGAGCGGCTCGCCCATGCCGCCGAAGAAAACGGTTTCCACGCTGTCGGGCATGGTTTCGAGGACGTTGCGGAAGGTGGCGTCTTCCATGTCGCCGACGCGTTCGTCGATCCAGCTGTTGCGGAAGCACATGGCGCAGTTGAGGTTGCAGCGCGACGTGGGTTCCAGGTACAGGCGTTTGAGTTCATCCATGGGGGGCCTCGCGGCTCGTCCGGCGCGGGGGTCGGAACGGCGGAAAAAAGAAAAGAATCGGGGCAAGGATAGATCGTTTTCATTCTTTCTGTCCAGAATGTGCGGAAAATCGCGTCCGTTTCATTATTCGGGGGCGCGTCGGCGGAACGAGGCGACGCCGGCTTTGACGCGTGGGCGCGGGTCTCTTATCATTGAACCGCCCGGGGAATTTCACCATACTTTTTCCGAGAGGCGTCGGAGGCTTCGCCGTTCCGCGCGAAGAGAGCCGGCGGGAAGCCGGCGTTCGCGGTTTTTCTCCGGGCGAGACGGAGCGTTCCGGCCGTCCCGCGGACGCGGAACGTCTTTCGCGCGCTTTCGGACGCGGAACAAACGACAGGGAGACATGGGAATGAAGATTACGGCCGCGCAGATTGCCGAACGGTACGCGTCCATGACGGACGAGGAACTTCAATCGCTCGATCCCGGCAAGCTCACGCCGGAAGCGGCGACGCTGCGCGCGGAAGAACTCGCGCGGCGAGGCGCGGTCGAGTCTCCCGCCATGGAAGAAGAACGGGCGCGCCGCGAAAGGGAGACGGAAAAACGTCTGGCCCGAAGCGTGGCCAGGCGTCGTCTGGCGGTGGCGCTGGCGGTGGCGGCTCTGCTCACGGAACTGGCGCTCCCGCGCGTCGTGGAACTGCCGCGGGCGGCGACCGGCGCGCTGGTGGCGGCGTTCTGCGTTCTGGCGATCTATGTGTGGAGACGCCGCGCCTAGCCTCCTTCCGGACGACGTTTTTCCCGCCGGTCTGGGGGCGTTTGGGGACGCGACGTTTCTCTCGCGATCGGGGAGTCACGCCCGTCGGGCGACGTTGGGGCGCGTTTTTTCCGCGGAGTGGTCGCGAAGCCGGCCCCGCGGCGTTGTTTCGTCCCCCGCGGCGTTGTGAGGACGGGTCGTTGTTCCGTCGTCCGGGTCGTTTTGGGGACGCGGCGTTTGTTCCGTCGTCCGGGGCGTCGGGCGGTCGTTGCCGCGGGCGTTTTTTTTGTCGCCCGGCGGGTCCGGCGAAGCGCGTTTTCCCCTCGATATGTTTCATTATCCGTAAATAAGAGGGCGGAAAAAAAAGAGGGCTTGATTCTTTCCGATTGCAAGGTATAATCGCCGTACAAACGGCGGCCGCGCCTGCGGCCGGAGGTCTGTTTCCCGCGTTTTTTCGGGATGGGCCGGCGCCTTGCGCCACGTTGCGTCCTGGGCCGGACAGGGCGGGAGGAGAGGATCGCCTTGTCTTTTTGTTTCATCATCATACGGTCTTATGGCCTTTTCCCCTTCGCAATAAGGAAATGGCGTGAATAAACAGCATAAAGTGCTTATTGCCAACCGCGGCGAAATCGCGGTTCGCATCATTCAGGCGTGCATAAAGCTCGGTCTCGACTTCGTCTGCGTTCACACCGCGGAAGACGCCTGTTCCGGCCACGTCGCGCTGGCCCGTGAGCTCGGCGGCGAAAGAAGCCTGTACCGCATTTCATCCTATCACGACGCCAACGAGCTGCTCAGCGTGGCCGACCATGCCGGCGCCACCGCCGTGCATCCCGGCTACGGTTTCTTTGCCGAGGATTTCCGTTTCGCCCGCAGAGTCACGGAACGCGAGCGTCCGCTTATCTTTCTCGGCCCCTCGTGGCGCGTCATCCGCGATCTTGGCGACAAGATCAACACCAAGCGTCTCGCCCGTTCGCTGGGCGTGCCCACCGTTCCCGGCTCCGACAGGCCCATCTACGACGAGCTTGAAGCCGAAAAAATCGCCCGTTCGCTTTTCGATTTTCAGATGCAGCAGGGCATAGCCCGTCCGCTGGTGCTGGTGAAGGCTTCCGCGGGCGGCGGCGGCATGGGCATCGAGGAAGTGTACGACATCGACATGTTCCGGCAGGTCTATCGTCGCATCCGCAACTACGCCATGCGTCAGTTCAAGGACGAGGGCGTGCTCATCGAGCAGCGCATCAAGGATTTCAACCATCTGGAAGTGCATGTGCTGTCCGATCGCACGGGGCGTCATCCGGTGCATTTCGGCACCCGCAACTGTTCCATCCAGTCCACGGGGCGGCAGAAGCGTCTGGAAGTGGCTCCCGGCTTCGATCCCTCCTCCATCAAGTACGATTTCGACGCCGCGGCTCTGCTGGACGAAATCGTCATGCATTCGCTCAACATGGCCCGCAAGGTCGGCTACGACAGCGTGGGCACCTGGGAATGGATCGTCACGAGAGACGGCCATCCCTTCCTCATGGAAGTGAACACCCGCATCCAGGTGGAAAACGGCGTGTCCGCCGCCATCAGCCGCGTGAAGGGCAAGGAGGTCGACCTCATCGCCGAACAGATCCGCACCGGCCTCGGCGAACCGCTGGGCTACACGCAGGACGACATCACCTTCCACGGCGTGGGCGTGGAATACCGCATCATCGCCGAAGATCCCGACAACGGCTTCGCCCCCTGGGTGGGCGACATCGACCGCTTCAGCTGGGACGAGCGCGAATGGTGCCGCGTGCACACCCACGTGCCCCCCGCCAGCCCCGAAAAGCCGTACACCATCCCCACCGAGTTCGATCCCAACCTCGCCCTGGCCATCATCTGGGGCAAGGATCTTGCCGAGGTGAGCGCCCACGGTCTTGCCTTCCTCGACACGCTCCGTCTTGAGGGGCACGACGGCAAGGGCGAACCGCTGAAGTCCAACGTGGAATTTCTGAAGAAAAAAACGGAGCGCATGCTGCGTTTCTAGTTTCCTGTTCTGGTCAGGAAGGGATATATTTTTATGATGGAATGGGAAAAGCAACTGCATCAGCTTTCCGACCGACTGTGTTATCTCAAGGATATCTTCCCCGGCAAGCACGAGGAGGACATCGCGCTTCTTGAGACCCGTCTCGGCGAGACCCGTCGCAAGCTCGAATCCTGCACGGCCGAAGAGGCGCAGGCCGAAATGACCTCGCTCGAAGACCTCTTCTTCTTCATGGAGTGCAAGCTCGAAGACAAGCTCACCCCCATGGACAAGGTGCGCATCGTGCGTCATCCGCACCGCATCTGCCTGCGCGACATCCTTGAAAACGTGTACGACAACTACACCGAAATCGGCGGGCAGGGCGAGCACACCAACGATCCGGCCATGGTCATCGCCCGCGCCTACATCACGCGCAAGCGTCACGGCAAGGTGTATCATCAGCCCGTGCTCGTCATGGGGCACGAAAAGGGCCACGGCGAGGAATTCCGCAACGGCGGCTCCGCCAAGCCCTGGGGCAACGCCAAGGCCAAGCACTACATGGGCGTGGCCGAAACCGAAGGCATTCCGATTCACGCCTACGTGTTCACGCCGGGCGGCTATCCCCTGGAAGACTATCCCGGCGCGGCTCAGCAGATCGCCCGCAACATCTACGAAATGGCCGGCCTTACCGTGCCGCTCATCGCGGTGTTTTCCGAAGGCGGTTCCGGCGGCGCCGAAGCCATTTCCCTCGCCGACAAGCGCCTCATGTTCTCGCACGGCTACTATTCCGTGATCTCGCCCGAAGGCGCGGCCGCCATTGAAGGTCATCTGCGCGGCGGGGCGCGCGCTTCCGCCGATCTCGTGGAACGCTGCGCCAAGGATCTGCACCTCACCGCCGAAGACAACCTCAAGTTCGGCTACATCGACAAGATCATTCAGGAACCCGTGCTCGGCGCGCGTCCGTACCACTACGAGTTCTTCCGCACCATCCGTCAGGAAGTGATCCGCGCCACCGACGAAGTCGTGCTCGCCGCCCGCGGTCTCGCGCCGCTGCGCGCCGCCACGCTGCGCCGCTTCCGCGACAGGGAACTCAATCTCGACGAATTCTCCGTGCGCTGGGATCTTTCCCGCAAGGCGCGTCAGCGTCTCGTGGAAATGCGTCAGAACAAGTTCATCAAGGCCTCGCACCGCGAGTGTCAGAACCGGCGTTCCGTCATGGGACGCCTCGGCGACGCATGGTCCGAACAGTGGTGGGAAATCTACAATCGCCTTATTTATGATTTCTATCACCGCAACCGCCGCACCTTCTCGAACCTGCTTGAAGAAATAGGTTCGGAATGGGAAATGCTCAAGCTGCGCGCCATGAAGCCGTGGAACAAGCTGCGTCACGGCAAGGTGGAGGAACCCGCGGGCAACACCGAAGAGCTGACCACGCTTTCCGAATGGGAGGAAGACAACCATTCCGGATGGGCCTGGGTCAGCCCCAAGGCCAAGGAAGATCGTGCGGTGTCGTGTCCGTATTCGGCGCAGCGCGGCTGCATGGACATGTGGGCTCCCGATCTCTACAACGAATTTGCGGGCGTGTGCTCGTCGTGCGGACATCACTTCCCCATGGAATACCAGTGGGTGATGAACAACTGCTTCGACGAAAATTCGCTCTATGAATTCAATACCGAAGTGGAAGCCGGCAACCCGCTGAACTTCCCCGGATTCGACGAAAAGATCGCCGCGGCCAAGAAAAAGACCGGCCTCAAGAGCGGCTGCATCACCTTTGAAGCCCGTCTCGACGGCGTGCAGGTGGTGGTGGCCATTCTGGTGGGCTCGTTCCGCGGCGGATCCGTGGGCGTGGCCGAAGGCTCCAAGTTCGTGGCCGCCGCCGATCGCGCGCGCCGCAAGCGTTATCCGTTCATCGTGTACTGTCACGGCACCGCGGGCATCCGCATTCAGGAAGGCACGCACGGCGTCATTCAGATGCCGCGCTGCACCGTGGCCGTGCGTCGGTACATCGAGTCCGGCGGACTCTACCTCGTGCTGTACGACACCAAGTCCTACGGCGGCCCGGTGGCCAGCTTCCTCGGCTGCGCGTTCTATCAGTTCGCCATCCGCTCGTCGGACATCGGTTTCGCGGGGCCGGGCGTCATCAAGAACACCACCGGTCTCGACATTCCGCCGGATCATCATAACTGCTACAAGGCTCTTTCCCGCGGGCACATCCAGGGCGTGTGGGATCGCCGCGACGTGCGCGCCAATCTGCGCCAGGCCCTCGAAACCATGGGCGGCCGCAACCTTTACTATCGTTAGGGTGAAAGCATGAGAGACATTGCCGAAGTTATGGAAGAACTCAAGGCCGCGCCCTACACGGAACGGGAGGTCTGCGCTCCGCACACGGGCGTCATTCAGTTCGCCGACATCAAGGAAGGCGACCGCGTGAGCGGCTTTACCGGCACCTGGAAGGAAGTGCCCGGCACGCACATTGCCACCATCACGCGCGAGAAGAATCCCCGCAAGGTGCTCGCCACGGAGCGCGGCGTGCTCCAGAAGCTCTACCGCGATCTCGACGGTTCCTTCGTCGAGGCCGGAACCCCCCTCGGCGTGATCCGTCATTACCTCACGCGTCAGGAAGTGGTGAGCAAGCTGCTCAAGGAAAGCCTTTACGCCTTCTGTGCGCCCGAACGCGCCAAGTACTACTTTGTGCCCGACGTGGATAAAAAGGTGAAAATCCTTGGTTGCCGCACCGTGTCCATCCACGACGGCATGGAACTGTTCATCGTGTCGCGCATGAAACGCGAAGTGCCCCTGTGCTACAGCGGGCCCGCGGGCATCATCTACGACGTGTACTTCGATCAGACCAAAAACGTGGACGCCGGAAGCCCGCTTATCGTGGTATGCCCTCCGGACCAGCAGGCCGCCGTGGAAGACGTGGTGGCCCGCGTGCAGAGCGAGTGGAACGAAGGCGAATAACCCCAAGCGTGAACGTCGGCCCGGTCGGAGACTTCTCCGGTCGGGCTTTTTTTTAACGGGCGAGAAAATCGCCGGGAGAGTCCGCCATGGGCAAGATTTTGCAGATACGCGTGGGCGCGTGGACCTATAACGAAGACGAAGTCGTCGCCGCCTGGCCCAACCTTTCCGCCCTGGTGTGGTCGGAACTCGACCGCTGGGGCCCCGAAGGCATGCGCCGCGGCGTCACCGAACTGGCTGAATACCTGCCGGATTCCCTGCGTTTCGCCGATATCCCCGACGACGTGAAAAAACGCCTCGCCCCCGGAGCCGAAAAGGTCTCCGCGATTTTGAAGGATATGCGCGCCGCCCTCGCCGATTGGGAACCCCGCCGCGCCAACGCCCTCAGCGACGCCCTCGAAGACGCCTTGACCGCATTGGAAGCGCAGACGCCGCCCCTGCGGGACTGATCCCCCCACCAAAGCCGCGCCCGAAGCCCCGCGCCCGTCCCCCCCCCGTCAGGGCAGAGAAGTGGAAGGGGGACAGATCGGAGCAGGAAGAGTAAGAGTCTGAGAGGAAGGGGGACAGGCAGGAGCCTGCGGGGCCCCGCCCCGCGCCCCGTCGGGGGGAATGATTCCCCCCGAACCCCCTCGATCGGGTCTTCGATCGTCGGGGAGC
>CALUUX010000079.1 GCA_944324085.1 uncultured Mailhella sp. | reverse complement strand
CCGAGGAAGCCCGGCATGAGGAATTCAAACAGACTCCACAGCTCGAAGAGATTGTTTTCAATGGGCGTGCCCGAGAGACAGAGCCGCATTTTGGCGTTTATCTGGCGCACGGAGCGGGCGGTAATGGTATTGGGGTTCTTGATGTTCTGCGCTTCGTCGAGAATGATGGAGTTGAATTCGTGTTGTTCGAGTTCTTCCATGTCTCGGCGGAGCAGCGCGTATGTGGTGATGACCAGGTCGGAAGAGGCTATTTTGCGGAACAAGCCTTCGCGTCGCGTGCCGTATACGATAAGGCGCGAGAGATTGGGCACGAATTTGGAGGCCTCGCGGTCCCAGTTCGGCAGCACGGACGTAGGCACGACGATGAGGTTGGGGCCCTGCGAACCGTGATTGACCATGTGCTGCACGAAGGCAAGCGTCTGGATGGTTTTACCGAGACCCATTTCGTCGGCCAGAATGCCGCCGAAGCCGTACTCGTTGAGGAAGTTCAGGTAGGAGATGCCCTGAATCTGATACGGGCGAAGGGAAGCCTGAAGCCCCTTGGGCGATTCTATCTGCTTGACCTCGTGGAAATTGCGGATATTGTCGCGCAGTTTGCTCCAGAAGGAGTCCTCCAGCGCGCCGGGCAGATCTTCGAGCAGGTTGTCGAGAACCGGGGCTTCGTATTGCTTGAACTTCTGCTTGGGCGGCTTTGCCGGATCAAGGCCGAGCACCTTGAGTTTGTGCGCGAGTTTTTCCAGCCACGATTCGGGCAGGCTGGCGTAGGAGCCGTCTTTAAGCTGCACATAGCGCTTTCCCTTGAGCCAGGCCTTCCAGATGCGTTCGAGGGGCAGATTCTGTCCGTCGTAATCCACGGAGATGTCGAGGGAAAACCATTTTTCCTTCTCGTTGCTTTCCACGCTGGCGTTGATGACGGGCGTGGACGCCCGCACTTTGTAGCGGGAAAGCGTGGCTTCTCCGTATACGCGCCAGTTTTCCAGCAGCGTGGGATAGGAGTCGAGCAGGAAGGAAATGGCTTCTTCCGGCTCCATGAACCACAGACGGTTGCTTCTCGGCTGGAAGCGCATGTCGGACAGTTGCGTGATGAGAGCGTTTTCTTCGGTCTGATTGCGCCGAACGAGAAAGGTTTTGCCCTCATAAACATAGCTGCCGGTCTGAAAGTCAGGATTCGGGCCGGGCAGGGTGAATTCGCCGTGCAGGGTTTCATAGATGTTCTGCACTTCCAGCGTCAACAGACTGCCTTCTTCATCAAGGAACAGCTTGGGATTATAGGTGGCGGGCTGGAACACGGGCTCCATGATTTTGAGGAATTCATCCTGTTCATAGAGTTCCGACGCGGGCAGACGCGTCCACACTCTGTCGAGGAATTCAGGAATGTCCTCCTGCGGAATGACGGGGCCTTTATGCACCAGAGCCTGAATGACTCTGTGGTTCAGGCAGGTCTGCACGGGATAGAATCCCTGATTCCAGCAGACCCAAAGCGGCATCTGTCCGTGGAAGGTGGCTCCTTCCTGCGCGGGAGCGGGAATGTCGCCGCTTTCGTCCGGTTCTTCGTCGATAATGGAAAAAGGCTTCTTGCCTTCGCGCTGAAGCAGCACGTCGAATCGCAGACCGTCATCGTCCAGGGAAGGGCGCAGTTTGAGGGCCATGGTGGAACTTTCGATCCGGCAGGAAATTTCCGTGTCTTTCCAGTACAGGTAGTCTTCCTTGCGTATAGCCCAGAAAAACCACGACAGCAGACCGTCGGGAATTTCCACGCGATGCCCGTAGTAGTCGAGATACTGGGCTATCTGACGGCAAACCACGGGCAGTTCAGGAGAATGTTCGCACCATTCGGGGTTGCGCAGAATCTGTTCCAGCGTCACCTCCTGGCGCACGGAGGAGAGACCCGTCTTGTTCTGGCGGGCGCGGAAGAACTCCACGGACAGCCGACCGGGTTCAGGGAAAAATCGAAACAGAAAATAATGTCGTCCCGTTTCCGGCTCGAAGGTGCCTCCGAAGAAGTGGCGGAAGCTCTGACGCCAGTCTTCGCGGGGGGCTGGCGCGGGATCGGCTTTTCCTTCGGAGATGTCCAGGGAATTGATGAAATGTATGGTGGTGGCGGCCACATGACGACATGGGCCGTTGAAGGCTTCCATGCAGTTGCACATGGAGTCGACCCGCTGTTCCGCAAGATTGATGGTGACTACCGGTCGATAAGCTTCAAAGTCTTCTCCCTGCACGGTGCTTTCCACAGTCCACACATCGTTTTCAAAACGCAGCGTGAACTTGCTGAGATTGCCTTCGGCTTCAATGGCGCGACCGTACTCCGTGATATACTCGGGGCTGGTATTTTGAATAAACGTTTCAGCAAGCCCACGGGCGGCGATTTCCTCGCGTCGGTTCATGGTAGCAGACCTCAATCAATGGCAGAAGATGGATGATGCGCGAATGCTAGGCGGTAAGGGTCGGAAAGGAAAACGAATATATCTGAAATCCTGGAGAAAAAAGGCAGTACCGACCATTGCCTCCTAGGATTATACGATATTATCCTAGTTTTCAAGAGAAGTGAACTGTGCTAGGCTTTTTTCATGAAAAAAAAGTTAGGTTTTTCTCAGTATCTCGGGTATATTTTTCCCGTAACTCCGCATATTAAAGCAGGAAAAGCCGCGTTGGTTCTTCCTGCGTTGCGGCTTGTCGCAACGTTTTTCGTGTGTATGGCGGCCTGCGCGAGTTTTTGCGCGGCGGGGGAAGAAAAAAATTTTTCCGCGTCTGAGCCGGAATACGGCGGACACATACTGATGGGGAGCATAGGCGAGCCTTCCAATCTCATTCCGTATCTTGCCTCTGATTCGGCTTCGGCGGAAGTGGCGGGGCTGATTTATACCTCGCCTTTGGAGTATGACAAGGATTTCAATATAATAAAATGCGCCGCCGAAGAGTGGGAAGTGCTGGAAGGCGGCACGTTCATGCGTTTTAAGCTGAGGGAAGGGCTGGTCTGGCAGGATGGACATCCTCTTACCGCCGACGACGTAACCTTCACTTACGAACTGATGACGGATCCAAAAACGCCGACCGCCTATGCGGCGGACTTTCTTAATGTCAAGGAATATCGTCAGACCGGGCCGCTTTCTTTTGAAGTGCGCTATGACGCGCCGTACGCTCGCGCCGCCATCACGTGGATGCACCCCATTCTGCCTAAGCATGTGCTGGAGCATGAGAATATCGCGTCTACGCGTTACGCCCGCGATCCCATAGGCGCGGGGCCGTTCAAGCTCAAGTCCTGGGAACCGGGAAGTCGCATTGTCCTGGAGGCGAATGATCGTTACTTCAAGGGGCGTCCTTATCTTGACGAGGTGATTTACCGTATCATTCCTGACAGCACCACCATGTTTCTCGAGGCTAGAGCCGGAAAGTTGGACTTCATAGGTCTTTCGCCGCAGCAGTACCTGCGTCAGACAAACGGCGATTGGTGGGAGAAAAACTGGCGGAAGTACAAATATCTGGCTTCGGGGTACACGTATCTTGGATTAAACCAGAAGAGTCCTTTTTTTCAGGACAAGAGAGTGCGACAGGCTCTTTCCTACGCCGTGGATCGTCGGGGAATCATAAAAGGCGCGCTTCTTGGCATGGGAGAACCCGCATTCGGGCCATATAAGCCTGGAACATGGGTGTACAACACGGCTCTCAGGGCGTATGATTATGACCCTGAGCGTGCGCGTCGCCTTCTTGCCGAGGCGGGGTGGACCCCAGGAAAGGACGGAATACTGGAAAAGGACGGACTGCCCTTTGAATTTACCATTCTGGTGAATCAGGGAAACAATGAGCGCATTAAGGTGGCCGTCATTCTTCAGCAGATGTTTCGCGCCGTCGGCGTTAAGGTCGCCATACGCACGGTGGAATGGGCCGCCTTTTTGAAGGAATTCGTCGATACGCGAAAGTTCGACGCGCTTATTCTGGCCTGGAATATCCTGGATGACCCGGACATTTTTGACGTGTGGCATTCTTCCGCCATCGCGGGGCGAGGGCTTAACTTTGTTGGATTCCGCAATGAAGAAGTGGATCGTCTGCTGGAAAAGGGACGCGCTTCGGCCGACAGGGAGGAAAGAAAGGCCATATACGACCGTTTCCAGGAGATCCTGCACGAAGAGCAGCCGTATCTTTTTCTTTATGTTCCGTATTCTCTGCCCATGGTTCAGGCGAGGTTCCAGGGCATTCAACCAGCTCCGGCGGGCATTACCTACAATTTTGACCGGTGGTGGGTTCCCAGAGCGCTCCAGCAATAGCAGGTTAGTATGAGTCAGACTTCCATTCTCCAGACGTCAGCGGAAGCGGGCGAGTCCCGGCAGAAAGATGTTCGTCCCCAGGAAAACGTCTCCATGGTGATCTCTCCCGTGACGGGAGAAAGTTCGCCGGCCTCAAAAATACCCTCGGCCGACAGCATTGTGGAGCAGCTCTTGAAGCATTGCCCTGATGCCGATGTGGCCATGGTGCGTCGGGCTTACGACTACGCTTCGGCCGCGCATGCCGGTCAGCTTCGTTTGTCGGGAGATCCGTATATTCTTCACCCGGCGTCCGTCGCGCTGACGCTGGCCAAGATGGGCTTTGACGAACACGCCGTGGCCGCCGGACTTCTGCATGACACCGTGGAGGACACGGATTCTTCCATTGACGAGCTGGACGAGCTTTTTGGGGAACAGGTGGCCGATATTGTGGACGGCGTGACCAAAATCAACATGATGACCTTCGACACCAAGGAAGAGGCTCAGGCGGAAAACATACGCAAGATGATTCTCTCCATGGCCCACGATATCCGCGTTCCCGTGGTCAAGCTGGCGGACCGCCTGCATAACATGAGCACGCTGGACTTTCAAAAGCCCTATAAGCAGCAGCGCATCGCCCAGGAAACCATGGATATTTATGCGCCGCTCGCAAACCGTCTCGGTCTGCACCTTTTCAAGCAGAAACTGGAGGATTTGAGTTTTCGCTATCTCCAGCCAGACGCGTACGCCGAGATCACCAACTGGCTTTCTGAAAACCAGATTGTGGAGCGCCAGCTTATTTCCAAGGTCATTGCAAAAATAGAAGCCATCATGACCGAAAATCGCATTAACGGGCGCGTGTTCGGCCGAATAAAGCAGACCTACAGCATCTATCGGAAGATGATGGCGCAGAAAACCCCTCTGGACGAGATGCACGATATCATCGCTTTTCGTGTGATCGTCAACGATCTGCGCGACTGCTACGCCATGCTTGGTCTTGTGCATGTCCTGTGGAAGCCGGTTCCCGGGCGTTTTAAGGACTATATTTCCATGCCCAAGGCCAACGGCTATCAGTCGCTGCACACGACGGTGATAGGTCCGGAGGGCGAACGCATAGAAATACAGATCCGTACCGAAGAGATGAACAATATGGCTGAACACGGCGTGGCCGCGCACTGGATGTATAAGGAGCGCAATCACGCCATAGCCATGCAGGATATGCCGCAATTCCAATGGTTGCGCGACCTTATGGAGCGGCAGCGCGATGAGACGGACTCCCGCGAGTTCATGAGTTCTCTGCGCATGGATCTTTTCAATGACGAGATCTATGTGTTCACCCCGAAGGGAGCGGTGAAGCAGTTGCCCAAGGGCGCGACGTCTCTGGACTTCGCTTTTCTCATCCATTCCGACGTGGGCGCTCACTGCGTGGGCGCTAAAATCAACGGCAAGTTGGAGCCCTTTGCCACGCCGTTGAAAAACGGCGACATGGTAGAGATCATCACCGACAAGAATCGTCATCCGCATCGCGACTGGCTAAAGATTGTGAAGACGTCCAAGGCCAGAAGCCGCATTCAGCATTATCTGCGCACGGAAGAGCGCGTGGCGGCCATAGCTCTCGGCAAGGAGCTCTTGGAAAAAGAAGGCCGCAAAATGGACTTCAACGTTACCAAGGCGGCCAAGGATGGACGGCTTCAGCTTGTGGTCCCGGAATTTTCGCTGAACGTGCTGGATGATCTTTTCGCTTCCGTGGGGACGGGACGACTCACGCCGCGCAAGGTTTTGCAGAAGCTGCTGTCTCTGCTTGCCCCCAAGCATGAGGTCGCGTCGGACGGAGCGGTCCCGAACAAGGGCGACGGAGCGGCCAAGAAGCCGGCGGACGGCATCACAATCAAGGGCATTGAAGACACGCTTATCCATTTCGCCAAGTGCTGCAAGCCCGTTCCCGGCGATCAGGTGGTTGGATTCATCAGTCGGGGAAGAGGCGTCATCATCCATACGGCGAATTGTCCGCATCTCCAGAATCTGGAGTCGGAGCGGTTGATTTCCGTAACGTGGAACAATGAGGAGAGCAAACCGTTCCCGGCGGAAATCAGCATTATGGGACTCAACGAAAAAGGACTTCTGGCAAAGATCAGTCTTGTGTTCGTGCAGCAGGACGTCAATATCAACGCGCTTCAGATCAAGTCTACCGTCGATGGACGTTCTCAGATGGACTTTACCGTGGAAGTGCGCGACGCCGTGCATCTTTATCAGACCATCGACAAGCTGCGCGCCATTGAGCATGTGATCGAAGTGCGTCGCGGCACTTCCGTGATGGAAGTCTGACGCTATGCCGCGTTGTCCAGGAAAAGCCCTGGGGGGCCGGCTTTTTCCTTAAAATAAGGAACCCCTGCGACTGCGCGTCCATAAGCGCGGAGTTTTGTGGGGTTGTCGTCGACGGACGGTGAAAGAATCCCCCCTTCGGGGCGTGGATATCTTCTTTGTTCGGACGTGACGAGCGGTGGGGCGGACGCCGATATCCGGAACGCTCTCGATCCGCGATCAGGACTTGCTGGAAGAGGGCGTTTGGGTATGAAGCACGAATCGGGTTATTTCCGAAGGTACACCAAGGCGACAGGAAAAACCGTTCCATAACCCTGTGCCGGGGCTGACGTACAGAAGCCCTCCCTGCGGCGTTTGATAAAGGCCGTTGACGTAGCCTCCGTTGTACCTTCCGATGAGAGGCGCGAGAAAACGGATCAGGCCGCCGTGGGTATGTCCGGAAAGCTGAAGGTGCACATCGGGAGAGGGAATTCCTTTATCACTCGGCTTATGGGACAGAAGCACGCGCGGTCCTTGCGGCGCGCGGGCAAACGCGGCGTTGACGTCCGCGCCTTCGCCGCCGAAACGGGCCGCGGTATTATCGGGAACGCCGCCGATCACAAGTCCGTCCGGAAGCACGCGATGTTCGTTATTGAGCATGTCTATGCCCAGAGCGCGGAATGTGGCGATCCATCCTTGCGCGTCATAGTAGTACTCATGGTTGCCGGTCACGCCAAAGACGCCGTATTTTGCTTTTATTGACGCAAAAGGCGTCACCTCCTGGCGAATCGCGCTCGGCAGACCGTCGATGGAGTCACCGGTAATGACTACGGTGTCTGGCGATAACGCGTTGACTTTGTTCACTACTTGGTTGAGCCAGTCTTTTTTTTGCACGGGTCCTATGTGCAGATCGCTGAGCTGCACCAGAGTAAAACCTTCAAGTTCCGCTGGAAGTTTCGACAAGTAAATGTTTACGGTTCGCACGTTCGGCACACGTACGGCCTGCCATGTTCCCCAGACGCCGCATGTCAGGGCGAAAAAGACAAGCAGGGCGCAGCGGATGCCGGGCGTGAAGGGCATGGTCCATGAGGAGCCGAACAGGCGAAGCAGGCGGAGCGCAAGTCCGAGGATGTCCTTGGCCAGCGCAAGCACAAAGAGCATCAGCAGGGAAGCGTACAGGGCCTCGGCCGCAAGCATGACGGGAGTGGGCAGATCCGGACGAAAGAAGCCGCCTCCCACAACCTGATAAAAGACATATTTGAGGCCGGCGGCCAAGAGGCCGACGCTGATGACGGCCTTTAACCCGAGTCCTGTCCTGAGTGGCAACACAAGGCTCAGAATCGTATAACCCGCCATAATAATAGAAGGCAGAAGAAGTCGCATGGTCGTTCCGAAGCGCGTGGGGCGTTACGAGAAATCAGACATTGCGCCCCATGGCAAAAGCCTGATTCATGGCTTCACTGCCCATGACGTCGCCTTTTTTCCAGACTCCTGGAGCCAGCAGAACGCCTTTTTCCTTCACCTTGTCCAGACAGTCGGTAAAGCCTCGAAATCCGTCGATGGTCCGTTCGAGGGCTTTTTTGTTGCTGTCGGCCGCGGCGGCGATAAAGTAGAACTCCTTGCCGGAGATTTCGGTATACCGAGGCACGGTTCTGTCGATGAACGTTTTCATCTGCGCGCTCATGGTATAGAAATAGACGGGCGTTGCCATGACGATGACATCGGCCGCGATTAGTCTGCCGAGAATGGCGGCCATATCATCCTTCTGTACGCAGGCGTGGGTGTTCTGGCAGGCTCCGCAACCGAGGCATGGGTGAATGTTTTTGTCGTGAAGGGAGATTTTTTCCACCTTGTGGCCGGCTTCCAGCGCGCCTTTCATGAACTGGTCGCAAAGAAGATCGGAATTGCCGCCTTTGCGGGGACTGGCGGAAATGATGACGATGTCTTTCATAGCGGCTCCTTGCTGTTGAGACGTTTTTGTCGGTTCGCCTTGACGGTGAGAGGCTGGGGCGCGTCACGGCGTCGTTTGGATCGTGTCGGACGATTGTAAAGGAACGACGTCGAGACGCGGAGCGACGCGTTTTCCTCAGAAGGCATCAACGACGTTCAGGATGGACTTTTTGGTCTTTCCTGTCCATGGCCGATTCTTCCGATTTTTTGCCTGAAAATCTCCCAAACCGTTTTATGTCCACGACATGATGACGGAAGCGTAACCGTTTTTGGCGTGGTGGGTCGCCGCGGAGACGTTCTCAAAGGGGCGACGTCTAGGTTATTTCAAAGCCAGAGCGTCGGCGTAGAATTTCTCCATTTCTTCCTTGGTGGAAAAGTTGGCGATGTACATCTGATCCGCCATGGCGTCGGCCAACGCGGCGGGAATTCGTCCCGTCATCTTCATATTTGCGGCGTACTTTTTTATGAGTTCGTCATGGGAGAGACGGAAGGTTCTGCCGTCACGGCGTCCGGCGAAGGCGCAATAGAAGTGTTCGCCTACGGGGAGCGTGGATTGATCAAATGCGATCATGTCCGCCCATATTTTATAAACGTCGGTGCTGTTGGCGAAGTTCATCATGTCGGGGCTGAACCCTCCGCATGGCCGCATGTTGACTTCCAGCGCGACAACGTCGCCTTTTTTCCCCATGCTCGGCTGATCCTGGGTGAGCCGGAAGAACTCGAAATGGATGAAACGGCTTTTTACTCCGAAACTTTTTGCCGTAGCCCGACCGGCGGCACGAGTATCGTCAGGCAGATCCTTGAGAATGTAGTACATGACGTTTTCGGCGTTGTTCACGACGTCCATCAGAGATATGGGCGTGATGTTGCCTGTCTCGAAAATGGGTTCTCCCTGAGAGTTATAAATGGCATCGTAGGAATTGATTTCCGCATGAATGAATTCTTCCATGATATATGGCACGCCGGGCGTCTTGTGGGCCATGAAGTCGTCAAGATCGGCTTCTGAGGCGAGCTTTCGCGTGTCGGAAGCTCCTACGCCGTTGTCCGGTTTGACAACTACAGGCCAGCCGACTTGCGCAATGAAATCAAGGCAGCCCTGTTTGTTATCCACAAGGTGATACGGAGCTGTCGGTATGCCGGCGCGACGATAGTATTCCTTCATTCCGGACTTGAATCGGATGCTGGGGATGTCCGCGTTCTGAAAGCCGCTCGTGATATTGAAGTCGGTGCGGAGAGCGGCGTCACGTTCCAGCCAGTATTCGTTATTGGATTCCAGCCAGTCGATGCGACCATATTTATGAATGAGAAAGCCCATGGCCCGGTACACTTCATCGTAATTTTCCAGGCTGCCGACTTTGTAATATTCGTTCAGACTGGCTTTGAGTTCCGGCAAAAGCTCGTTATAGGGCTGGTCTCCAATGCCGAGAACGTTCAAGCCGTTATCTTTGAGATGGCGGCAAAACTTCCAGTAGTTGGTAGGAAAATTGGGTGAAATGAACACAAAGTTTTTCATGGTGCCTTCTCCTCCTTATCGGCGCCGTTCTCATGGAGCGAATCGGAGCGCGGTCGATCCGCGTTTCCCCCTGTCGCGTATCGTCAGGCCGCGCGTTCCCCCAGCAGCCACGGCAGAAAATATTCCACCTGCTTATACCACCACGGCCAGTCGTGGTTCACGTCGTGCCCCCACAGATCTACCCACAGATGGATGCCCTTGCGTTCGAAGATTTCTTTGAGTTGTCTTGTGGATTCCGGCATTTCCCACGCGCCCTGTCCTACGCAGATCGCCGCGCGCTGGCTGTTGTACAAGGCGATGTAGGGATGATCCGTGGGCATGTTGGCCATGTAGTCCACCGGGGAGTTCTGATAGACGACGTCGTCCATGTAGTTTCCGAATCCGTAGCTTGCCGTATAGATGCCGGAAAGAGCCAGCAGGCCGGTGAAAAGGTCGGGACGTCGGAGATACAGGTTGACCGCATGTAACGCACCGAGGCTGCACCCGAAGGCGATAAGGCCGGGATTGCCTTCCCAGCCGTTGGCCACGCGGGCCAGATGCTGGCCGAACGGAACGATTTCATTGAAGATGTGACTCATCCACGCTTCATGGCGACGAATGCGCCACCATGGATCGCCGCTTTTGTTTGACCAGGTTTCCTGATCAATGGTGTCAATGGCGATGACCATGAGTTTTCCGCTTTCTATCCATGGAGCCATGGTGTCGGACATGTGAAAGTCTTCGAAAGAGAAAAAGCGTCCGTCCTGACAGGGAACAAAGAGCAGAGGCCTTCCCGCATGGCCGTATACCTTGCATTCCATATCGCGGCCGAGGGCCGGGCTGTATTCCTTGAAGTACCTTGTTTGCATGTGTCCTCCATGATGCGGCGTCAGTCGTCAAGGCCGTACATCAGTGTTTCCATGAAAAACGGAGTTTGCTTTTCCCAGCTCGCTTCGCTGTGCTCGCCGCCGGGCACCACGCGGGCGGTCAAATGAATGCCCCTGTCAAAGAGCGCGTCCGCCACCACGCGAAGGTCATGAGCCATGTTTTTGTCACCGCCAAATTCGTCCGAACCCCAGTCCATGTAGACGATGGTGTCCGGAGCGAGGGGAGCGGTGCGTATGAGTTCGAGCAGGCGTCGCTGATCAGCCCAGATATGCGGCGAAAGTGCGGCCGCGCGGGAGAAGATTTCATTGTAGCGCGTTACCGCGTACAGGCTCATGAGCCCCCCCATGGAACTGCCGGCGATGAATGTGCTTTCCCGCCAGGGAATGGTGCGATAGCGGCGGTCGATAGAGGCTTTGAACGTGCTGACAAGCCAATCCATGGTAATGTCGCCCCGGCCAGTGACGTCGCCGAATTCGGGATCGGAAAAGTCATAGGGCGAATACTCGGAAAGACGACCGTTGTCGGGGTGATGATTGCATTCCACGGCGGCGACGATAATGGGCACGTCCACAAAGTCGAGGTATTCCGAGAGTCCCCAGCTTTTACCGTGGGTGGCGTGAGAGTCGAAGAAGACGTTATGGCCATCAAACATGTACAACACGGGAAAGCGACGGCGCGGCTGCGTCCGGTACATGGTGGGAAGATAGAGATAGGCCCGACGTTTTTCCCGACCGGTCAGTTCGGGAATGGAGAGATTCCAGGTTTTTACCATAACGGCGTGTGATCCTTTCCGTACGCGAAACAGGGAAACGGGAAATATGTCAGACGAAACTTAACACAGGTATGGTAGGATTTCAATTCTGCCTTTCATGCGTGAAAAATATTCTTTTCGTTTAACGGCAGTGGATAGCTATGCGTCGTGCGTTTATATAAGAAATATCATGTTTTCAACGGAAGAACCTGAAGGGAGGCGTAACATTATTGTAACGTTTTTTTGTTCAGAATCTTTCGAAAGTCTTTTGGAGAAACGAGCTTGCCTGTAATAGTGCGACTGTTTCAAGAAGATGACGTTTCTAGGACGCATTAACGCAAAAAGCCGGAACGTCCTTATAACGTTCCGGCTTAAGGCTGATAGAAATCTGGTGCCGAAGAAGAGACTCGAACTCTTACTCCCGAACGGGAACTAGACCCTGAACCTAGCGTGTCTACCAATTTCACCACTTCGGCGCAGGACATTGATTAGACGATTTGCCTGCCCTTGGCAAGTCTTTTTTTTTACGAAAAGAAAGTTTTTTATTCTTTCTTTGTGGCAGAGCCCTCCCGATCGAGGATCACATAGCGACGATATCGAGATTCCGCGGCTTTTTTCGCCTGCGCTTCGAGACGTTCCGCCTGTTCGGGGAAGGTGCGCTTCAGGGCGGCGTACCGGTTTTCTCCGCTGAGGAAGGCGTCGTAATCCAGGCTCGGCGGACGACTGTCCAGCGTAAAGGGATGTTCGCGTTCCGGATGGTAGCGATAAAGCGGCCAGTAGCCGGATTCCACGGCTTTTTTCATTTCTTGTTGCGCTCGCGCCATGCCCGCGCGTATGCCATGCGCGGTGCAGGGCGCGTAGGCGATGACAATTGATGGGCCGCGATAGCTTGAGGCTTCCTTGAGGGCTTTCATGAGCTGGTCGGGGGAAGCTCCCATGGCAACCTGCGCCACATAGATATTGCCGTAGGCCATGAACATGGCGCCGAGATCTTTTTTGGCGCTCTTCTTGCCGGAAGCGGCGAATTGCGCCACAGCCCCCAGCGGAGTGGCCTTGGACGACTGGCCGCCGGTGTTGGAATACACTTCCGTATCCACGACGAGCACGTTGATGTCCTCTTCTGAAGCCAGCACATGATCGAGGCCTCCAAAGCCGATATCGTAGGCCCAGCCGTCGCCTCCGAACATCCAGAAGTACTTTTTGACCAGTTGATCGGCATGCGCGAGGACCTCTCTTATCAGATCCGTCTGCGGCAGAAGTTCAAGTTCTTCTTTAAGTGTTTTGGAAGCGTTCTCGGAGTTATCGTAGTCATCAAAACTTTCCAGCCATCGACGGGCGGCCAGGCTGGCTGGACCTTCAGGTAACTCGTTCAGCAACGTAATGACTCGCTGCCGTTGTTTTTCCCGCTGCTGTCGCACGGAAAGCAGCATCCCCAGACTGAATTCCGCGTTGTTTTCAAAGAGGGAATTTGACCATGCCGGTCCCTGCCCCTGGGCGTTGGTCGTATAGGGGATGCCGGGCATGGCTGCCCCCCAGGCCTGAGAGCAGCCGGTCGCATTCGCCCAATAGACGCGCGTGCCGAACAGCTGCGTCAGCAACTTGGCGTAGGGCGTTTCGCCGCAACCCGCGCAGGCGGCGGAAAATTCCAGCAGCGGTTGACGGAATTGGCTTCCTCGTACGGTAAAACTGTCGAACACGGATTTTGGCGGAAGGGACAGCGTGTATTCCCATGCCTTTCTCGAATTCTCAGCGGCGGCTCTCGGAATCATGGAAAGAGCCTTGCCGGAAGCGGGACAGCTTTCTACGCAGCTTCCGCATCCCGTGCAGTCCATGACGCTGATCTGTAACGTATAGAGCAGGTTTTCCGCACCTTGCCCCTTTGCCGGCGCGGATAGGAGTTCCGTTGGCGCACTGGAGGATTCTTCTGCCGTCAGCAGATAGGGGCGAAGGACCGCATGGGGGCAGACCAGCGAACAGCGGTTGCACTGAAGGCAGGCGGAGGCGTTCCAGCGTGGGACGCGTACGGCAATGTCGCGTTTTTCCCAGGCGGTGAGCCCCATGTCCATTTGTCCGTCCTCGTAGCCGATAAACGCGCTGACGGGCAGTTCGTCGCCCTTTTGGGCGTTGATGGGATCGAGCAGTTTCTTTACGACGTCCGGAGCGTCTTTTCGAGACTCTGAGGCTTTTGTCGTGGCGTTTTTCCAGTTCGCGGGCACGGCAAATTCGAACACATGTTCAAAGCCTGCGTGAATGGCGGCGATATTACGTTCGACGACCTCTTCTCCCTTGGTGAAATAGGTTTTTCGGACGGCTTGTTCCATAGATTCTACGGCCTGTTGTTCGGAAATGATCCCTGCGAGCCGGAAAAAGGCCGCTTGCAGAAGGATATTGACATGATTTCCCAAACCGAGGTCATGCGCCAGGCCCGTTGCGTCAATCACAAACAGTCGGGCGTTTTTTTGGGCCAGAGATCGTTTGAACGCACCGGGCAGGCATTGTTCCAGCTCGTCAGGGCTCCATGTGCAGTTGAGCAGAAAGACGCCGCCAGGTTTGAGCTCTTCGGTCATGTCATAGAGGCCGACGTAATTTTGACAGTGGCAGGCCACGATATCCGCGTTGCAAACGGCGTAGGAGGAACGGATGGGCCCCTTGCCTATCCGAAGATGAGAGCGCGTAAGCCCATAAGATTTCTTGGCGTCGTATTCAAAATAGGCCTGAGCATATAACATTGTGACATTGTTGATGATTTCGACGGTGTTTTTGTTTGCGCCCACCGTGCCGTCGGAACCGAGCCCCCAAAATTTGCAGCTCATGACGATATTTTCATGATCTCCCTCAGTGTCAAAGCGTTCTTTGCGGGGGAGGGAGCGCATGGTTACATCGTCCGTGATGCCGATGGAAAAATGATTGCGAGGAGAAGCGTCGCAAAGATTGTCGAAAACGTCGCGTATCAGCGAGGGATCGGTGTCTTTGGAAGAGAGGCCGTATCGCCCTCCGATGACGAGGATCTGGCGTTCCGATCCCATGAGCGCGGCGCAGATGTCCTGATAGAGGGGCTCTCCGGCCGATCCCATCTCGCAGCACCGGTCAAGCACGGCTATGCGGCGGACGCTGGAGGGCAGGGAGGCCAGAAAATGCCGCACGGAGAAAGGACGGAAAAGACGCACCTGAACAAAGCCGACTTTTCGTCCGCCTGCGCGCAGCGCGTCTATAGTTTCCTGAACGGTGCCGCTCACGGATCCCATGGCAACGATGACGTCTTCCGCGTCAGGATCTCCGTAGTACTGGAATATATGATATTCTCTTCCGGTAAGCGTGCGGATTTGTTCCATGGCGTTTTCCACGGTATCCGGCAGAGAGTCGTAGAAACGCCGGGATGCTTCCCGTATCTGGAAAAAGACGTCGCCGTTTTGTACGGTGCCTCGTATTTTTGGGTGCTCGGGGTTCAACGCATGCGCCCGGAAGGAGGCGAGCGCGTCGCGGTCCCCGAGGGCGACGAGCTTGTCCATGTCGAGCGTTTCTACCTTGCAAAGCTCATGAGACGTGCGGAATCCGTCAAAAAAGTGAAGGAACGGCACTCGGGAACGTATGGCGCATAGATGTGCGACGCCGGCCAGATCCATGACTTCCTGCACGCTGGCCGTGGACAACATGGCGAAACCTGTCTGGCGGCAATTCATGACGTCGGAGTGATCGCCGAAAATGGACATGGCGTGCGTTCCGACGGTTCGCGTGGCCACATGAAGAACGCAGGGCAACCGCTCTCCGGCAATGCGGTGGAGCACCGGAATCATGAGCAGCAGGCCTTGAGAGGACGTGAACGACGTGGCCAACGCCCCTGTCTGCAGCGCGCCGTGCGCCGCAGCGATGGCGCCCGCCTCAGACTGCATTTCTATGAGGCGCACAGGTTGCCCGAACATGTTTAAGCGACCGTTTGCGGCCCAGAGATCGGTTTTCTCCGCCATGGGCGACGAAGGCGTGATAGGGTATATGGCGGCTATTTCGGTAAAAGCGTAAGCGATGTGGGCGGCGGCCGTGTTGCCGTCCATGGTGACCATGTTTTTCGTGGACATGATAACTCTTTGCGTTATGGGCGGTGGGGAAAGGCTGCCCGTCGGAAGGGAGAACGGAAACATGCTCCCCGAATGGGGAGCATGGGAGCACAGAAGACGGAGACTGTCAATTTTTTTATGACATTCCGATAAAATAAAAAAGGCCGGCGTGGTGCCGGCCTTTCGCGCAGTGTTTTCTAGGATTTTTGTTCCTGAAGATCAATGATGGGTTTTGTGTACTGAACTTCGGAATCCCAGGGGAAGAGAACCCAAGTGTCTTGGCTGAGTTCCGTCACGAAACTGTCTACAAGAGGAATGCCTGCGGGTTTGGCGTACAGCGTGGCAAAATGAGCTTTGGGAAGCATGTCGCGCAGGATTTTTGCCGTATGCCCGGTATCCACCAGATCGTCGATAACAAGGGTTTCCTCCGTATTGAAAGAAGGATCCGCGCCTTTGAGCACGGTCTCCTGATCGCCTTCTTCGCGGTAGTTGTAGAGCATGATGCAGGCGGTATCGATGTGACGGATATTGAGTTCGCGCGCGATGATGCCCGCGGGAATAAGCCCTCCGCGGGTGACGGCGACAATTTTGGTGAATTTTCCCCGTTCCAGGAGACGCCAGGAGAGAGCCTTGGCGTCTCGGTGGAGTTGTTCCCAGGTCACGGGAAAGGTTTTATGATAACGGTCAGCTTTTGCCACGGTAAGCCTCCAGACTAGTCCTGAGTGTCGAAGGTGAGAGACAGTTCCTGCTGTCTGTTCTTTCTCATATTGAGATAGGCGTTGCGGAGAGCCACATAGGGTTCCAGCGCGGATTCTGTAATTTGATCGTAGGGCTTATAGAGCTTGTCGGCGTCGTTGAAGGAGAAGAATACGCTGCTGCCCGTGCTTATTTCCCAGTCCAGGACATAGTATTGCGGCTTCATGAAGGCGTCGCCCGCTTCGCCGAACGCTCCGCGTATGGTGGAAGGGCCGAGGAACGGAATGATGAAGTACGGACCGTCGGGCACGCCCCATACGCCGAGGGTGTAATCGAAATTCTCTGTTTCCGGATGATAGGGGTACAGAGGCTCACTCTGGCTGGCGACGTCGGCGAAACCGAGGCTGACCATGAAGTTAACCAGAGACCTGTCGAACTCCACGCCTGCCTGGGCAAACTCGCCCTGAAGCAGACTGTTGGCCATGCGCACGGGGAAAGCCAGGTTATGCGCAAAGTTGCTGATGCCGTTGCGTATGGGTTCCGGAACGATGAAAGCGTACCCTTTGTGCAAAGGCTTGACGATGTACTGAAGGAACCAGTCATTGAAATGGAACCAGAACCGGTTCCAGCCTTCCAGCGGATCGTTTTGAGCGGCCAGGTCTTCTTCGCTGTAGTCGTCATAGTCGTCCAGGCCGCCGTAGTATTCGTTCACGACGGAGGTTTCCGCCGATCCGGTGGAGGCTGTCACGGAGATTTCCTGCGAAGTGGAGGCGTTGTCCTGTTTTGATGCGCATCCCGCGCCGCAGAGAAGAGCAAGAGCCAGAACGGCGGTGAATAGTATTCGGCGCATCACTTTGCTTCCTTCGGCTTATTTTTTTGTTCTTCGGCCTTGGCTTTTACCCGGTCGATGAGCTCTTGCGGGGAGTTCTTGGCAAGGATGTCGCGGAACTGATCCCGGTAGTTTTTGATCATGCTGATGCCCTCAATGAGCACGTCGTACACGACCCAGCGGTTATTTTTTTCGAGCATGCGGAAAGCTACGGGATAGACCTTTTGGTCGGCGAGAAATTCCATCTGAACTTCCACTCTTTTTCCGTTGCCGCCGCTTATTTCGCCAGTGAAGCGGATTTTCTGGCCGTTGTACTCATCGAGAGTGTCGATGTAGGTGTTGCGCAGCAGTTCCGTGAAGGCGTCTTTGAACTGCTGTTTCTGCTCAGGCGTGAACTGACGCCAGGTGGGACCAACGGTACGGGTGGAGAACTCCTCGAAATCGAAGAGGTCGAGAACGGCGTCCTCGATTTTTTTTCTGATGACGGGCTTGCCTTCTGGCGTTTTGAAGGCGGGATCGTTGAGCAGCGCAAGAATGCGATCCGCGCCGGCTTCCGCGGTCTGGCGCGCGGTCATATCGGCGGCATGGGCAGGGAACGCCGCCGTCAGGACGCAGAAGGCAAGGGACAGAAGAAAGACTCTAATATGCATTATACGCCTCCGAAAACGACTTTGCCGATAAGGGCTTCAAGGTCAAGAGCGGGTTCCGTGTCCGTGATGAGACTGCCGGGCTCAAGAAGAGTTTCCGAACCGCCTGGGGTGATGGCGATGTATTTGTCTCCGATGAGACCGCTGGTCTTTACGGAGGCCATCACGTCTTCGGAAAGCGGAACGCCTTCATTGATATGAAGGTCGACATGCGCGGTGTAGTCTTTGGTGTCCAGGCGTATGGCCGATACGCGTCCTATGGACACGCCCGCGATTTCAACGCTGGCCCCCGTGCGAAGGCCGGCCACGGAAGAGAATCTGGCCGTGACGGTGTAGCCGCTGTCGCCGAGCACTTCCATGCGCCCGAGTTTAATGGTGAGATAGGCCACGCAGACCAGGCCGATGACTACAAATACGCCAATAACAGTGTTTTTTGCGGCAGACATACATTCCTCGTTAATCGTCCAGCCATTCAGCCAGCGCGCTGCGTACGGAGCTGTCCAGCGGCGGGGCCGCCATGCGGCGGGAGTCTTCAAATTTACGATCAAGAAAACGACGCAGATACGGATCCTGCGACGCGTACAACGCTTCCTTGGTGCCGGAAAAGGCCGCTTTTCCGTTCTGGAGGACCAGAACGTGCTCGGCGATGTGTTCCACGCTTCCGAGATCGTGGGTGACGACCACGGTAGTCATGGCCGGATAACAGGCTTTCATGTCCAGAAGGAGCTGATCCATCTGGGCGGCCGTTATAGGATCAAGTCCGGAGGTCGGTTCGTCGCAGAAGAGAACCGGAGGTTCCGTGACGATGGCGCGGGCCAGTCCCGCGCGTTTGCGCATGCCGCCGGAAAGTTCGCCGGGATAATAGTCGGCGAATTTGTCGAGTCCGACAAGCTGCAGCGTGCGAAGAGCGGCGTCTTTCAGAACGTTACGGGGAAGACGGGTGTGCTCCACCAGGGGGAGAGCCACGTTTTCCGCCAGCGTGAGCGAACTGATAAGCGCGCCGTCCTGGAAAAGCACGCCGAAACGCCGCCGCATCTTGTGAAATTGCGCTTCCGACATGCGGCAGATGTCGCGTCCGCCGATGCGAATGCTTCCCGATGAAGGTGTGTTCAGTCCGAGAAGCAGGCGCAGCAGCGTAGTCTTGCCGCAGCCGGATTCTCCGAGAATGGTCGTGATGGTGCCCGCGGGGAGCGTGGCGGAGAAATCCTGAAGAACGAGACGCCCCTCGTAACCGCCGTCCAAGTGCTCAATGGAAATGTCCCAGGCTTGCTGATTCATGCGCGCCTCAGAGAAGGAAAGAGGTGAGGACATAGTCGGCCATAAGGATAAGCACGCAGCTCATGACCACGGCCGACGTGGTGGCATTGCCTACGGCTTCCGCGCCTTTGCCGTCGCTTCTCCTGTGGGCGTTGTAGCCCTGAAAGCAACAGACGGTAATGACGATGACGGCAAAGACTATGGCTTTAAGAAAGCACCCTTGCACGTCATCCATGGTGACGCTGGATTCAATGCCGGAAAAGTACCGGCCTTCATTGAGCCCGAGAAGCACGCAGGCGGAGAGATAGCCTCCGAAAATGCCTATGACCGTAAAAATGGAGGTCAGGAGCGGGAACGTGAAAAGCGAAGCCAGAAGACGCGGAGTCACGAGATATCCCGTGGGATTGATATCCATGACTTCAAGGGCGTCAATCTGGTCGGAAATGCGCATGACGCCGATTTCTGCGGTCATGGCGGAACCGGCGCGCGCCGTGATCATGACGGCGGTGAGCACGGGAGCCATTTCGCGGATGAGAGTGAGGGCGAGAAGGGAGCCGAGCATGCCCTGCGCGCCGAACATGGACATGGCGTAAAACGCTTGAAGTCCGAGCACCAGCCCCGTAAACAGGCCGATGAGCAGAATGACGAACATGGATTTTGCGCCGATGACGTAGACCTGCTGGACGACTTTTCCGAACAGACGTCGGGAGTGGCATGCCTGTCTGAAGCCTTCGAACAGGAACAGCGCCATCTCGCCGAGACGGTTCAGGAGGTTCAGAACGGGTGCGAATATTTCATTCATAACGTTGCTATGCTCCGATGGATAAGTAGAGGGACGTTAGCCGATTTCAGGAGCTTTGGCAATGTACGCACCATCAACGGGAATGATGCGCTTGCATGATTTTCCTGCCGGGCGTAAGAGAGCGTCAAAGGATTTTTAGCATTTTTTCAGGAGAATATCGTATGTGTCTTGCCGTTCCCGTTCGAGTCGTGGAAATGTCGGAAGAAGGGAGGGCCCGCGTCCAGGTGGGACAGGGAGAAAATTATATGGAAATTTCCACGATGTTGTTGCCGGAAGCTCCCCACGTCGGAGAGTACGTGATTGTCCATGCTGGGTTTGCTCTTCGTTCTCTGGACGCCGTTGAAGCGGAGGAATCGCTCAAGATTTTTCGGCAGATTGCGGAGCTCGGCGTCAACGAAGGTCGTGAACTGGAAAATATCTGAGGGGGGGATACCGTCGATTATCTTTTTGCGTGAGTGACAAAGCTATGGTTACTTTGTTGCGCGAGTGTTTTTTCTGAGGCAGTCTTTTGACGCCTCCTACTTCATAAAGAGCTTGAAGGGCGCGCTGAGGATGCCTCCCACCAGATCAATGACGCCGGATCCCAAGTTGCCGACGGTGCCCGTGACCGCGCCAAGCAGTTTGTAGCTGACCTTTGGCGAAAAAAGATCGCCCGTGATGGAAAGCGGCATCTCCGGGATCCCCGCCAGCGTGACGGTGGCGTTCGCGTTGATGGTTTCCGTCGCCAGGTTGACCGTACCCTCTCCGGCGATGGCGAGAGGCGATCCTTTGATGAGAAAGTCTTTGCACGTGGCGACGCCGTTGTTCAGGGACACCGTCATGGACATGGTTTTGAAGTCCGTTCGGGATTCTTTTTTGGCGGGGTCGATGCGCGACGAGGTTGGCGTGATGACGGCCCCATTGGAAACGAGCAGCGAGAGTTTGCCGTTCAACGCGCGTCTCCAGTCTTCCCAGTTTTTTTGTCGCGACTGAATATTGGCGTCAAAGGTGCCCGCGCCGCTGATCAGGGTTTTCTGCCCTCTGTCTCGGCTGAAGTTCAGCATGTTCATATTTCGGCATTGCGCGGAGAGGAAAAGATCCGCGGATTTTTTATCAGCGGTGAGCGCGGCTTGGAAATGGACGTTTACTTGTCCCCCTCCTGGAAAGGACGCGCTGATGGGCGCGGCGAGGGTGCCGTTTTTCAGAGAAACGGGCAGGGAAACGCGGGTCAGCGTTGTGGAAAAGGCCCGGAGGCGTTCCGCGGCGAGGGAGAGCGTCATGTCCGTGTCTTTCAGGAAAGAAAGGGGAAGCGGACTGGTCGTCGCGGCGGGCAAGGAAGTCTCGGTCTTGGGTCGATAGAGGTCGACGTCCAGAGAGGGAGTGCGCAGAGTTCCGTTGAGCGTCGGTCGTCCCGTCAGCGTCTGGTGAAGGCTGCCGTAAAAGCTGACATCGTCTACTTTGCCGTTTAAATCATCGAGACTGAGGAGCTGAGCGTTGGCGGTCACATGGGCTTCGGCCTCGGCTTTCCGGAAGACGGAGGTGGGAGCCGGAGGGAGCGACACGCCAAAGAGAGACGCGCAACTTCGGAAGGACGGCGTGTGGAACGAGAGCTTGCCCGTAATGGACGTTTTTTGCAGCAGCGATGAGGCGGAAAGCGCCCCCGCAAGGGTAAAGGACGGGTGGCGGAGAGTGGCCTCACTGAGCGAGGCGGTTCTGTTGTCGGCGTTGTAGCTGCCCTTTCCTGAGACGGAAAACTTCATATCTTCAGTAAAAAGATCACAGAATTTTTTCGGCAAAGTCACTTGGAGCTCAATCGGTTGATTGCGCATGGACGTGGGCAGACCGTTTTTTGTGCTGAACGAAAGCGCGGCCTGTTTAGCTTCGGCGGAGACAGCCCAGTTTTTTGACGCCATGTCGACTTTCCACGCGCCTCGGAAATCCATGAAAGGCGGCAGTGTGTCGATAGCTTTGCCCGGAGCGGCGGAGGCCTGGGCATTAATGGAAAGTGACGTGTACGCCAGCGGGGAAGAGTCTTTTTCCAAGCTGAGTCCGCCCTGATCCATGGAGGCGTTGACGCTTCCTCCCAGCGTGCTCAGGATGGTCGCTCCGGATCCTGGGGAAAAGGAGAGATCCGCGACGCCCTTTTTCATGATGCCGGTCATGGCCGGATACCCGGCGAGAGCCCGAGTCAGACCATCCATGGAAACGCGTTCGAGCGTCGCCCGCACGCGTGTTTTTTCATCAAGATTGACGGTCGACGTCGCCTTTCCTCCGTAAAGGCCCGCTACGGCGATGTTCAGCATGGGATGTCCGGAAGGGCCGGGCACTACGTGCACGTCGGCTCCGCTGACGCGGAAATTCATGATGTCGGCGTTGTCAGCGGAAATGTGAATGTCGTAGCGTACGAAGGGAGGCTCTGAAGAGGATTCGTCTTCCTCGCTGAGGGGGAGAACTGGCGGGGGAAGATGCGACATATCGGGAAAGGTTCCGCGCAGTTCCGGGAAAATTTTGTTGAGGTCCGCCTGCTTGGCATGGGCGTCGATAAGGATTTCCGGTTTGAGAAACTCCCGGCAGCTTCCCGATCCTTCCAGCTCTATACCCTGCACCTGAGCTTTCAGGCGAGAAACGACGACGCCGTGAAGACTGAGTTCCATATCGTCGAATGAGCCGGAAATGCTGTCCAGCGCGTGTTGCAAACCGACGTTCATGGCCTGACCGAAGCCGAACCAGCGGGTAAGGCTGAAGTGATGAATGTCAGCGCGACCATGCAGGACGGGAGAGCCGCTGGTGAGTCCGCCAACGTTGCCGGAAAGCGTGATATGATCGTCGCCCATGCGGGCGTCGGCGTCCGCAATGGCTATGCCTTCGGCGAGGTTTTGCAGGCTGAAGGGCACGGAGAGGGAGATCGGCACGGGATGACCGTTCATGACCAGCAGCGCGTTTGCTTCCGCCGTGCCGTTGGCTCTATAGGAGCGCTGTTCCGGAGCGACGGAAAAATCGCCGGTCAGGGAAACGGCTAACGGTTGCGGCATGGGGAAATATTGGTAGGGTTCGGCGATGTTATGCCCCATGGCCGCGTCGAGGGCGGCCAGCTGAATGCCGGAAGAAAAAGCGACGTTGCCACGCCATATATTTCTGTGGTTTCGTCTCAGCGTGGAGAGAGAAAGGCTCGTGTTCGCGGCGGAGACGTCGATGCCGGAGGCGTTGACGTAGCGGATGTTATCCACGGCAAGTTCCAAACTGCCGGGAATGATTCCCGGAAGCCTGGCGTTTACGTTGACGCCCGAACAGGTGAGATGGTCTTTCCCCTGTCCTCCCGTAATGCGCCATGTCCCGTTGGCGATATGGACGCGCACGCCCGTGATGCCGGAAGGCAGGGAGGGCAGAGTGAAGGAGTCAGAAGATGTTGTGTCTTGCGTCGCGCGCTGTTTTTCAAGAAGGCTGCCGAGCAGATCGCTTGAAATGTCGAGTGTGGGATTTTCCAAAGAAAGGGAACGCACGACCGGTTTGAGCCGGAGCAGGGAGAGAAGGCCGATTTGTATTTCCGCCTTGCGCACATGAAGTTCCATGTCATCCACGCTTCCCCTCAGCAAAGACAGGTCGGAGGCGTGCACGGTGGGCAAAGGCAGGAAAGAAAGGGAAACCTCTCCAATGAGACACTGAACATCAAGTTTGGATTCCAGCACCTGGGAAACGGTGGAAGCCAGACGCGAAGGCTGGAGCCACGCGAGATAGCTGTAGACCGCCGCGGTGAGAAAAATTCCCCACAGCGTGAGAAGCACTGTTCCAAGACGAGGTTTCCGCATATTCCCTCTTGACGCGCCGCGGGACTTTTCGTACCGATTTTTCATGCCCGGGCTGCCCGCATAGTAGAAAACTTGCCGTAAGTATACAAGTAGGAATCGAGGCTGCCGCCGGCGACGCCGTCGGAAGGGCGACAGGAGTAATCATGACATATTATACCTGCGCGGCATTAGCCGCGCTTCTTATCGTCGGGTTGGCCGGCGCGTTGCTTCCTTTTGTTTCTGTGTGGGATCACAGACTCGCCTCTGTCCGCCGGCGTTCGCTGTATGACAAGAGCGCGGGCCAGACGGAGGCGTTTACCGCCGTCCTACACATCATTTTCGCGCTGGCTCTTGCCGGCGATCTTCTTGCCGACGGCTGGATAAATCGTATTATGACGGGTCCATGGGCGTTTGTCTGGGAATGTCTCGTCATCGCTTCCGCCGTATCCGCGCTCTGTTCCGTGGCTGTGTTGTTTGTTCGTCGCGCGGGCAAGATGGCGTTAGGACTGGTGTCCGGTATTTCGTCAACGTTTGCCGGCTGCTTGCTCTGCGTGTTGAGCTGGGGATTCTGTCTGGGCGCGCTGACGGCCGGCGCGGGGAACGAGGAACAGGCCGTGCAGTCTTTTCTCGTGCTCATGGCGGGAATTCAGAGTCTTGGTTTTATAGTGTTTGCGGCGTTTTCCCTGAGTCTTGGTCTGACATCCGCCTATGCGTTGGCCCTGTGCTGGCATATCCTTTGCCGTAACCGGGACGACTTCGGCAGAGACTACTACACGTTCACGTTGTCCATGCGCGCCCGTCAGGCTTTTGGCGCAGGTCTTCTGCTGACGGTTTCCGCGGCTGCGTTGTTCTGGATGACGCCTGTGGTGGAGCCTCAGTATGCGTTGGCGTTGCTTCCTTTTGCGCACGAGTATGCGCCGCATCTCCTTACCGCGGGCATGTTCTGCCTGCCGCTCGCGGCGTTGCTTTGGTATGCCATGACTCGGACGGCGTTGCCCATGCAGAAGCGTTCCCTGGCTTTTCTGGCGTTGACGCTTTTATTCGTTGGCGTCTGCTTTGCTCTTGGTCGGGTCTAGCGCAACGCAATTTTTATAAAAAAGCCTTTCTTCCTTGTAGCCTCTTCAAGGGAGAAAGGCTTTTTTCGCAGCCCCAAAAGAGGCAAGACTCAGGAGTCGTATCTGCGGGAGGCAGCCTCCAACGCCTCGCGCGCCAGTACTTCGGGGTCTTGCCCGGTTTCTGTTTTCAGGCGTTCTTCCATGGCCATGGCGCGTTCCATGCGTCCGGCAATGGCCGCCACGGCATCGGGATCGTCGGGATAGCAGGCCATTTTGCTGTAAAAGCGTTCTTTCAGTGGCACGGGGCTGTTCCCCCGCACATATTTATCCGCAAGAAAGACGAGTTCTCTTTCCGTGATCGGTTTCTCGGGGGAAAGCGTCATGTCGCGGTGATCTTCGACCAGATGCGCCATGGCGTCCATGCCCCAGCCTCGGAACAGTCTGCCTGCCGCCGCTTCGTGATGAGGTTCTCCCTTGCACACATCATGACAGATGCCGCCGGCCTGTGCGAGAGATTCCCTGAGCGTTGTTTCTCCCCTTGCCGATCGAGCCTGATTCAGAGCCGAAGCAAAACGTGCGGCTACGAGGCCGACGGCAAGACAATGTCGTTGCCCTCTTTCCTGCACATGGCGGACGCGCAGAAGTTCTTGCGCTTCTTCGGGGGAAAGGAACTGTTGAAGAGGGGCGAGCGCGCGCATGGATTCGTAGTCTTCCTGGGTATCCATATCGCGGAGGATAAACGCGTCGGCCACGGGAACCATGATCGGGGAAAGAGCGTTCATGATATCCCTCAGGCAGCCGCTGTTTCCGATCCGCAGCGCGTCGTCTTTGACGGAAGCGGGGAGGAGCGGAGGATGGCCGGCCTGCCCTTGGTAGGTGGGGATGAACGCGTCGCGTTCACGGCCGCGCGCGGCGTCAAGCAGGGAGCGCACAGTCATGCGCCTTACCAAGGGGATGTCCACGGGATGCACAAAAAACATGGAGCAGTCTTTGGGAAGAGCCGCGGCGCCAGCGCGGATACTGGAAAACATGCCGCATTCCGGATGTTCATTGAGCGCAAAGGCAGCGTTGAGGGCGGACGTTTCCCGCCTGGTTTCTTCTGCCTTGTTGCCGCCTATGACGATGGGTATCACCCCTTCCGAGCGATAGAGCCCGCAAACGGCGGCGAGAGCCGTGCGAGTTTCTCCGGGCAACGGAAGTGGAAGCAGCGGTTTGAAGCGGGATTTCATGCGAGTGGAAAAACCCGCGGCCAGAATAAGCGCGTAAACGGACATATTTTTAAAGTAAAAGCTTAAGTTTTTAAATGCAAAAGGACGCTGCCCGAGACGAATGTTTACGGGAGTATCGCTTTCGTGAGAGTTTCAATGCGGGAAAGCCGCCAATTGTGCCGACATGCCCGTGAGGGGGACATGTCGGCAAGGTATCGGGGCCCGCTATTTCTTTCGCCACGTCACGGGCGCGGGAACGTGGCGACGAACGGCGATGCACTCGGCCAGTATGCTGACGGCAATTTCCTCCGGAGTTTCCGCTCCGATATCAAGGCCTATGGGCGCGTGGATGCGTTCAAGGTCCTGTTCGGTAAAGCCGGATTCCTGCAGTTTGGCGTATATCTGCTTACGCTTGCGCATACTGCCTATCATGCCAATGTAACCGGCGGAGGTTTTCAATGCCTGCTCCGCGGCGACGCCGTCAAAAAGATGGCCGCGCGTCACAATGACGATGTAGTCGCGGGGAGTAATGCGGAGCGGCTCGAAGCACTGGGAGTATTCCGGAGTCACATGCACGGTGGCGTTCGGGAATCGTCCGTTGTTGGCGTATTCCGGTCTGTCGTCAAGCACATGGACAGCAAAGCCGGTGAGGCCGGCGATGGCGGCGGTGGGGCGAGAAACGTGTCCGCCTCCGACAATGATCATACGTTCCGGTGGCTGGCAGCGTTCGCAGAAGAACACAGTCCCGTGACAGGGAACCAGCGCCGCTTCGTCAAGCGGTGCGGCGTTCAGCTCGGCTTTGCTCTGAGGATCGAGATCCGCGCCTTCAGAGGAACCGTCCTCATACAGCAGCGTCCAACTTGTGCGCTTGGAAGGGGGATACGGACGCACAATGCGGCATCCTGTGCCCTCGGCGGCTTGCAACGCCAGAGATGTAATATGCTCCAGTTCTTTGCGTTCCGGATCAAAGGGTTCAATGAGCACGCGCACCTGACCGCCGCAGATCATTTCAGAATGGGCCGCCAGCGTTCCATCCATGGCGATGTCAAGAACCACGGCTTCTTGCGTTTCACACGCTTTTTCACAGGCCTCAATGACTTTTGCTTCGGCCAAACCTCCGCCCGTGGTTCCTCCCAGCAGCCCGCCTGGGCCGGCAAGAAGTCGAGAACCAGCCCCACGGGGCGCGGAACCTTCCTGAAAAACGACGGTCGCCATGGCGGCTGGGCGACCTTCCGCCAGTTCAGAACACAGAAGACGCAGCAGTTCTTGCATAAAAACCTCCTTTACGAACAAGGCGCAGCTCCGGAACCCCGTTGACGCGAATATATCTCCCCTTCAGGGAAGAAAGTCGCCGAAGCGGACTTCCGCAGGGACAGGGGCCGGGCAGCCAGGCTGCCGCGTCTCCGGTGCGGTAGCGGATAAGGGGCATGGCCTCTCTGTTGAGCGTCGTGAGCACGATTTCTCCTGTTTTCCCGTCGGGAACGGGAAGATCGGAGACAGGATCAAGAATTTCCAGAAAAAGATCAAGCTCCCGGAGGTGATAGCCGTTTCGCGCCATGCATTGCACGCCGCCGCCGAAACATGTTTCCGTCATGCCGTAGTGGTCGAGCACAATGCAGTCGAGCGTGCGTTCCAGCCCGTCGCGCACTTCGAGATCAAGAATATCGCCGCTGGATTGTATGCCTTCCACGCAAGAAGCAAGGCGGCGGAAATCTTCTTTCTGGACGGCGGCGAGCAGAGAGACAAGCTGATGGGGAGCCGCCACAAGACATTGAGGGCGCCAGCGTTCGAAGTCCCTCCGTAAACTTTCTTCCGTGGCCTCGGGAGAGCCGGCAACGACGTCTACGCCGGAAGGCGTAAGGGCCTGTCGAAGCAGATCCGTCACGCCGTCAGGGCATTGAGCTCCGGGTAAGAGCACCATGAGTCGCTGGCCCGAATGAACGAGTTGCGCCATGCCCGTCGCAAAAAACGAGGCGGTACGGGCCAGATCGCGTTCTGAAAAAGCGATGCGCTTCGGGGAGCTTGTGGAACCGGAGGTTTGAAGCGTGACGATACGCTGCACGTCGCCCTGCGGGACGCAGAGAAAGTCGCGGTAGTCGTGAAGATCCTCCGGCGTCGTAAAGGGAAGCTTGCGTAAATCGTCCTCGCAGGTCAGATCCAGATCATAACCTGCGAGCGTACGCCCATACCAGCGGCTGAGCGTAAAAGCGCGGCGCAATGTATGGCGCAACGCTTCAAGCCGGGCGGCATTCAGTCTTTCGGGAAAGGAAGTGGTTTGGTCGCCTTCGCATTGCGCGTCAAGCCAGGCGTCCAGTCGGGAAGGCGTCAATGGAGGGATTTTCATGAGCGATTGCGTTCGTCCGGCGCAGGCCGGTAGAGAGGAGTGTTGTCGAGCGTGGTCAGGTTATAGAGACAGAAAGGAATCAGTCTTCCGTCAGGCGACACGACGTGAATGCAGCAGCCACGCACGCGTTCCACGTCAAGACTCAAGGCGTCTTGAAAGGCCATGGCGGAAATCGTGAACCGTTTGTCCGCGCCGGAACGGGAGATGAAGCGGGAAAAGGCGTCGTTCAGTGGAGCCTTGCTTTCGTGGGGAGAGGACCAGTGCGCCGCGGTAAACGCGCGGGAGACGCGAGAACCTTCCGCGTTATCCGTCAGGGGAGGAGTTCCGGCAAGGGATGAGCCGCCGGAACAACATGACGCGCCTATGGGGTCACCGAGAGAGCCGTCAGCGCGCCTTGCGTATACCGCGCTGAAAGAGCAGAGAGGATGTTCGCAGGAAGGAGCGTGAAAATGGGAGATTCGAGCCAGACCGTCGCTTTGTCGTTCCAGACGTTCCATGAGTTCCGGCAGCGTTATGCGTGGAGCGTCAGCCAGATCCCATGGAAAACGGCCGAAGGAAGACACGGGCTGAAAGTGCAGACCGCGAACATGACTGCCCTGCGCCAACGCAAAGCGAAGAAGTTCTCCAATTTGGGAGTCATTGACGCCTCTAACCAGCGTGCAGACCAGCACAACGCCGAGTCCGATCTCTCCACAGGCGTCGATCGCCGATTTTTTCTGCGCTAGGCAGGCGCGTCCGCGCAGCGCCCGATAGACGGAATCATCCACGCCGTCGAACTGAAGATAAACGGAGTCCAGCCCAGCTTTCTTGAGCGTTGCCGCGTATCCGGGTTCCGTTCCGAGCCGGAGGCCGTTGGTGTTGACCTGAACGAGCGCAAAGCCCTTGTTTTTCGCCATGCGTATAATGGCGGGCAGATCGTCTCGTTCCGTGGGTTCTCCGCCGGAAAGCTGGACATTACAGGAGCCGGACGCGCGGTACAAAGCGTCCAGCTGTCTGCCGATGGCGTCTAACGAAGGATCTGTGGCTTGGGAAGCGGCCCGGGCGTAGCAGACGGGACATCCCAGAGAGCACCGCATGGTTACTTCGATAAGCCCCGTGCAGGTATGCTGCACATGATCCGGGCACAATCCGCAATCGAACGGACAGCCTTTCACGATATCGGTGGCAGGGTGGGCGGGATAGGCGGGAATGCGAGAGCTCTGTCTCCATGTATTGAAGGAAGGAAGACCGACTCCTTGTTTCCATACCGGAGATTGAAATGTTCCGTGTTGCGGGCACGTTTTGCGGATATACACCGCATCTCCTTCACAAAGGTAATCCGCATCTATGAGCCTGAGGCAAACGGGACACAGGCTTTGAGTCTGGGCAAGCGTCATATATCAGCTTCTCGCGTTGGCAAGATCGTAGGATTCATAGATATCAAGCAATTTTTCCCAACACTCTGCCAAAAGGTCGCCGCATAGATCCATGGGGGGCATGCCTCCTTCGGGAAGGGGCGTTCCCGCAGATGAGGCAAGGCCGGCAGCAACGCGTTCGCACTCAACGCCGCCATAATCATGCGTCCTTTCCATGAACCAGGAGGCGTATTCATGGACCATAGCGTCGATCATCGGATGCGGTTCTTCTTCCTTGTCGCTGGAGAGCCAGGCAAGGATCGCCGCGCCGCCGGTGAGCAGGCCGCAGGGACCGCCGGCCTGTCCCAGACCGTGACACAGGCCTCGCATAGCGCACATGAGCCCTGAATTCTCCCTGTCGTCAAGCTGCTTTGCCAAGGCCAGCATCAGCTGAGAGCAGCAGTATCCCTGCCGCACATAGGGGAGAAGATCCAGTAAAAGGGCATTCATGTCGTAACTCCTTGAAAGTGATTTGCTTTCGGCTTTAGAAATGTTTTGCTGAGCGATAGGGGCATTCTGATTGATGGTCGGACAATATGTCCAGACGTCGGGGCGTCATTGACAGGACTTTTTTTCCTCGTTCATTACGCTTTTCGCCAGATAGCGGAGAGCGGCGCGTTTTCCTCATGCGAATGGGGAGGAAAGGCAGCACACGGGGGAGGACTTGAAGTCATGAACTTGTTATGTGCGCAAGTTTTCCCCGGAAAACGTATCCTCGTCGGGGCAGACTGAGCGACTCGAGGGCGTCGCGATCCACAAACCGTAGCCGTATCGAAGGCCGCCAGATCTGACGGCTCCGCATGCGCAGCTTCCAGCGGGACCGCTCAGGGGTTCTGCGGCGTCGTTTTTTCTATGCAGGAGATTTTTGAGAGACGCGTCGCCGTACCAGAGCAATCGAGCGGCCAGTTCTTTCAGGCAGGCGGTATGATCCTCAGTATGGAGCAGATCGAAGCCGCTTTTCTGGAGCAGACGTTCAAGTCCCTGTCGGGTGCGCGCTCCAGTAAGGCATGAGGATCCTATCCATGCTTTGTCCGGGAGAATCGTTGTCTCCTGCCGAAGATACAGCTCGGAAAGCAGCAGTTTGCCTTTCGGGCGCAGTATCGAGACAAAGCGACGCAGAGCTTGTTCCGCGTCGGGAAGGAGGGAGAGCACGCATTCGCACAGAATTCCGTCAAAGGAAGCGTCGGGAAACGGCGGATCCTGCGCGTCTGCCCGCACGAACGGGAAATCTTCGGTAAGAGAACAAGTGTTATCCAGGCCCGTGCCGTTCATTCCCAACTCGCGTAGAAGCGCGAGGCTTGCGCCTTGTCCGCATCCGATGTCCAAAATTTCTGAGCGTGGCGGAAAGGCGCACAGTTCCAGAGCGTGGCGGGTAAGCGCGAGCCCGCCCGGTCGCCAGGTTCCCCCGGCGATTTGTTGAAACAGCGGGGAAGCGTACAGGGGATCAGCGGCGGACATGTCACTTATCTTCCAGTAGGGCTTCCACTTCCGCCATTTTTCCTTCCGCCAGCGACTGGGGGATCAGCGTCAGTCCGCAGGAAGGGCAACGGGGCAGAATGACGTCAAACGCGCTGTGCATATACAATGCCTGAACTTTAATTTGTTCGAGCGGCACATGACATTTTGCGCATATCCAGTCTCCGCCGTCAGGCGTGAAGTTCGGTTCCAGACCCATCGTGAACACCTCGTTTGCTGTTTGGAAAATGGATGGGATCAGGCATGCACCTTTTCTTCCATGATGACTTTTGTCGCCGGTTGAATGGCGCCGGCTACCACCATACGGTGACACCATGCGTTGATCAGCGTGAACCCTCCGTCATCGTCGACGACATATTCCACCCAGAAGGTCACGTTACGCGGCCTCCATGAACCGAGAATATGATTATTTTCTCTGTTGAGAAACTTGGCCCCGCTTTTCTCTATGCCTGCGACGGCTTCAACAGCGTCCTGCCTCAGAATGTATCGACATTCCATGGCCCGCTGCACGGAATCAGGAATGCGAAGGAGAATCGGTTCGTTGTCATACCTGTTTGAGGGCTTTTGACCGAGGAATTCTTCCAGCGCCGCTTCCTTCAACGCGGCGCGTCCGGCTCTGCGTGCGGAAAGGCCAGGCGCGGATTTTTCCTGGTGAAGATCGGCGTTGGCCGTTTGAGGAAGAACGTCAAAAAGGTGCCAGCTTTCCGTTTCCGTGGCAAAGCGGTCATGACACATGATGCAGGAGGTCAGTATGGGAAAGGAAAATTCTCCGGCTCGTTTTTGGGCCATGGCATCCGCCAGGTCGGGCTGGGCGTTCCACACCAGACCGCCGTACCCGCAGCACGCGCTTTCTTCGCCGGCACGCGTTGCTTCATGGATCTGAATTCCGGCCTTGGCGGCCAGAGAACGCACGGCTCTTTGCCACTCATGATCGTGTCGCGCGCCGCAGGGATCCTGGACGCTCATGGTTTTCGGAGCGGAACAGACAAAGGGCTCCGCGATGAGCGCATCAATCTTTGACCAGAGAGGGATGACGGTCGCTTCGGGCAACGCTTTTTTCAGCGCGGCCATGCAGGAGGAGCAGGCGGCCAGGATTTCCGGTTTTCCGCAGGCTTCCCAGTCTTTGCGCAGGATGGAGGCGTGTTCGTCGAAAAGTTTTTCTCGTCCCGCCCAGTGAGCCGGAATGCCACAGCATGTGCTGTACAAAGAAACGCCGCCGGGCAGAGCCTCACGCAGAAAACGATATATGGCGAGTACCTGATTGCCGCGCGAAGCCGCAAGCTGGCAGCCTGGGAAAAACATGCTGGTTCCGTGCGTGCCCTGAGCGACCGCGTTCTGATCTTCCAAAAGAAACGCGCTTTCAGGTCCGCTGGCCTGCGCCATATCTTCCAATGCGAATTCATGAGCGGACGCCGGCATGACGTCTCGTTCCACGGCGTCTTGTCGCGCCTGAAGACACAGATCGGCCATGGAAAAGCGTTCGGGGCAGATGACTTCGCACTGCCCGCACAAGGCGCATCCGTTCATGATGACGTTGGCCGTACGGGTGCCGCGTACGACGGAAGCATTATTGTAGATCTTGCGCGCGTAGATACGGGGAAATTCCTTATATTTTTGAAGAAACGGACATTCCTTGACGCATTGCATGCACGAACAGCGCAGGCAGCGGTCGGCTTCCCGACGGGCTTCTTCTTCCGTATAGGCGTCGCCGGCGGGAACGACTCGAGGGAGAGGAGAGACGCCGTCCAATGGCGTGTGCAGGCGATTTTCTCGGTTTTCGCCTTCACGGGCTGCCACAAGGGAGACGCCGGTCATGAGGCGTTGAATCGTGATGCCAGCCTTGCGGCCGTCTCCCGCCTGTGAGGATGCCGACGCGTAACGCGCGCCCGTGGGAGTTTGCGACGTCCACCCGCCGCAGCAAATTTTTTCTTTCCATACCAGCGTCGAGCCGTCGACAGCGTCCTTGGCTGGGGCGAATGAGCATACCGAGGCGTCAACGAAAATAGCCCCGAACTCTTCCGAACACCGGGCAAGAAGGGATTCGTCGAGAACGGTGGAAACAAAGCTGACATGAAACTTTTCCAGGGCGCGCAGGTCTTCGCTCATCGTGGAGTCGTCAAGTGCGGGAAAGGCGGCGCGCAAAGCGTCTTCTTTTTCACCCTCGTGATAGACGGTGACGGCAAAGCCTTTGTGGGAAATGTCAAAAGCGGCGGTGAGCCCGGCCAGACCCGCGCCGAGAACGGCGAGTTTTTGCCCTTTAGGCGGACGGATGAGCGGTTTTGTCTGCGTGGAGACCGCGCTCATGCAGAAGCGTTCCAGCGCGGAAACGGCAATACCTCCGCCGAGGTCGCGCCGGAGACAGGCGTTTTCGCAGGGATGATCGCAGACGGCCGTCATAATGCCTGGCAGGGGCAGGTGACGCTCCAGCAGTTTTCTGGCGTCACGCATGTTACCTGCGGCAAGATGGTCGAGAAAGGCGCGCACGTCCATGTCGAGCGGACAGGCCGTGCGGCAACGCGGCGCGGCTTCCTGCGTGCAGCGGGATTCAATGGCATGCAATTGGCTTTGTTCCAGCACAGCGGCACCTCGAAAACAAGAAAAGACTGCCCGGTGCTCGTCCGGGCAGAAAAGGGCGGGGCCGGAGATGCCAGAAAGCGTTCTCCGACCCCGGATATCGGGTTACTTCGCGGCCTTTTCCTTCAGACCGGCCAACACCTTTTCAGGATAGGCGGGCAGGTGCGTGATACGGACGCCGCAGGCGTTGTAGATAGCGTTAATGATGGCGGGGTGCGGTCCGCACAGCGGAATTTCGCCCGTGCCGGACGCTCCGAACGGACCGTCGGGACGCTTGCTCTCCACATAGATGATCTCCATGTTGTCCGGGATATCCTTGGGATAGGGGATACCGGCTCCGAGCATGGTGCTGTGCTTTTTGATGTCCTCATAGTCTTCGGACAGCGCAAGGCCGATGCCCTGAGCGAGACCGCCCCAGATCTGACCGTCGGTGATGAGCTTGTTCACCACGGTGCCGATATCGGCAACCATGGTCATCTTTTCCACCTTGGTCTTGCCGGTGGCGAGTTCCACGGCGACTTCCGCCATAAACAGGCCGTACATGTAGCAGGCGAAGGGATCGCCCTGGCAGTTTTCACCGCAGCCCTGCACGGGAGCGGTCCACTTGCCGTCCTGATGCACGTCGCGACCCTCAGCCTTCATTTCCTCATAGGTATAGAAGCCGCCTTCGGGCTTGCGCATGGCTTCAATGAGCTGTTCGCAGGCCACGCGGATGGCGTTGCCGGTCATCACCTGCGAGCGGGAACCGCCGGCGGGGCCGGAGTTCGGGGTCTTGCTGGTGTCGTTCAGCACGAGATGGATGTCGTCCACCTTGATGCCCAGAGGACGCAGGGCTTCGTGAGCGGTGCACTGCGCGCCGGAATCCGCGCCCTGACCGTGATCTTCCCAAGAGCAGCCGATGGTCACGGTGCCGTCGGGGTTGAGTTCCGCCCAGGCTTCGGAGGAGTCGGGGCCGTCGAGACCGGCGCCGTACACGGCAAGGGCGAGACCCACGCCGCGCTTGACTTCATCCGTGGATTCTTCCTTTACGCGTTTCTTGGCGGCCTCATAGAGAGGACGGAGCTTGTCGAACATTTCGGGCAGGCTCATCACTTCGGGCTTCTGACCGGTAGGCGTGGTGTCGCCTTCACGGTAACAGTTGATGTAGCGCAGATCGAAGGGATCCATGCCCAGCTTTTCCGCCAGTTCGTCCATGAGCACTTCGGAGGGGAATTCCGATTCGGGACCGCCGTAGCCGCGGAAGGCCGCGCCCCAGGCGTGGTTGGTGGCCACGGTGCGGCCGTTGCCGCGGATGTTCGGAATGCCATAGCCTGCGCCGATGAACTGCGCGCCGCGCAGGGTGAGCAGATCGCCGAATTCGGAGTAGGGGCCGTGATCGCAGGTCCAGTCGGTTTCCATGGCCTTCAACTTGCCGGTTTTTTTGTCGGCGGCCATGCGCACGGTGGTCCAGAAGGGCGAACGCTTTCCGGTGTACTGCTGCTGCTGTTCATAGTTGTAGCGCAGGTGGCAGGGACGGCCGGTGGCCATGACGGCCACGCCGATGAGGGCTTCCATGGTGGGGCTGAACTTGTAGCCGAAGGTGCCGCCGGTGGTGTTCTGCACCATCACGAGATCCTTGGGGAATTCAAGTCCGAGACCGGGAGCGATCATGAGAGCGTGCAGATGCAGGCCGATGGACTTGGAGTGAATGACCACCTGCCCCTTATCGTTGATGTAGCCGTAGCCGACGTCGGGCTCAATGTTGAGGTGAGGCTGACGCTGGGTGTAGAAACTGTCTTCAACCCAGACGTTGTCAGGATCGTCGAAGAAGGGAGCGGTCTCCGCGCCTTTTTCGATATGAGGTTCATAGTAGATGTTCGGGGTTCCGGGATGGATTTCGATGGCGTCGGGAGCCATGGCCGAAGGGGCGTCCATGTACTCGGGCAGCAGTTCAAGGTCGAACTTCACCTTTTCGGCGGCTGCGCGGGCATGACATTCGGTATCGGCGCAGACGATGGCCAGAGCGTCGCCGTACTGGAATACCTTCGTGTCGTTGAGGATGGGCCGATCCCAGCCGTCACCCTTGTTGTCGGGGAAGGTGATGAGGCCGGTGATGCGGTTTTTGCCCTTGACGTCCTTATGGGTGAGAACGCGGAACACGCCGGGCATTTTTTCGGCTTCGGAGGTGTCGATGCCCTTGATGTTGGCGTGGGAAACCTTGGCCTGAGCCAGAGCCAGATGCAGGGTGTTGGCCGGCATGTGAACGGTGGCGTCGGCGCCGAATTCCGCGGTTCCAGTCACCTTGGCCACGGCGCTGGGACGAGGCTTGGTGGAGCCAAGATGATGGCCTTCGGCGGGTTCCTTGTAGCGGATTTCCTCAATGTCCTTGTCACCGCGCATGACGGCGGCGGCGTCCATGACGGCGTTGATGATCGGAATGTAGCCGGTGCAGCGGCAGACGTTGCGATTCTTCTGGAACCAGTCGCGCACTTCTTCTCTGGTGGGAGAGGGATTTTCCTGCAGAAGCGCGTAGGCCGCCACGATGAAGCCGGGCGTGCAGAAGCCGCACTGAGCCGCGCCATGGAAAATCCACGCTTCCTGGAGGGGATGGAGATGATCCGGCGTTCCGATGCCTTCCAGCGTGATGATGGTGGCGTCATCGGGCACTCGCTTCATCTTCAGCACGCAAGTACGCGTGAGCTTGCCGTTAAGGATGACGCTGCATGCGCCGCAGTGACCCTTTTCACAGCCCAGCTTCACGCTGGTAAGCTGCAGCTGATCGCGCAGGACGTTGGCAAGCGAGTCGTCCGCGTTGACAAGCACCTGACGACGTATGCCGTTGACAAGAAGGGATTTGATGAACATGGGCAGCTCCTTGTAAGAGGAATCCAGAGGAGGGGCGGCCGCAAAGGCGGAACGCCCGAATACGGGCCGATTCGGGAAGATCAGTTTTTGCCGAAGGCGCAGTTCGGGTAGCGGCACTCGCCGCAGCCTGCGCAAAAACCTCCATGGCCGAGGGCCACGATGTCTTCCCGGGTGACGGGAATTCCGGCCAGAAGGCGCGGCACCACCAGATCGAAAATGCTCGCTCTGTGGTACATGACGCAGCCTGGAAGACCCAGTACCGGAATATTGTTGATGTAAGCCAGAAGGAACATGGCTCCAGGGAACGTGGGAGCCCCGTAGGTGACCACCGTGCCGCCCGCCGCGCGGATGGCGGCAGGAGTGCGGTCGTCGGGATCAACGGACATGCCGCCTGTGCAGACCACCATGTCCGCGCCGTCGGCGATAAAGTTACGGATCCCCGCCACGGTCATGTCGATGGAGTCGTCGGAGAAGGTTTGTCCGATGACGGTGCTTCCCAGGCTTTCAAATTTTTGTCTGATCACAGGACCAAAGGCGTCCTTGATGCGACCGCTGTAAACTTCGTTGCCGGTGGTGACCATCCCTACGCGGAGGGCGCGGAAGGGAAGAACCTCCAACACGGGTCCGGTGACGGAGTGTTCCAGACGGGTAATTTTTTCGTCTTCAATAAGCAGGGGAATGATGCGAGTGCCGCCGACGGCCTGACCTTTTTTCACTTCCTGCATGGTGTGCAGCGTGGCGAGCACGATTTCCTCGCATGCGTTCACTCGGGCGAGCGCGTCCACGTCCACGCGCAGAAGACCGTGGGCGGCGGCGAGAAAGTTGATGCGACCTTCTTTTATATCGGAAAATGCGATGTTTTTTCCGATCACGGCGTTGCCGATGCGGACGGCGGCGTCGTTTTCGTGAACCTGACCGGGGCGCGGCTCGTACACATAAAGATTTTCCTTTCCCACGCTGAGGAGAACAGGGATGTCTTCTTCGCGGATGACGTGTCCCTTGCGGAACACTGGCCCTTTTTGGACGCCGGGTTCGATGCGGGTGATATCGTGACAAAGTACCGTACCCACGGCTTGGGCGACGGGGATGGTGGTCATGGCTATTTTGGACATATAAAGGCTCGTTGATAGAAAGAAATACACTAGAGCTTGGAACCGGCTTTTGTGGCGAAGGGCCAAGGGGAAGAGCCGGAACCATGCCGTTCGTCCATGTTTTCTTTCCATGCCGGAGCATTCCTGGAGGCAAGGCCGTTTCCCGCCATACCCTGTGAACCTCGAAGGTTCAGGTCTGTCTGCATGGCAAATGCTTTAGCAGGATCAGACTCGAAAACTTGCTGTAAGCATATTGAAACGAAAATTTTTCGTCAAGATATTTGAGGAAAATTAATGATACTTTTTTCAAAATAGAGAAAGATAAATTGAAATTTAAATCACAATATGGTTCTATTTCATATCTATTGTTAAATAATAATAAAAATTACATTTTGTAATGAAAAATAATGATAAAAAAAATTTCCACTGTAAATTTACTCTATTTTTGAAATAAGTCGAAAGGGCGAAAACTGCATAATGGAAGAATTTTTATTTTGAAATACTTTTCATAACGCATCTTATATGGAGTCAGGGACGTTTCGCAAAAGCCGCTTTTTTCAAAATGCGTTTTTGAAACGAAAAGCGAGGAGAAAGGCCACTGATGAACCAGAAAGTGGATAAAGATATTGCAATGGTTGGGCGGTTTGTCCTTTACGATTCGGGAAGCAAGGCAAGGTCATCCGGGGAGTAGGAAAGCGCGGCGTAAGCGGCATACGGTTGGGGCAGGGTAAAGAAGTCTTGCATGCCAAGAGCCATGTAGCGCATGAGAATCACTTTATTTACGCCCGCGTGCGCGATGAGAAGCGCATGGTCGTTCTTATCCAAGGCGTCGAGGCGGCGTCGCAGCGCAGGAAGGACGCGATGGGCGAGCATGGCAAAGGACTCGCCTCCGAGGGGAGCGTAATTCCAGAAATCCTGACCTCGGGCGGCGACGGCTCCGGGAAAACGAGCGTCCACTTCGGCTTTGGTCAGCCCTTCCCAGAAGCCCAGTCTAATTTCACGAAAGGCCTGATCGAAATAGACAGGCGTCTTGCGGCCAGCCATGACAATGGCCGTCATTTCGCGACAGCGTGACAGGTCGGAGGACCAGACTTCTTTTAGAGGAATGTCGGCAAGCTCATGCCGATAAAAAGCGGCTTGACGTCGACCGGTTTCGGAGAGCGGAAGATCGCGTTGGCCGACAAAGCGACGTTCCGGATTGGGGGGAAGTGTTCCGTGACGGAGTAAGTGAAGTATGGGCATGAGGGGTTCCTTGTTCGAACAGAAAGCGTCTCAGCGCAGAAAGGGGCGAAACTCTGATTGTCTTTTCCGTATACTAAGTACCAAAAAAGAAAGACTCCGACCATATATTGCCTGTAAAGAGATATCATGCCGTATTGAGATGTGCCGCGCAGGCTATTGCGCTGAATTACCAGAGATGAATCACGTAACCATACGGGGAGAAATGGAGACGAGGCGGAAACATGGCGCAAGAAAGATTTTTTTGGAGTGACAAAATAACATGTTGATATCGCAAGTTTTTTATTTTTTTAAGAATTTTCACTCGAATGATTGAAAAAATAAATTAGTCTTGTATGTTATAGGCAAATATTGAAATGAGGAGGTTCTCATGAAAAAACTTGCCGCCGCCGCGTTTGCTTTGGCTTTCGGCTTGATCGCCACAGGGGCTTTTGCCGCCGAGCTGACGGTTTCCGCCGCAGCGAGTCTGTCGGAATCCTTTACACAGATTTCCCAGGAGTTCACCAAGGAAACGGGGGTGAAGGTTAACCTGAACTTTGCGTCCTCGAATAATCTGCTTCGTCAGATGGAGCAGGGGGCTCCGGTGGACGTGTTCGCTTCCGCGGATCAGGAAACCATGGATTCGGCGCAAAAGAAGTCCCTGATTGACCCCGCCACGCGCAAGAATTTCGCGCTGAACGATCTGGTGCTTATTACGCCGGCCTCAGGCTCGCTGGCTGGCCCGGAGGCTCTTGCCGGCGCTGACGTGAAGCACATCGCCATAGGCACGCCCGAAAGCGTTCCCGCCGGTCGGTATGCGCGCGAGGCTCTCACAAGCGCCGGAATGTGGGAGAACCTTCGGAGTAAATTTGTCTTCGGCAACAATGTGCGGCAGGTATTGAGCTATATTCAGCGTGGAGAGGCTGACGCCGGATTTGTGTACCGCACCGACGCTCTCGCCGGTGGGAAGGACGTGCGTATCGTGACCGCCATGACCGGCCACAAACCCGTCTGCTATCCCATCGCCGTCACCAAGGACAGCGCCAGCCAGGAAGCGGCGAAGCGTTTTGTAGACTTTGTGCTTTCGCCGCGCGGCCTTAGCATTCTTGCGGATCATGGATTCAGTCCTGTGAAGTAGGGGGCGAGTTTTACGACGCGCAGAAACCGGCATTGTTCTTCGGAAACGCTGGATTCTGCCTTGAACCTGAGTAATAACGATAACGCCGTTCAGCCGCTCTGTCTTTCGATGGAGCGGCTGTCTGGCGTCTGAAGAAGGGAGTTACACGTCGTCGAAGCCAAAGGGCCTGTCGGCCTGGCCGCCTTTGCTGAGAATATCGGACAGATAGGAAAGAGAATCCTGCGCGAACAGAGAACGGCTTTGAAAGCCGCGTTCCATGGCGAGGATTTGTCCGTTGGCATAGACGGCAAGATCTTCCGCAAAGGCATCCACGTCTTCAGGATCGTGCGTTATCATAACGAGGGGGACGCCGCAGTCCTGAAGAATGCTGTCGATTTCTTTACGCATCCGTATCCTCAGAAGCGGATCCAGAGCGGCGAACGGTTCATCGAGAAGGAGCAGGCGCGGAGAAATGAGCAGGGCTCTGGCCAGAGCCACGCGTTGTTTCTGGCCGCCGGATATCTGGGCGGGCCTGCGCTCCGCAAGATGGGAAATTTCCAGCAGCTCAAGAATGTATCGTATTGAGTCCTGCTGCTCGTCGTTGAGGCGGCTCGGAACGATGGCGCGAAAGGCGTTTCCAAGAAGAGGGAGGCGTTTTTCCTGCTGACGGAGGGCAAAGGCGAGATTCTGCCATACCGTCATGTGCGGGAACAGCGCGTAGTCTTGAAAGACGTAGCCGACGCGTCTCTTGCGCGTCGGCAGATTTATTCCCTGCGCCGAATCGAAAAAAATGGTATCGTCCATGACGATATGTCCGGTTTTAGGATGTACCAGACCGGCTATCATTTGCAGACTCAGCGTTTTTCCCGAGCCGGAGGGGCCGAACAGCACCAGGCGATTGGCGGAACTTTGAAGGTGAATGTCAAGAGAAAAGGCTCCATGCTTTCCCCTGAGCGTGGTTTGAACGGACAGATCAATCACCGGGAACCTCCCAGCAGATAATCAGCGGTTATGAGTATGGCGGCGCAGATGCCGGAAGTCAGAATAACAAGGCATGCGGCGAGGGCGTCGTTGCCGGCTTGGAAGGCGTCGTAGATGGCAAGCGCGAGCGTCTGGGTTTTGTTGGGAATGTTGCCCGCCAGCATGAGCGTAGCGCCGAATTCCCCCATGCCTCTGGCAAAAGCAAGCATGGCGCCGGACAGAATGCCGCGAGCGGCGAGCGGCAGGCTGATGGAAAAAAAGACGGCGATTTCAGAGGCCCCAAGCGTTCTGGCGGCTTTTTCCACGTTGGCGTCCACTTGTTCCAACGCCGTTTTGGCAGATTTATAAATAAGGGGAAAAACAACGACCGTGGCGGCTACCACGGCCCCCTGCCAGGAAAACATGAACTGAAACCCTAATTGCTTCAGCGCGGGGCCGAAGAGACCTTTCTGGCCGAGCAGCAGGATCAGATAATAGCCAAGCACCGTCGGCGGCAGAACCATGGGGAGCGTACACAGGGAGTCAATGACCGCCGCGCATACGGAGCGTCGCCTGGCCAAGAGTCTGGCAACAAAAGTTCCAAGAATCAGGGAGGCAAGGGTGGAGAGCCCTGCGACCTTCAGAGAGAGAATGATGGGAAACAGAGAAAACTGTTGCCCGAAGAGAGAAAATTCCATGGGCTCACGCTCCTTTCCATTTCAAAATATCAGGAATGGGCGAGCTGGGCAAGTGCGCAATGTTGTTGGCAGAACAAGTTATTGTCGGCGCGAAAGCGGTATGGGTGCGCGGGGGGAAGAAAAAGCGGCGAATTCAGAAAAGCGTAAGGGGAGCAGTTCTGTTTCGGAAAGCGAGGGAGCGTTGAGTTCAGAGCGGCAAACATCGACGAAAGTCGGAGTTTTCAGGCAGATTTCAGAGCCACCCTTCAGATTGATCCGAAACCTCAATTTCTCCGTCATTGCCAAGAAAGACTTCATAGCGTTTGAGGCCGTTGCTTTGCGTGCTCAAAACGCTTGGCAGGACCTGAACCATACTGAAGAGCAGCGTGTGGAAGTCCTCGGTGCCGCTGGAGCATCGCAGGGCGGTTCTCCATATTTGTCGATCCCGTTGTTTGTCGGCTGTGAGGGAATAAGCTTCAAGAAGAAGGTTGGCTGTGTAGACGGTCGTGCTCGTCACGACGGGCTCGTCGACATAGACATATTCAATGCGTTGATGCCTGCCCCGTCCAACCATCACGGGGTAGGAGCGCGTGATGGTGTCTGTGGCTATGTGCACGCGAGGTTCCTCCATCCAATAGCTGACCACGGTCACGTTGTCAGCCTTTTTTATGTCGTCGACAATGGAGTATCCTCGTGCCTGGAAAGAGGGGGTGATCTGACGGAGCACTTCCCGGAAAAGAAGATCGCTTTGGGAGACTCCGTCATTGCCGGGCTGGACGACGTATATCGTGCCCGCAGGCTGCTGGGCGTCTCTCAAAGAGTCGACGGAAACGTTATAGTAGGACCCGCAGCCGGCGATCAGGAAGGCGGAGAACAGGAGGAGAAGTCGCAGAACGTGCATAAGGCCTCTCTTGTCTGTGCGGCGGAAAGATACGAAAAAAGGGATACCGGATGTCGGTATCCCTGATGTTTCATGGTGCGCCCGGCGCGAGTCGAACGCGCGACCTACAGCTCCGGAGGCTGTCGCTCTATCCAGCTGAGCCACGGACGCAAGGGAAAAATCCCCGATGCGAAAGGGACTATGCACCGCAAAAGGCAGATTGTCAACGGCTTTTGTGCGAGGATAGAAGCGCGTCAGCGTCCCATGCTGTTGAGAAAGTCCTTGTTGCTTTTGGTGCCTTTCATTTTGTCCAGCAGGAATTCCATGCTGTCGATGGGGGACATGGGGGCGAGAATTTTGCGCAGAATCCACACTCGGTTGAGCACGTCCTCGCCCAACAGCAGGTCTTCCTTGCGGGTGCCGGTACGGTTGATGTCGATGGCGGGGAAGACTCGTTTATCGGAGAGGTGGCGGTCAAGATAGATTTCGCAGTTTCCGGTGCCCTTGAATTCTTCAAAAATGACTTCGTCCATGCGGGAGCCGGTGTCGATGAGCGCGGTGGCTATGATGGTGAGGGAGCCGCCGCCTTCAATGTTGCGGGCCGCGCCGAAGAATCGTTTGGGCCGCTGAAGCGCGTTGGCGTCCAGGCCGCCGGAAAGAACGCGTCCGCTGGAGGGAGTGACGGTATTGTAGGCGCGGCCCAGTCTGGTGATGGAGTCGAGAAGAATGACCACGTCGCGTTTGCGCTCCACGAGACGTTTGGCTTTTTCCAGCACCATTTCGCATACCTGAACGTGACGCTGCGGCGGTTCGTCGAATGTAGAGCTCACGACTTCCGCGTTTTTCACCGTGCGTTCCATATCCGTCACTTCTTCCGGACGCTCGTCCACGAGAAGAATGATAAGGTACACATCGGGATAATTGGCGTTGATGGCGTTGGCTATAGTCTGCAGCAGTATGGTTTTGCCGGTTCTCGGGGGGGCCACGATGAGCGCGCGTTGCCCGCGACCGATGGGAGACATGAGGTCGATGATGCGCGACGACATGTTTTTGGAGTCTGTCTCCATGCAGAACTGCTGATCGGGATATACGGGCGTGAGATTATCGAAAAGAACCAGATGACGAGCGTTTTCCGGCGGTTCAAAACCTATCTCGTTGACGCGAACCAGCGCGAAGTAACGTTCGCCTTCTTTAGGCGGACGTATCTGACCGGAAACGCAGTCGCCTTTGCGCAGGTGATAGCGGCGAATCTGGGAAGGAGAGACATAGACGTCGTCAGGGCCGGGCATGTAACTGCACAGCGGAGAACGGAGAAAGCCGTAACCGTCGGGCAGTATTTCCAGCACGCCGTCACTGTGAATGACGCCGTTCTGGGAGGCGCAGGCCTGCAGAAGCGCAAAAATGAGTTCCTGCTTGCGCATGGAGCTGGCGTTCTCAAGCTGATATTTTTCCGCCAGATCCATCAGATCCTGCATTTTGCGGGTCTTGAGCTCTGTAAGGTTCAGGACGCTTTCGTCGAGGAGAGGGGCAGATTCTACAGTTTCGGGCTCAACAGGAGCTTTACGTTTCCGTATGGGCATAGAGATACCACCGGGAAAAGGAGAATGTAAGGAAATGTCGTGTCGGAAAACACGAAGACAAAAGAGAAGAAGAGAGGGAGACCAGCCGAAGAAAGCCGACCGGCAGAAGAACTATAGATATTTTTTCCGCCATTGGCAAGCCCTGAACGGGTCAGAGCTATTTTTTGCGGGTATTGACGACGTTGATGGCTCGTTCCGGACCGTCGACCGCAAAACGGATGATGGAGTCCACGATGTGAGGAAACGTCTTTTCCATGATTTCTCGTTCCTGATCGAAAAATCGTCCAAGCACCCAGGAAATGACCTGTTCGCGCTGTTCCGGTTTGCCGATGCCCACGCGCAAACGGTAGAACTCCGGCGTGCCCAGGCGTTGCTGGATGGACTTGATGCCGTTATGTCCGGCCGCGCTGCCGCCCTTTTTCAGTTTCAGCCGTCCCGGTTCCAGATCGAGTTCGTCGTGCACCACAAGAAGCTGCTCCGGCTTGAGCTTGTACCATGCCATGAGAGGCTGAACGGCGTCGCCGCTCAGATTCATGAAGGTCTGCGGCTCGGCGACGAGCCATGTTCCGCCACCGGGTATTTGAATGCGCCAGAGCAGCGCGTTGAATCGGGAACCGGAAATCTGTTCCGGAGCGCGACCGTTACCCCGTTCCGTTTCTTCCAGGAGGGTTTGCACGGCCATGAAGCCGATATTATGACGAGTGCCTCTGTACTGGGCCCCAGGATTGCCGAGGCCGACGATGAGTCCGTTGAGATCCATGATTGTTTCCGATATAATAAAATAGAGCCCGAGAAAGGGCGCGACGTGCCGAATGTGCGGCAGAAGAGGGACGGCTGTCAAGTCTTCCTTGGCAAGCGTCGGCTCCGGTGATACATCCCGGAAGGCGGGACTCGCCGCGTGTCAGCAAACAAAAACGGCAGGAGTTTCAATATGCCGCAGTTGTATCGTCTGGATATCGTTGTTCGAGAAGAAGATTTTCCCCTTGCCGAAGCGTTGGTCGCTCAGAACGCCGCGTCGGGCTGGGAAGAGGAGTCATTGCCGACCGGTGACATGCTGTTGCGCGTCACATCGGAGAGCGAGGAAGAGCGCGAAACCGTGGAACGCGCGATATCGGCCATGCTGCCTGGCGCGACCATGCGCGGGGAGATTATTCCCGATAAAGACTGGCTTGCCGGATGGCGCAGTTATTTCACTCCTGTGAAGGCCGGAGACTTTCTCATTTTGCCGCCCTGGATGAAGGACACGCCGACGGAAGGACGCCTTCCCATCATTATTGAGCCGAAATCCGCCTTTGGCACGGGGCATCATCCCACCACGACCATGTGTCTTGAAGCCATGAGCGTTCTTCATAGCGCCGGCGTGCTGAAAGCTGGACAGCGTTTTCTCGACATGGGCACGGGCACGGGAATTCTCGGCATAGGGTGCGTCAAGTTCGGGCTTTCCGGATTCGGCGCCGACATTGATCCCCTTTCCATCAGCAACGCCCGGGAAAATTGTGAGATGAACGGGGTGGGAGGAGAGTTCGAGATTCAGGAAGGAAGCGTAGAACTGGTGCAAGGTCAGAGGTTTGACGCGGTTATCGCCAACATTCTTGCCGGCCCGCTGAAAGAAATGGCACCTTCGCTCATGCCGCTGGTGAAGCCAGGCGGTTGTCTGATTCTGTCCGGTTTTCTGTCCGTTCAGGTTCCGGGCATGGTGGAAGCCTATGCATCCATGGGGACGGCCGGAGAACTGCGCATGCCTTCCCCAGCCAGCGATCCCACGCGTTCCGCCAGCCAGGAAAATCCGGAAGCCGATGACTGGGTATGCTTGTATTGGCCGCGCGTGCAGGACGCATAACTTTTCATGTCATGCGAGCGAAAAGCCGTCGGACGGACTTCCGGCGGCTTTTTGATTCCTTAGCGTTTAGTGAATTTATTTGAGGCGAACGGACGCGTTTCGCATCGCATGCGATGACGACGTTGGAGGGAGTCGAAAAAGATTGCGGCGTTGGAACGTCGGAGGGCGAAGACCGATAAAATTCGTCATCGCCTTGACAGGAAAACGTAAAAAGGTCGAGCGTCATCCTTTGCGAAAAAGGATGCGCTGAAGATCGGCAACGGTGGCGATGCCCCGGCTTTTGGGATTCTCCGGGCAAATGATGGGAGAATAGCCGAGACGTAAGGCTTGCTTCATGCGTATGTCCTGACCGGAAACGGGTCGAACCTGGCCATTGAGGTCCACTTCTCCCCAAAGTACGCACCGTTCCGGCAGCGGAATGTCATAGAAGGAAGAGAGGAGAGCCGCCACCAAAGCGAGGTCCAGACCGGGTTCCTGAAGGCGCATGCCTCCGCCCACTTTGGCATAGATGTCCGCCTGGCCGAAGTTGAGGTGCAGTCTTTTTTCCAGAACGGCCAGCAACAGATGCAAACGGTTGACGTCGAATCCGAGACCCGTCCTGCGTGGGATGGAAAGATAACTCTTGGTCGCGAGAGCCTGTATTTCCACGGCAAAAGGCCGCTGCCCGTCCACGGCCATGACTACGGCCGTGCCGCTCAGAGATGTGTCGCGCGCGCCGAGAAAGAACGTGGAAGGGTCTTCCACCAGTTCGAGGCCCTTGCGGACCATGCGGAAAATGAGAAGCTCCTGATTGGGGCCGAAGCGGTTTTTCAGCACCCTGAGCATACGGAACATTTCCCGGCGGTCGCCCTCCAGAGAAATGACGGTATCCACCAGATGTTCCAGCAGTCTCGGGCCGGCGAGCGTTCCGTCTTTCGTGACGTGTCCCACCAGAACCAGCGTGGTTCCGGCCCGACGGCATCGTTCCACAAGTTCCGTGGCCACGGTGCGCACCTGACTGACGTTGCCGGGAAGTCCTTCGGCGTTATCGGAGGCGAGCGTCTGCACCGAGTCCACGATCATGAGGGCGGGAGCGTTCTCCGGCTCGTCGAGAACGGGAAAGAGCTCTTCCACGCGACTTGTGGCCACGGCCAGCAGATTGTCGTGCAGCACGTCGAGGCGTTCCGCCCGGCTTCTGATCTGGGGAAGCGATTCTTCCCCGCTGGCATAGAGGATGATTTTGTCTTCTCGGGCCACGGCTCCGGCCAGCTGGAGAAGAAGCGTGGATTTTCCTATGCCCGGTTCTCCGCCTACAAGAATGGCTGCGCCAGGGACAAAGCCGCGTCCAAGGATGCGATCCAGCGCGTCAAGGCCGGTTCCGAAGGCGGAATGGTCGCTGCACGCCACGCTGGCCAGAGGTTGGATACGCGTCGCGGAGGCGTGTCTGGCGGCGTGAGAGCGAGCCGAGGGAGTCTGGGCAATGCGGGTAAGTTCAAGAGTGTTCCACTCCCGGCACTTCGGGCATTGCCCCTGCCACTGCGCGCTTTGGGCTCCGCAGGATCGGCAGACATAGACTTCCCGTATTTTCGGCATGAGCTACTCGACTGACTTACTTGTTGAACAGATTGATGCGGCGCAGATGACGTCCGCCTTCAAAGGGGGTGTTCAGGAACACGTCCACCATGCTTGCGGCGATGCCCTGGCCGGAAACGCGTTCGCCAAGACAGATGATGTTGGCGTTGTTATGCGCGCGGGCGTACGAGGCGTGAAATTCGCTGGTGCACAACGCGGCGCGAATGCCGGGCACGCGGTTTGCGGCCATGCTCATTCCGATGCCCGTTCCGCATACAAGCACGCCAAACGCGTTTTCATCTTTAAGAAGGGCGTCCGTCACGGCCTGAGCTTTGAGCGGATAGTCGCAGCTGGCGGGATCGGAAGGACCGAGGTCATGCACATCGTGTCCTTTTTCCTTCAGGTATTTCACAAGGAACGTTTTGAGATTGAATCCCCCATGGTCGGACGCGATGTAAATAATGCTCATTTCAGTCTCCAATGGCACTGTGGCTGTGTGCGGGGGGTGCCCCCCCGGTTATTGATCCAGCGAATAGACGGCAAAACTCGCCGGAACGTCCAGTCGCATGCTGGTTTCGGGCAGGCTGCCTGCGGAGCGGCGTTCCTTGACGAGCAACACCATGCGCATTTCGGTGCCGTCGCTTTCCATGGTTCCGTCAAGACGGCGAGGCAGTTCCTTTTCGTCATAAGCCATGTTCAGCGACCATCGTCCTTCGACGCTCCAGCGGACAGGCAAAGCCTTGGGATCCAGCTCCAGCTCGTAGTTCCGTCCGTTGCTTTTATAGCAATAGATAATATTGCCGTTACCTCCGGTGAGGTATCGCTCCGGAGCGGGGACGTCAAGAGCGGAAAGATAACGTCCTGCAAGAAAGTCGTTAAGTCGGTTCATGCGCATGGGAAGGGGGAGTCCGAGCAGGCGTCGCAGCGTATCCGGCGTTTCCGCTCCGGCGTAGGCTTTTTGGTCTTTCGGCAGAACGAGAAGCATCTGTCCGTTTTCAAAGACGGCCTTGGCGATGTTTGCCCCAACGCCGGCGTTGACTTCAAGGCGAATGGTTCGGGCGTTGTCGGGGGCTTTTGCGTCAAAGTCCGCGTCGTCGAGACCGGCCGGTTCATGCCCCTGGTCATCGAGGAGAGACGGGGCTTCAATGGCGGACGACCAAAGCAGATAGGTGACGCGTCTGGTATCGTTTGTGGGGCCGAAGCGCAAACTGCCGGAGAGCACGTCGTAGGCCGCCGGACGTGAGGAGCGATGAATAAAGGCCTGCCAGCGCGTGTCGGCTTCGCTTTCCGGAACAATGGAGGCTCCCTTAGGCGAGCAGCCGCACAGCGCGGCAGCAAGGGCAAGACCGATCAGGGGGAGGAAAAATTTTGTTTTCGTCATAGCGTTTCCAGCTTTTGCCGCACTCTGGCGGCGTCTTCTGAATATCCAAATTTTTCAAATAGTTCCATGGAACTTTGCCAGCCTTTTCTAGCAGAGGCGTTATCGCCCCTGGCGGCTGCGATATCGCCGTAATGTTCAAGCATGGCAGGATCTCGAGGCGCGTCTTTGTCGGAAGCGTTCAGAGCTTTCTGGATTTGTTCCCAGGCTTCATCCAGTTCTCCGCGACGGAAATGAACCCACGCCAGAGAATCGAGAATGAAGTCGGCGTCGGGTTCAAGCTCCACGGCTCGTTGAATGAGTTTATAGGCTCTGTCCAGTTCTTGGTTGCTGTCGGCCAAGTTGTAACCAACGTAGTTGAGCGCCAAGGCGTTGTCGGGATATCGGGCAATGAATTTTTCCATGAGCTCCATGGCCTTTTTTCTGTTGCCCTGCATTTCCTGCAGATAGGCCTGCTGGAAGGCGGCTCCTTCATTGTCGGGATGCAGACGAAGAGCCTCTTCCACGTCTTTGGAGGCCGCCGTGAAGTCCTTCAGGCTGGCATGCAGCTCCGAGGCCAGAAGCAGGGGTTCCGCGTCCGTAGGGTGCAGTTCCCTCAGGGCTTCAAGGGCTACCAGAGCTTCGGGAAAACGCTTTTGCTCGTAGAGTATCCGCACTTTCATTCGGAGTGTCTTGTCATACTCCGAGCTTTGCGCGGACACCTTATCGAGATAGGTGAGAGCCTTGTCGGCTTCGTTGTTCCCCTCATAAAGCAACGCGGCATGATAGAAGTAGAGTCCGTCCGGCATGTTTTCCTGTTTTTCCAGACGGGTCAGGAGTTTTTCAGCCTGGTCGAGACGCTTGTCGTCCATGAGCATGGCCGCGGCCGCGACGGAAAAATGCAGCGGATCCTCCGTTTCCGCGACAAGCGTGACGACGTCGTCCATCTGATTGTTCTGCAGAAGAAGACGAAGGAGGAATAAGCGCGCGCTGCGATTGTCGGGATCAGTCTGCAATAATTTTCGATAAATTTTTTCCGCCTCGCCCTTATGTCCGAGCTCTTCATGAGTCAGGGCAAGAAGCTGCCAGGCTTCGGCGTAGGCAGGGTCTTCCTTGACGGCAATTTCCAGTTGACGTTTGGCCTCGGAAAAACGATTGGAAACATTGAGTGTTTGCGCGTAGGCAAAGCGCATCTGCGGCGTGAGCTGTTTTTCAGGAATGCGGCGGAAGACTTTCATGGCTTCTTCGGCTTGCGCGCTGCGCAGAAGCACAAGGGCGAGCTCCGCCTGCGCCTGACCGTCGGAAGGGTGGTTTGCGGCAAACGAGCGCAGAAGAGCGATGGCTTCGTCTCTCTTGTTGTGCTGGATCAGCAGATCGGCCTGCAAGGAAACCAGAGCGAGATCGTCAGGCATCTGTTTGGACGCCTGTTTGATCAGCGTCAGGGCTTCTTCTTCGTTTTCATGCGCCAGCAGCCAGATAGCGGCGTCGATAAGCGGCGCGGACGAAGGCAGGCGATAGGATCCTGTGCCGAATTTGAGCAGGCGATCGACGGCGTCAATAATACCGTCATGGTCATTACGGGCCAACGCGCTATCAAGTTTTAACTGCGCGAAAATGAGCTCGGCGCGATGCGAAGGAGCCTGCGGCGTGAGTTTGGCGGGAGAGAGGAAAGATTCCTGACCAGAGGCAGGGCGGTTGCCTGTGGCCGTGCATCCTGCGGGGAGCAGCATGAGCGCGAGCGTCGAAGTGACCATGAGTCGTTTTGTCTGCATGGAAGAGGAAAGAAGGCGCCGGACTCGGAGAAGGGATGGGGTATGGCTGAACATGGATTTCCTGTGGGCGGAAGAGCTATGGCTGTATCCATTCTTCCGAGAAGTCTTTGATCTCGCGCCCGAGATGTTCTTTCAATTTTTCCAGCAGGCGCGCTTCCAGCTGGCGTATGCGTTCACGGGTGACATGGTAACGTTCGCCGATTTCCCTGAGCGTGGCGGGTTCATCGGTCAGAAGTCTGTGCTCCAGAATGTAGACTTCCTTTTCGGAAAGGGATGGAATGAGCTCATGAATGCTGTCGCGCACCAGACGCGACACTTCAGAATCAGCGATGCCTTCCTCGACGCCCGGACCGAGCGCGGGCAAAAAGTCCATGCGGGACGCGCTGCCGCTGTCGTCGCTCACGGGCAGATCAAGAGATACGTCTCCAGCGTCCAACCTCTGTTCCATTTCCACAACCTGATCTTTCGTAACGCCGAGACGTTCCGAAAGGAGGGCGGCGTCGGGATCAAAGCCTTGGAGGAGCAGTTTTTGGCGTTCGCGGTTTAGATTGTAGAAAAGTTTGCGTTGCGCCTGCGTGGTTCCTATTTTCACCATGCGCCAGTTGTCCATGATGAACTTGAGAATGTAGGCTTTAATCCAGAACGACGCGTAATAGGAAAATTTTATGCCTTTGTCGGGATCAAATTTATTGACGGCCCGAAGCAGTCCGACGTTTCCCTCCTGGATCAGATCCAGCACGTTTTGCATCCAGCGTCGCTGAAAATCCATGGCGATGCGCACGACGAGACGCAGGTGCGAGGAGATGATGCGGAACGCCGCTTCCGTGTCGCCGTGATCGCGCACGCGGCGCGCCAGTTCCGTTTCTTCTTCCGGTTCCAGCAGGGGAAATTTGCTGACCTCTCGGAGATAGCTCTGGAGATTGTCGCGCACAGACACGCTGGGCAGTCTGTCTTGCGCGATGGCGGGCAGATTGCTGCCGAGATCAATGACGCGGCCGTGATCGTCAAAGTCATCAAAGTTTGCGTCATCAAGAGGCGTGTCTTCTGGAAGGAGTTCTCCATCCTGGGCCCGCTCAAGTTCGGCTTCCATGACTTCCGGAGAATCCTCTTCGTCTGTTTCGTCCGTCGTTCCATTCGAGGAAGAACGTTCTTCGGAGCCTTCATCGGGCGTGGCCGCGGGCTTAGACGGGTCGCGACGACTTCGCTTTCCTGATTTTTTTTCGGACTCGTCCGCCGTTGATCCCTGGGAGGGGGCTTCGGAAGAGGAAACTTCCGCCACGGGCTCCGCAGTGATATCAATGATATCACTATCCTTCTGGGATTTCTTATTTTTTTTGACACGCGCAGAAGCTCGCTTTTTCCTCTCGTCTGTGGAGGTCAGCAATTCGGCTTCGGGGGCATCGGCAATTTTCGTCATGGAGTCATCCTCATTTCAGCAGCGCGTCCGGGGGTGGAAGCGTGATTGCCGGAATGTATCCTATAGTTTAAGGTTGGCGTTTTCAACGATTTTCAGTACACCTAAAAAAGTTCGTGGGAGGAAAGCTTCCGCGTCCATAAGTTTTGAGGAAAAGGAAGGAGTTCGATTATGAAAGAAAAGCCGCTGGGCTTTTTTTGTCGTATGGCTGGAGCGTTGTTGACCGCGGTCGTCGCTGTGACGCTGATGTTTCCCACCGGAGCGGCTTGGGGCAAGGAAAAGGGCGCGCAGCTTAAACAGGTGCACACCTACGAACTGTTGGATGAGCTTGCCGCCAATCACGGCAAGGTTATACTGGTGAATTTTTTTGCGGCGTTCTGCGGCCCATGCCGTCGTGAAATTCCGGAACTCATGCAGATGCGGAAAGAAATTCCTGCCGAAGATCTGCTTATCATAGGCATAGCCATCGATCAGAATATCCGTGAAGCCGATTCCTTTGTAAAGTCCATGGGAATGATGGGAGCGTATCCCGTCTACTATGGAGGGGAGGAATTGGCGCGCGCGTACAGAATAGACGCCATTCCCTTCAATGTCATCTACAACAGGGATGGACATATTGAAGCGAGCGAGGCCGGCTATGTTCCCGGTCCGGAAATGAAACAGTTTCTCATGAGTCTCATCAGGCGGTGACAGGCATGAATCGGATGCGAGAAATCTTCAGCGCGGCGGTCATTCAGCGGCGCGTCGAGGAGCTGGCCGCGCAAATTGACGACGTCTATCGCGATGACTCCGTGGTGGCCGTATGCGTGCTGAAAGGAGCTTTTCCTTTTTTCAGCGACCTCGTTCGCGCCATGAAAACGGACGTGCTTATTGATTTTGTCCGCCTTGCCAGCTACGGCGACAGGGCCAGCAGCAGTGAGCATGTGCAAATAACCAAGGACGTGGAAATTTCCTTGGAAGGACGCCATGTGCTTATTGTGGAAGATATTGTGGATACCGGACGGTCCATGGACTTCCTCATGCGTTATTTTTCGTCTCGCGGGGCAAAGTCCATTCGACTTGCCGCGCTTATTGACAAAAAGGAACGGCGGGAATTTTCCGTTCGTTCCGATTTCGTCGGGTTCGACCTCCCTGCGGGATTCATCGTAGGCTACGGCTTGGACTACGCCGAAAGATATCGCACTCTTCCGGCCATTTATGAGTTGCTTGACTGCTGATGCGAGCGGCGTATGGTTGCGAATGCGCTATACATCATGTTGGAGATTGTTTCATGAATGTTACCTGCCCACAGTGTAATACGGTTTATCGTCTGCCCGATGAAAAGGTGAAGCCCGGAGCCAAACTTCGTTGTTCGGTCTGTCGGCATATCTTTACGCTTTCTGCGGAGGAAAGGGCGGAACCTCCAGTCGAAGGGAGTCTGACCTTGGGCGGAGAGTCAAAAGGCAGGAACAGATCGCACAACGACGGTCTGGAGCTTGGCGACGCGAGCCCGGAGAAACGTTCCTCCGTCTCCTATGAAGGCGGACTTTCTCTTGGCGGAAGTCGAAACGCTTCGCTTGGCGGGGGGCTTGAGCTGTCCATGGACGAGCCCCGTGACGGTCGACATACTCTGCCGGAAGAACGGTCATCCCAGGGCCTTCGTCTTGACGGCGACAGTGCGGCGTCTTTTGGCGGCCTGGACATGCCTCGCAAAAAACGTTCCATTCTACCGCGCGTGACAAGTTTTCTGGTATGCGTTGCCCTTGCGGCCGGATGTGGATGGATGTGGCAGAACACCCACTATCTTGACGGGTTGAAGGGGCTTGTCGCTCCGTATTTCGGCTGGGATATGGCGGATCCTTCCGATCCTGTTTCGCTGGTGAGCGAACTGGAGCTCCGCGATGTGCGGCAGTATCAGGTGAAGAATGAAAAGGCCGGCAATCTTGTCATCATCGAAGGCAAGGTCAAGAATAATTTTCCCGCTCCCCGGGAATTTATCAAGCTGGAGGCTGAGTTGTATGACGCCAACGGCAATAAGCTTGTTTCACAGCAGCAGCTTGCCGGCAACAGCATGAGTTCTTTTCAGCTGGAACTGCTCGATAAGGATGAGCTGGATAAAGTGCTCAATAACAAGCTCGACATTGTGGAAGCCAACACCAACGTACTGCCTGGAAATGAAGTGCCGTTTACGGTTATCTTTGTTAATCCCCCGGCCGAAGCGAGCGACTACAAGGTGCGAATCGTGGAAGCGTCTATTCCTAAAGGGCCAGGCAATCTGACGGAATAGCGAGGATCAATAAAAAAGACTTGCTATTTGCGTTTAGAAAATATATAGTTCTTTCGTTGTGCCGAGGTAGCTCAGTTGGTAGAGCAGGGGACTGAAAATCCCCGTGTGGGCAGTTCGATTCTGTCCCTCGGCACCAGCGAATTTCAAGGGCTGCGATATTTCGCAGCCTTTTTTTAAGGTCGAAAACTCCCCGCTATGCGGGGAGTTCCAAAAAGGCGAAGCCTTTAAATAAATTAAAAAGAGGGCTCCTTTGTGAGATAACAAGTTGTCTCGACTCGCAATCTATACACAAAGGAACCCAACAATGAATGACCAAAGTTTAAACCATACCCGTTGGAACTGCAAGTATCACATCGTCTTCGCTCCAAAGTTCAGGCGTAAGCTGATATACGGAAAGTATCGCAGAACGATAGGGGAAATTCTGAGAAAACTGTGTGAATACAAAGG